>JBFILW010000009.1:0-33113 GCA_041612005.1 Gemmatimonadota bacterium
CGACCACGCCGGGATCGATCCTGGTAACTGGTGACCGGACGCTGCTTGCGAATCCGCCCGACTTCGCCGGCGTCCATTCCCCGCGAACCTTCATCGACTCGATGGCCGGCGAACAGACCTGAAACGCCGGCGCGCAACCAGACGCCAGTGGCGTCGAGTTCTCGATGACGGCAACCATGCGTCTCCGACGCCCACGGGCTTTGCAAGCCATGTTCATTTCTTCGTTTAGCGGTGGCGATGCGCGATCACGAAGTTGCAACTGCACCCTTTCGATCCCTGGCCCAGACTCCCAACCCCCAGTTGTGTCAGATCGAAAGATCTGCCCCCGTGGGTGGAGCTCGAGAACAACCCGGCGGTCGAGAATCTCTCCCCGAAGAATTCGTACAACGCCACGGCATTTCGCTCGCGCGTCCTCGACCCGCTATTGAGCCAAGGGGTGCGCGCTCGAAATCTCCGAACTACCGTATTCCGACACGATGATGGTCGAGACCTTCCCGCTTGCATTCTTCGCGCTATACAGGGATATGTCGGCCTTGCGTAAGAGCTCGACGTATGACCCTCCATCGTCCGGATAGACGACGGTACCGATGCTCGCGGTCATTCGGATCTCGATCTCCCCGATGACGTAGGGTGTGCCAAGAGTCCTTAGCAGCTTCTCTGTGATACTGGCGGCTACCTTGGTGTCTTCGACGTCGGGCAGCATGACCACGAACTCGTCCCCACCATAGCGGCACGCGGTGTCGGCGCTACGAATGCTCTCGGACAACCGTTGCGCCACCATCCGAAGGACGTGATCACCTGCCGCGTGGCCTAGACTGTCATTGATTCTCTTGAAATCGTCCAGATCGAGCAGCAGCAGCACCACCTGCGTATCGTGACGCGCGCTCCGCGCCAGCGCCTGACCCAGTCGGTCTTTCAGCAACCTCCGATTCGGAAGACCGGTAAGCTCGTCTTGATATCCAAAGGCTCGCGCGGTTGCTTCATCGCGTGCGAGGGCCACCAATTCCAGCTTGAGTCGTGAATTGTCATCCCTCAGTGATTCGATCTCCCGGCAAGCCGCTTTCGTTTCACGCCGGCTGGTGGCAAGCGCTTGCTTGACCTGTACCAATTCCGATACAAGCCGCTGTTGTTTGGTGAAGTCGGCAGCGTTCTCCGGCCCGGACTCGTGCTTGATACCGGTACACGTGCGCGTGTCCTGGGCATCCGGCGGGGGCTCGACCGTCATTCGTCAATCCCTCGGACGTTTCCGAAAATCGCAATCATCGCGACGAACTCAGGGTCGCTCGAGCGCCAGAGATGACCAGTTGCGTGTCGAGAACGGACCTCCCTCGCGACCTCGCAAGACAGGTAGCTAACGCCGTTCCGCCAAACCAATCGCTCTAAATATTGCGTCATGTGCAGTCTCGCTCACTACAATCGCTTGTCGGAGTGTCGGTCGGATGACGTCATCTACGATGGAGCGAATGCTGACATCCCCAGAGACCGCAGCCGCGATACTACTCGCTAGCTGAGTCTCCCCGGACGCCATTGCTTGGCGCTCCTTGGTCTTTTTCCCCGCGCCATCGTCCGGATCCGTGTCTCGTGCGCCTGCTCTCTCTGCGTCGTTCGCGAAGCGAATCAAGGTTCTCGTATGAGATCGGATCATGCCCACGCTCGGCTGAGACAGTGGATCGGTGAATTTCCGATTGAATAGGCCGAACATCGGTGTGCAACTCCTGAGAAATTTCAGCAGACTCTTTGCCGCTCCGCTCTGCTTCGCTCCACGATATCTTCCGATACGCGCACTCCCCCGTCGCCGTGCAGCACCTGGAATGCTGACGGTCCGCAGGGGTGCTCCTCGCGCGGTAAGAGCGCTTCCAGCGACTGAAAAGTCTGCTTCGTTCCCGACATCCGATGGGTTTGGCGGTGTAAACGTGGTCGCCTCCGCCGGCAGCGCCACGCGGCCTCCGTACACTGAAACTCCGCTGTTGGGGTAAACGGGCACCATCCGGCCGAGATACTCGGGAAATGGCGAAATGAGAGCAACGGCAGTACGGGTGACCGTCTCACGTCGGAAGCGAGGACTGAGCCGGTGGCTTGCGTCGTTGCAAGATAACGCCGACATCGGCGCCCTCACCGCAACGTCGCCTCGGTCATCGCAGCCGGTGTATCGGTCGCCCGGGGTTGCACCGACGTTTTGGGCGTGCTGTCACCCATTCCCCACCCACCGCCGTCGGCCGCCAGAACAGTCGTCTGTCGGAGTGCATTATTGAGCAGGGTGAATACGTCGGTGCCGCGCTCGAGCCTGAGTGCCTCCTCAGCGAGCACACGCGCCTGTCTCGCAGTAAAGCTACGAATCACGAGCTTGACGTGCGGAATGGCGGCGGGACTCATGCTGAGGGCATCGATACCCATGCCGAGAAGAAGCAGGGCGCCCGCGGCATCGCCTGCCATCTCGCCACACACGCCTACGGGCGTGTTTCGTTCATGGGCGTCGAGGATGACGCTTTGAATTGCATGGAGCACGGCGGGATGCAAGCTGTCGTACGGAGTCGTGACCTGAGAATTGGTTCTGTCCGCCGCGAGCGTATATTGAGCAAGGTCGTTGGTCCCGATGGACAGAAAATCCACGCGATTCGCCAAGGTTTTCGCCAGGAAGACCGCCGAAGGCACTTCGATCATGACCCCCACTTTCGGCATTGCCGATTCCCGACCCTCCTCCTTCAGCTCGCGATCGGCGCGCGCCAACAGGGCGAGGGCCTCATCGAGCTCATCGACCTGCGATATCATGGGAAACAGCACTTGCAGGTTGCCGTAGTCAGCATTGGCCCGCAGCACGGCACGCAGCTGGATCAGGAATATTTCCGGATGTGCCAGCGAGAATCGGATTCCACGGCAGCCCAGAAAGGGGTTCTCCTCCACGACCGGAAAATACGAGAGGATTTTGTCGCCACCCACGTCGAGCGTACGTATGGTCACCGGTTTCGGTGCGAAGGCACTCAGTATGTCGCGGTAGATCTCATACTGCTCTTCCTCGATCGGGAAAGATTCGCGCAGCAAGAACTGGTACTCCGTACGAAAGAGACCGACCCCTTCGGCCGCGCTTTCCCACGCGGCGTCGATGTCGGAGGCGAATTCCAAGTTCGCGTACAGGGGCAATGAGACGCCGTCCAGAGTCTGCGCCGGCAGGTCACGAAGCGTTTCGAGCTGGGAGGAAAGAACCTGTTGATCGAGGAGGCGTCGTTCAAACGAGTCGATGACAGCACGAGGCGGATTCACGTAGATACGGCCTTGGGCGCCGTCTACGATTATCGTGCACCCCTCGATGAGTCCGACGGGCAGCGATGCGAGGCTGACGACCGCCGGAATTCCCAAGGCGTGGGCCAGGATGGCGGTGTGGGAGAGAGCGGACCCGTCCTTACACACGATTCCGGCGAGTCGACCGGCGGGCACCGCCGCGATGTCGGTGATCCCGACCGAATCTGCCACCAATATGCATCGTTCCGGGTACTTTCGAGACCCGTCGACCGCGGATTGGAGGTGGAACAGGACACGCTGGCCGATCTCACGGATGTCGTCCCCCCGTCCTTGCAGGTAGGAATCCTCCATCTGATCGAAGACCCGCGCGTGGTCGGCGACGGTGACGCGCCATGACCCAGCCGCTGAGTTCCCGGCGCGGATCCGCTCGAGGGTGGCTGCTACCAAGCTGTCATTGCCGAGGAGCATGACGTACACATCAAAGAGCTCACGTGCCTCGCTCGGCAGGACATCTGCCAGGCGCTCGCTACTGGCACCCAGTTCCGCCTGGGCGGCGGCGACCGCGGCCTTGAAGGCGGCCACCTCGGCATCGACGTCCTGGCAGCCGCGATCGGGCACCGAGTCCAGCTTCCCCAGCGGGCCGAGCAACGCAACGGTGCCGATTGCGATCCCGGTGGCCGCCCGAACGCCTTGAATGAAAGCCTTGTCCCCGGATTCTCCCTTCAGAAGCCTGGCAACTTCGTCCGCCCTCACAGCTTCATGAATGGCCTCCGAGAGCTGTGCTGCGACCGTGACGAGGAACGTCTCCTCGTTCTTGCCGAGCGGGGCTTGCCCTCGTTTCCATGCAACCAGCACACCTAGGACATTGTGATGGTGGATGAGCGGTACGCCGAGAAAGCTCTCGAACCGGTTGTCCCCTGTTTCGGCGGAAGCGCAGTAGCGTGGGTGAGCCGATGCGTTGGACAGAACCACCAGCTCTCGGCGTTCGCCAACCAGGCCCGGCAGACCGGCCTTTGGACCGGATCGAATCTCGCCAGTCGCCGCGCTGCTCGAGCCGGCCGATGCCATCAATACATACTGACCGACCTCGGCGCCGGTCAAGTGTATGGCGCAGACATCCACACATAGGGAAGCTTTTACCCGACGAACGATGATGCTCAGCACCTCGTCGAGGTTCGTCGCAGTACGGACCTCCCGAAGAATCTGCTGGGAATCAGTGACCATCGCGAGAGTCCTTCAGCTCCATGCCCACAAGCGGTTAGATGCCAATGGCCGACTGGCTCGTGTCGTCGTGAGTTGCGTCGGCGGGGATGCGGGTTTCGTCCAGCTTCTGCGCAAGGCGGTTCGTCCGGTGCTTGCTGCAGGGGAACACGGGCATTCCGGAACGTGCGCCCCGTTTCGCCAGCAGCCCTGGGTGTCCAATCCTGCCTTCGCGATCCGCGCGATAGCCACTCCTGCGCGCAATCCCAGTGGGCGTACCATCGAGCAGGCCGGCCTCGATGAGCTCGGGTTCCTCGAGAAGTTGGCCGGTGGGTGCACTGACCATGTCAGGAAAGGTCGTGCAGAAGAGAAGAATCTGTCGCCGGGCGGGCATCAGCGCGAGCGTCCGCCGGACGTCGGCAAGACCTCCCATGTCGAGAATTCGATCGGCCTCGTCGAGTACGACAATCAAAACCTGCGAAAGATCGATGTTGCCGCGGCGGGCGTGGTCCAGAAGCCGCCGCGGCGTTGCAACTACGATGTCGGCACCTCGGAGCAGCGCTTCGACCTGCGGCGCCATGTCGACTCCGCTGACAAGGGTCAAGCAGTGAAACGGCAGGTGAGCACCGTAGGTCCGCACGCTGCGAGCGACCTGCGCAGCACGCTCACGGTTGGGCACCATGATCAGCGCCCGTACGGTTCGCGAAGATTCGGAACGAACCCCCATCAAACGTTGAAGCATCGGGAGAGTGAATGCGGCGGTCTTGCCGCTGCCGCTCTGGGTGGCCGCGATCACGTCGCGACCGGCGAGTATCGCGGGAATCACCCGCGCTTGCACAGCTGTTGGCATGGTGAATCCCTGCTCGCGCACAGCGCGAAGCAGCGCGGCCCGAAGACCGAGGCCGTCGAAGGTCAACGAATGTTCTCCTTGCCGCGCCTGGCAACGATTACCGCGACCGGTCCAGGCTGCGCGCTGTCTGGCTCGAGGAATAGCCGGGAGGGATACCCCGTGAACGTCGTGCCCAACCAGTCAGGGGACGCGACAGGATGACACGATACGCTCATTGCACCGGCAATCACAGCAGGACACGGGTACGTATCCGCGCCATCGGGTTCTCCAGCACGACCTGAAAGAAATCGAACATGAAAGAGGGCGCTCGACTGCAGATGGCGGCAGCCGTACAGATCCGGCACCAGGGCACGCCTGCTCTCCTGCATCATGGATCCGCAACCGTCAACCGAGGTGCCGGTGCATTCGCTAGCCGGATCCTTGGCCGAATTCATTCGACACAGAGCTTCTCACCGGGATGCTGCACGCCGTAGGCGAGATGAGAGTCGGACTCGAGAACGCGAACATACGAGCGACGCTGGCATTCTTCCCGCGAACGAGTGGTGAGGTCGCGAGCTCCTTGCCGTCAAGAAGCCTTCTCGGGCTTTTCAGACAGACGCTCCGCTATCAACTCCACGCACTTCTCAGCAGTGGCATGAGTAGATTTCTCGCCGCCCGGTCCCTGGGCCCAGACACCCTTTCGAATGTAGTCTGCCTTACTCCAGCCGCCGGTCGCGTCCTTCAAGCCCGCGAGTATCGCATCAAATGCGGGGTCCTTCATGAAACGTTGCGCACAAAGCTCGGCCATGACCTCGCCCACCGCATTCGCGGCACGGTCGTTAGAAGTCTCCATGGCAGTGCTGTCGAGCTGGTAGCCGGGGAACCAATGGCCTCCGATTGCAAACAGTAGAAATCCACCTACGGCGGACCAGACCGAAACCTTGATGCGTTGGCGCTTACCATCTGCCAGTGTCGCTTCGGCCACTCTGATTTTGCTCTGCGCGTCGCGCAGCTGCGATTCAAGCTCTCGAGTATTGTCGCTCACGACCGTCACCTCCTGATGGTGTCGATTTCAATCTATGTCAAGCGCACACAGCCCATGACGCCGGTTTTCACACAAACTGGGGAAATACATCGAGCAAGACCGTCAGGGCATGACGCACACGTTCCGATCCTTGCGCAAGAGCTGGTTACATTCCCAGCCGTTTCCCGAGTAGTCAAGGTGGGCATTCGTTGGCACCTTCAACGCCACGCAATCTTTGCCGGCTGCGCGATACCCCTGCTCGCACTTCCAGCCGGGTCCGTACGAAGCTTCGGTCAAGTATCCGTTGGTAGGCACCTTGATGGCGACGCAGGACCGCCTGTCAGCTCGGTACCCCCGGTCGCACTTCCAGCCGGGTCCGTACGAAGCGTCGGTCAAGTATCCGTTAGTAGGCACCTTGATGGTGACGCAAGACCGCCTGTCAGCTCGGTACCCCCGGTCGCACTTCCAGCCGGGTCCGTACGAGGTGTCGGTCAAGTATCCGTTGGCAGGCACCTCGATGGCGACGCAAGCCTGGTCGACCATTCGGTAACCCCGATTGCATGTCCATCTGTCGCCGCCGGATGAGTTCAAATAGGCGTTTTCCGGCACCTGGACGGCAATGCAAGTTTCGCTTGCGTCACGAAAACCATAGTCACAGTCCCAACCCCGTCCGTAGGATGCACCAGTGGGGTGTGCGTTGGGCGGCGCCTCGATGGCGAAGCACGCGCCCTTCTCCTCTCGGTAGCCTCGGTCACACTTCCACCCGCTGCCGTAGTGCTTTGCGCTCGCATTCTCGGGCGTCTCGACGGGGCGAGCCTGCGCGGACAGTTGTCCTGGGAGGAATACGAGAAGCGCAAGAAACACCAAGTGACCGGTGGTCACCGTCCGTGTTCGCCAAATGATAGACATTGAGTGCTGCCTTGTTGCGATACAGGTCGAGCGCCAGGAACCGGTTGGTCCGAGGTGTCGATCTCGAGGACGTGTCCCGGATGACTTCTGCAGTGACCAGAGTCGCTCGCGGCGCGGCACCTCGTGTGTGCGTCGGTGCTGCATCCTCACGAGTGCTTATACGCACGTCGCCCGGTCCACGTCTGTGCGCCAGCGTGCATTGACGCCGGATCGACGGCTGCGGGCGAATCTCGAGCGCGTCGGATTGGGCGAGAACGAGATTGTCTACTCGCCGGGCGACGGTATCGAATACATCTACTTCCCCGAAGACGCCATCGTATCGTACGTAGTGGACGTGGATGGACGTCGAACGGTCGAAGTGGCCATGGAAGGCAGCGAGGCCGCGGTCGGGTTCGCCACCTTCCCTGGAGGTACAAACTCCTGCAACTCTTCCATAGTGCGCGACGCCGGAACCGCGGCAGCCAGTAGGAGCTGTTGACCGCCAAGCGGCGGGGAGGTTCCTTCAGAGACACCCCCCCCGCGTTGCTCGCCGCTAGTGCGAAACGAGCGTTCCAGAGCTATGTACGCTGCCGCACGGACGGACTCGACAAAGTAGAACAAGATGGTATCTGCTTGAGCGGCGATTCGGTTCGACCGAAGCCCGACAACCACGAGGCATCCGGAGTCGATGAGGAAGAGAAGGGAGACAGCAGCTCTTGCGACAGCAAGGGTGTCCAGCTCTTGCGACAGCAAGGGTCTGCGCGATTCACACGTAGCGATTCGGGGCGGTGCGGCGAGCCGAGATGCGGACGAATTGGCTACGGCCCCGAACCAACGACAGGGACCGGAGAGAACTGCGAGCCCGCGGGGCCCGTACCGACATCCCCCGCAAGGGGCAATGGAATCATTCGGGGAGGAGACCGACCGTCAAGCTGTAGAACGAGGTGAAAATGAAGGAATGTCGGTTGGTTAGGAATATCCATCCGCCGCAGTGTGTGCGAGCGCCGCGCTCCGCCGGATGGTATGCCACCTCAGCGCGCCCGGAGACCGCGACGTGTGAGCTCGAGCATGCTCCATACGGGAAGGGCCCACTCTGATGCCATCGCCGACCGGAAACGCCCCCCGAGTGGCCCCTGGGGCGGCGGAGCCAACGCCCCCGACCTTGACGATCTGATCCGCAAAGGGTTTGGCCGGCTGAGTCAGAACCTCCCGGCAGGCGGCGCCCGCGGAGTAGTCCTGCTCATCGTCATTGCGCAACTTGGCCTCAGCGTCTGGACGGCGTACTACACGGTGCCAGGCGACTCCGTCGCCGTCGTGCAGCGTCTTGGAAAACACCTCAAGATCGTCCCCCCGGGGTTGCACCTCAAGCTGTCACTGGTCATTGACACGACAACCATCGCCCCCGTCCGTATCGTGTCCGTTGGCGAAGGAGCGTAGTCCTAGAAACCCTTCGGGCCCATCTTGTTTGTATCGTACGGTGCGCGACGCAGGCGTCACGGGCTCGCTTCCAAAACCGTATTTTTTTGGTCTCGAGTTCGCGCCAACCCCCGGCGACATGAGTAGGTCAAGCAGGCGGAAGCACCCCATGTCATTCGATTTCCCTGCTCGCAAACCCGGGAGGCCCGCGTGAGTCCGCTGCGCCGTCATGCTTCAGCCCGTCGCTCCTGGCAACCGCCATGGGACAACGCCTCCCCCGTGCGGGAAGAGATCTTCGGCGTCGAACGACTCGAACAACACGCCGAGAGCCTCGCGGTCGCGCAGCGGGTGACGACGAAACCACGGAACGTCCTGTCCTTACACACCCGCTTGAAGGACAACGCTGTCGTGTTGCTTGCGGCCTATCGGGCGAGCGCCTTGGAGCTGGAGCGCGGGCGCGGGGTGGTACCGGCTGCGGAGTGGCTCCTAGACAACTATCATCTCGTCGAGGCGCAGGTCCGCGAGATACGTGATGACCTGCCCCCTGGCTATTACCGTCAGCTGCCAAAACTGGCCGAAGGCCCGTTCGCCGGATATCCGAGGGTGTTTGGGATCGCGTGGGCATTCGTGGCCCACAGTGACAGCCACTTCGATCCCGATATGCTGCGCCGCTTCATCGCAGCCTATCAGCGGGTCCAGCCGCTAACGATCGGTGAGCTGTGGGCTGTCGCGATCACGTTGCGCATAGTGCTCGTAGAGAACCTGCGCCGGCTGGCTGAGCAGATGACGGCCGGGCGAAAGGTGCGTGCCGAGGCGGAAGCGCTCGCCGACCGGCTCCTGGCGACAGGAGGCGCGCGCTCCGCGCTTGATGCGGACATCGCCACGCGGTCACCCGGGCCCCTATCCGACCTCTTCGCCGCCGAGCTCGCAAAACGATTGAGGAATCAGGATCCCAGCACGAATCCGGCTCTCGACTGGTTGGAGGAGCGGCTCAGGCTTCAGGGTTCGTGCATTGATGAAACGGTGCAGCACGCGCAACAGAGGCAGGGCGCATCCAACGTAACCGTTCGCAATGTCATCACCAGTATGCGGCTGCTTTCCGACATCGACTGGACGGAGCTATTCGAGAGCGTGAGCCTCGTCGACCAACGGTTGCGCGCCGCGAGCAACTTTTCCGCGATGGATTTCCCGACCCGGGATCTCTACCGAAGCGCGATCGAAGAACTGGCGCGCGGCTCGGCGTCTACCGAGCTGGAGATCGTGGAGCTTGCGCTGAAGGCATCCCGCGTCGCGGCGGCTGCAGCGGTCAACGCAACGGAGGCAGAGCGCGTCGGGGACCCGGGCTACCATTTGATCGCCGGCGGTCGGCACGCACTCGAACTCAGCGCCGGGTTTTCGCCGCCTTTCCGGCTGATGATAAACCGCTTCAACATCCGCCTCGGGATCCGAGGCTATGCCGGCGCAATCCTGTTCGTCACAACCGGGCTGTTGCTGCTCGGGTTGTGGGCGTTGAGTAGCCACGGTGTCGCGGGCGCGGGTCTCGCGCTATTCACCCTCGTCGGGTTCCTTCCGGCAAGCGGGGTGGCCACCGCGCTCGTCAATCGCGGGATCACCTGGAGCTCGGTGGCGACGACGTTGCCGGGGCTCGAGCTGACCGCGGGCGTGCCCCAAGCGCTTCGTACGCTGGTGGTCGTGCCGACGCTGCTGACCAGCGAGGCCGACCTCCTGGAGGAGGTCGAGCGACTCGAGATCCACCACCTTTCGGGTGCCGGCGGCGATCTCTCCTTCGCCCTTCTGTCGGACGGAGTCGATGCGGACCAGGAGGTTCTGGAGGGCGATGCCCATCTGCTCGCCGTGGCCGCCGAAATGATCGAGCGCCTGAACCGTCGATACGGGCCAGGGCCCGGTGGCGGCCGTTTCTTCTTTCTTCACCGGCATCGCGTCTTCAATGCGGGTGAGAACAAATGGATGGGTTGGGAGCGCAAGAGAGGCAAGCTTCATGAGCTCAATCGGCTGCTACGCGGCGCTACCGACACAACGTTCATGTCGCTCGCAGGTCGGGCACCGCACGTGCCGGCCGATGTGCGCTACGTCATCACACTCGATGCCGATACCAGGTTGCCGAGAGACACTGCGCTGCGCTTGGTCGGCAAGATGGCGCACCCGCTAAATCGACCGAGGTTGAGTGACGTGGAGCAGCGCATCATCGATGGCTACGCCATTTTGCAGCCGCGCGTCACGCCGTCCCTACCGGTCGGGCGCGAGGGTTCTTTCTACCAAAGGGCCTTTTCCAGCCCTGGCGGAATCGACCCCTACGCTGCGGCCATCTCGGACGTCTACCAGGACCTCTTCGGTGAGGGGTCTTATACCGGCAAAGGCATCTACGACGTCGATGCCTTCGAGGCAGCTCTCGACGACCGCATTCCCCAGAACTGCCTGCTAAGTCACGATCTGTTCGAGGGGATTTTCGCGCGCGCCGGCCTCGCCTCCGACATCGAGGTCGTGGAAGAGTTCCCGTCGCGCTACGACGTCGCTGGCAAGCGCCAGCATCGCTGGACGCGGGGCGACTGGCAGCTCATTCCCTGGTTGCTGGGACGCTCCACGGGGCATCGAGCAGTTCCATCGCTCGGCCGTTTCAAGATGCTGGACAACCTCACGCGGTCGCTGGGCCCGCCGTTCACGCTGACGGCATTCGGTATGTGCTGGGTGCTACCCATGCCCGCGGGCCTGGTAGGCGCGTCACTCGTCCTCGGTGCCATCGCGATCCCGGCATTCCTTCCCGCCTGTTCTTCCGTGCTGCCGCGTCGCACCGGCATTCGCCTTGGCCACCATGTTCGGACGCTAATCGCCGATCTGCAGCTCGCGGCCACGCAGAGCCTCCTGTCGCTCGCATTTCTCGCCGATCACGCGTGGCGCATGGGCGATGCGATTCTGAGAACCCTGGTGCGGCTCTACGTAACGCGCCGGCACCTGCTCGAATGGACGACCGCGGCCCAGTCGAATGTGAGTCCGCGATTGGATCTGCGCGGCTTCTATCGGCAGATGGCAGGCGGGACCTCGCTCGGGCTTGGCATGGCGGCCGGCGCGGTCGCGGTCGCGCCATCTTCCTGGCCACTCGTCCTTCCCTTCGCGCTGCTTTGGTTGGCAGCACCGGCGATCGCCTTGCGAGCCAGCCGGGCTCCGGTCGTCGCGCCGCGGTTCGCGGTCTCGGACCCGGATGCGCGCGACTTGCGACTCATCGCCCGTCGCACCTGGCGGTTCTTCGAAACATTCGTCACGCCTTCGGACAACATGTTGCCACCGGACAATTTCCAGGAGGACCCGAATCCGGTCGTCGCACACCGAACTTCGCCAACCAACATCGGTCTCTATCTGCTTTCCGCCGTCGCCGCGCGAGACTTCGGCTGGGCCGGGACCACGGAGACCGTCGACCGCTTGGAAGCGGCATTCCGCTCGATGCTCAAGCTCCCGCGGTTCAAGGGCCATTTCTTCAACTGGTACGAGACGCGCAACCTGCGTGCGCTCGACCCCACCTACGTCTCGACCGTCGATAGCGGAAATCTTGCCGGTCACCTGATCGTGCTCGCAAACGCCTGTGAAGAATGGAGGGATGCTCCCATAGGTCCTCGTGCACGGTGCGGCATGATGGACAACGTTCGACTGGCGCGCGAGGCCATCGACGCCGTGCCGTCCACGAATGGCGCGCGTGTACAACAGTTAGCCTCTTTCCTCGAACAGATCGAAACCGAACTTTCAGGGGCACAATCGATCGAAATGCTGTCTCCGACACTGAAGCAGCAGACTGAAAAGGCCGCCACGGCGGCCCGCGATCTCCTGCCGGCCACCGGGGACGAGAGTGCGCCGGAACTGGTCTTCTGGATCGAAGCGCTCAGAAGGGCGTTGGCCGAACATGACCGAGACCAGCGCCTGCTCGACGACGGGTCGTGTACGACGAGGGGTCGATTGACCGTGCTCGCCGACACGGCGCGCGAGATGGCACGTGAGATGGATTTCGCCTTTCTCCTCGATCCCGAGCGCAAGCTGCTGTCGATTGGTTACTCCCTTGCCGACAATGGCCTCGATCCGGGCTGCTACGATTTGCTCGCGTCCGAGGCGCGGCTGGCCAGCCTGTTTGCGGTCGCGAAGGGAGACGTAGCGACCCGACACTGGTTTCACCTCGGCCGGGCCGCGACGCCTCTCGGAAAGGGTTCGGCGCTGATTTCCTGGTCCGGGTCCATGTTCGAGTATCTGATGCCGTCGGTGGTGATGCGCGCGCCGGTCGGTAGCCTGCTCGAGCAGACCAATCGTCTGGTGGTGGAGCGGCAGCAGTCCTATGGGCGGTCACTGGGCATCCCGTGGGGTGTCTCGGAATCCGCCTACAGCGCCCGCGACATGGAGTATACGTACCAGTACTCCAACTTCGGCGTACCCGGTCTCGGCCTCAAGCGCGGCCTTTCGCAGGATGTGGTGGTCGCGCCCTATGCAACGGGCCTCGCCGCCATGGTGGACCCGCGCGGTGCACGGCAAAACTACAGCCACCTTGCCGAGATCGGAGCCCAAGGGCGCTACGGCTTCTACGAAGCCCTCGATTTCACCCGGTCGCGACTTCCGGACAACGAGGACGTGACGATCGTGCGCAGCTTCATGGCCCATCACCAGGGCATGACGATCGTGGCCATGGCGAACACGCTGCATGATGGTCAGATGCGCGCCCGGTTCCACCGCGAACCGATGATCCGGGCCAGTGAGCTCCTGCTTCAGGAAAGGATGCCCCGGGACGTGGCGGTTGCGCATCCGCGGGCCGAGGAGGTCAAGGTCTCGCCGGGCGCGACCAGTGCCGGGGCTCTGACATTGCGCCGGCTGTCGGCGTCGGCCAGCGGTACCCCCATAACGCATCTGCTGTCGAACGGGCGCTACGCGGTGATGCTGACGGCGGCGGGTGCGGGCTACAGCCGCTGGCGCAATATCGCGGTGACTCGATGGCGGGAGGACACCACCCGTGATGACTGGGGCTCGTACATATTCGTACGGGATACGCAAAGCGGAAAGGTCTGGGCTGCGGGTGCGCAGCGGGTCGGGAAGGATGCGGAGAACGATGAAACGGTATTTGGTGAAGACCACGCAGAGTTCCTCCGCCATGACGACACCCTGGCGACCACCATGGAGGTGCTCGTCTCCGGCGAGGATGACGGCGAGGTTCGCCGCATATCGCTGACCAACAGCGGAAGCGGACCGCGTGAGTTCGAGCTCACATCCTACGCGGAAGTGGTCTTGACGGCGCCAGTCGCCGATGACGCGCATCCCGCCTTCGCCAAGATGTTCGTCCAAACCGAGCATCTCGCCGGATACGGTGCGCTCGTCGCGACGCGCCGCCCGCGTTCCCCCGAGGAGCCTCAGGTCTGGGCCGCCCATCTGGCCGTCGTGGAAGGCGAGGTCGTCGCCGATCCGCAGTACGAGTCCGACCGCGCCCGTTTCGTGGGCCGCGGCCGTTCGGTCGGGGCCGCTGCGGCAATCGCGGAGGGTCAACCGCTCTCGAACACGGTCGGGACCGTACTCGACCCGATCTTCTCACTCCGGTATCGCGTGGCGGTCCCGCCCGGCAAGGTCGTTCGGGTCGCCTTCTGGACCGTCGTGGCGCCGTCGCGGGCCGAGCTCCTGGACCTGGTCGACAAGCATCACGATCGGAGCGCTTTCGATCGGGCAAGAATCCTGGCGTGGACCCAGGCGCAGGTCCAGCTTCGCCATCTTGACGTCGATGCAGGGGAGGCGGCGGACTTTCAGCGCCTCGCGGCACCGATCCTGTATGCCGATCCACGCTTCAGGGTACCCTCGGAAGCGATCGTTCGCGGGGCCGGTTCCCAGTCGGGCCTGTGGCCGCACGCCATCTCCGGCGACTTGCCGATTGTTCTCCTGCGAGTCGACGACATCGAGGACATCGCCGTGGTTCGTCAGCTGCTGCGTGCTCACGAATACTGGCGCATGAAACGACTCGACGTCGACCTCGTCATCGTCAACGAACGTGCCTCCTCCTACACGCAAGATCTTCAGATCGCAATCGAGACGGCGGTGCGGAGCAGCCAATCTCGGCCGCGCTTCGGCGAAGACCTCGCGCAGGGTAAGGTCTACGCGCTGCGCGCCGACCTGGTGAGCGGCAATGTCCGAGCCTTGCTCCAGTCGGCCGCGCGTGTCGCACTGCTCGCCCGGCGCGGGCCTATCGCCGAGCAGCTCGCCCGGCTGGCGCCGCCGTCCATCGGGTCGTCGTTGGCCCACCCTGCGAAGTCCCCGGTGCCGGCGCACCGGCCGGCGTCAACGCGTGTGCGGCCGGATCTCGAGTTCTTCAACGGCCTTGGCGGGTTCGACAAGGATGGCCGTGAATATGTGACCGTCCTCGACGGTGACCGCGCGACGCCGGCGCCGTGGATCAACGTGATCGCCAATCCCGGCTTCGGCTTCCAGGTGGCGGCCGAGGGTAGCGGCTACACCTGGGCTGAGAATAGTCGCGAGAATCAGCTCACGCCGTGGTCGAACGACCCGGTTGCAGACGCGCCCGGCGAGGCGATCTACATCCGCGACGAAGAGAGCCTGGACCTCTGGAGCGCCACCGCGCAGCCGATCCGAGACGGCGGAACCTACATTGCTCGCCACGGTCACGGTTACAGCCGCTTCGAGCACCGGGCGAATGGTATCGCGCTCGAGTTGCTGCAATACGTGCCGCTTGCCGACCCGATCAAGATCTCGCGTCTGACCCTTCGAAACGTGTCGGGACGGTCCCGCCGGCTATCGGTCACGGCCTATGCGGAATGGGTCCTCGGCACCACGCGTGGCGCCTCGGGCCCGTTCATCGCCACAGAGATCGATGGGGCCACCGGCGCGATGTTCGCTCGAAATCCCTGGACGATCGCCTTCCCCGGTCGCGTTGCGTTCGCCGACCTCAGCGGCCGGCAAACGGCCTGTACGGCCGATCGCACGGAGTTTCTGGGCCGCAATGGCGGTCCCGGAGCCCCGTCGGCACTCCTCGCGGGTGTGCCCTTGTCCGGCAAGACCGGCGCAGGCCTCGATCCCTGCACCGCCTTGCAGACGACGGTTGAGATCGGTGCGGGCGAGCGCATTGAAGTCGTATGGTTCGTCGGCCAATGCGGATCGGTCGCGGACGCCCGGGCGCTGATCTCCCGCTATCGCGAGAGTGACCTCGACGCCGTCCTTGCGGAGGTCACGGAGCACTGGCGGGACTTGCTCGGGACCGTCCAGGTCAAGACCCCGGACCGGGCGATGGACATCATGCTGAACGGCTGGCTTCTCTATCAAACGCTCGCCTGCCGCGTCTGGGCCCGTTCTGCTTTCTATCAGGCAAGTGGCGCGTTCGGCTTTCGGGATCAGCTTCAGGACATGATGGCCTTGACGCTCGCCAGGCCGGAGCAGACGCGGCGCCACCTCCTCACCGCTGCGGCACGACAGTTCGTCGAAGGCGACGTTCAACATTGGTGGCTGCCGCATTCCGGGCAAGGAGTGCGGACGCGGATCTCCGACGATCGCGTCTGGCTCGGCTTCGCCACCGCCACGTACATCGCCTGTACCGGAGACGTGGAGATCCTGGATGAGAGGGTGCCGTTTCTCGAGGGGCCCGGCTTGAGTCCCGGTGAGAATGACGCCTTTTTCCAGCCGATGGTCGCGGACGATTCAGCCTCGCTGTTCGAGCACTGCGCCCGCGCCCTCGACCAATGTCTCGAGCTCACCGGCGAGCACGGCCTGCCGCTCATCGGCACCGGCGACTGGAACGACGGCATGAACCGCGTCGGCGAAGGTGGCAAGGGTGAAAGCGTGTGGCTCGGCTGGCTGCTGGTGCGGACCATCGAGCTCTTCGCGCCCTTCGTGACGGGCCGCGACGAAAACCGTGCCGCACTGTGGCGCGCTCATGCGGTCTCGGTACGGGAGGCGCTCGAGCGGGAGGCGTGGGATGGTGAATGGTACCGACGCGGGACTTTCGATGACGGGACCTGGCTCGGCTCGAAGCAGAGCGAGGAATGCCGGATCGACTCCATTGCTCAGTCCTGGGCGATATTGTCGGGCGTCGCCGACTCCGGGCACGCCGCTGCGGCGATGGCGTCGCTGGAGAGGCATCTGGTTCGCCGTGAGGACCGTCTGGCCCTCCTGTTCTCGCCGCCCTTCGACAAGACGTCTCTGGATCCCGGTTACATCAGGGGCTATCCGCCCGGCCTACGGGAGAATGGCGGGCAATACAGCCATGCCGCCATGTGGGCAATCCTCGCCTTTGCCGAACTAGGCGAGGGCGGGAAGGCCGTCGACCTGTTCGTCCTGCTCAACCCGATCAACCACGCGCGCACGCCCGAGGAAGCCGAACGCTACAAGGTCGAGCCCTATGTCGTCGCTGCCGACGTCTATTCGGTCCCGCCTCACGCCGGGCGCGGAGGATGGACCTGGTACACGGGCTCGGCCGGGTGGATGTACCGTGCCGGCGTCGAGGGCATTCTGGGCATTCGCCGCGAAGGGACTTGTCTCGTGGTCGAGCCCCGCATTCCGGCTGAATGGCCGGGGTTTGAAGCGACGGTCAGCGTGCAATCGACCCACTACGCGATCGTCGTGGAGAATGCGGCCTATCACGGTCGCGGCGACTCGCACGTTGTCCTCGACGGATCGACTATCGCCGGTTCCGAAGGGCGCGTACGTGTCCCTCTGGACGGGGGGACGCACCGCCTGTCCATCGGCGTTGAGCACGTGGGCGCTTAACAGGCTGGTGAAAAAGCGCGTCCTGCGCTTTTCACCTCGCTGCGCGCGAGACGCGGTCTCGTGCTCGCTCCAAGGATCAAGCACTTTCGTGCTTGCTCTTTGCCGGTGCATCCCTGCACCGGGCACAGGCTGGCCAAAAAAGCGGAGTTCTTCACCAGCCTGTAAATCAGATGGTCGCAGGTTCGATCCCTGCACGGCCCGCCATTCAACTCGAACTTTTCCGTTCGCTACCTCGAATTCCTCTCACGAGTTCTCGCTCTGGGGGTTCAGCAGGGGTACACCGCCGCAACGCGTTGACTCTTCGTTACGCGGACCATTTCCCGTAACGCTTTGCGCGCTCGTGTTCGCCTCTGCTCGCCACCGATGCAGCGAGAGTCTGTGCAATGCAGTCAGATGCTCTCGGCAACCGCGATGAGTTCCGCCGGCAGGTGAAGGTTTCCGTGAAGAACCAGGTGCTTGATCGGATGGCGGTACTCGGGGACGCGGGGGTCGGAACTGAGGCCGGCGAATTGATCCGCCTGCCGGAATCGTGAGGCGAACTCTCCCTGCCTGCGGCACGGTTTTCGAAGCAGCGGTATCCGAAGGAGTCTCCACGGGCGTGACTCAGGCCGGCCGGGCAATGCCCAGCGCCTTCATCCTGTAGGTCAGGGTCGAGGGCTTGATCCCCAGCAGCTCGGCCGCGCCTTGCGGGCCCCAGACGCGCCATCCGGTGTGCTGCAACGCCGCGATCAGGTTGGCTCTCTCACGCTGCTTCATCTCGGCGTCCGTCATGAAACCGGTCTCCGTTGGCGGCACGGGCTCGGGCGCGTCAGCCCCCTGGTCGCCGGAATCATCGGGCATCGCCAGATCGAGGCGCGCACGATTGCCGGTCCCGAGGATCACGGCACGCTCGATGACGTTCCTCAGCTCCCGGATGTTGCCGGGCCAGCGATGCCTCCTCAGCCGGTGGGCCTGCTGTTTCGACAGGCGCATCGGTTCGCGCCCGAGTTCCGTGCAGGCGCGCGCCAGGAAGTGCTCGGCGAGCGGCGCGATGTCGTCCCGGCGATCGCGCAGAGGCGGTACCACGATCGGGAACACGCCCAGCCGGTAGTAGAGATCCTCGCGGAAGCGGCCGGCCTTCACTTCGGCCTCGAGGTCCCGGTTGGTAGCAGCGACCACCCGGACGTCGACCTTGATCGTCCGATCGTCACCGATCCGCTCGAATTCCCTCTCCTGCAGTGCGCGCAGCAGCTTGCTCTGCAGATCCGGCGGGATCTCGCCCACTTCGTCGAGGAACAGCGTGCCGCCGTCGGCGAGCTGCAAGCGACCGACGCGATCGCGATGCGCGCCGGTGAAGGCGCCTCGCACGTGTCCGAAGAACTCGCTCTCGAACAGATCCTTGGGTATCGATGCGCAGTTGACCTTGACCAGGGGCTTGTTCGCGCGGCCGCTCCGGTCATGTATGGCGCGCGCGACCATCTCCTTGCCGACACCCGACTCGCCGGCGATGAGCACGTTCGCGGGCGTGCCGGCAACGGCGTCGATCTGGGCCATGGTTCGTCTCAAAGCCGGGCTGGCGCCGATCATCTCGCCGAAGTCGGACACGGTCCTGATCTCGTCGCGCAGATAATCGCGCTCCAGCTCCAGCTGTTCCTTCAGCTGCCGGACTTCCTGAAACGCGTTCTCGCGCTGGTGCTCGAGCTCCTTGCGTTGCGAGATGTCGCGGAACACGACGACCGCGCCCTGGATCCGTCCGTCGTTGAGGATTGGCGTGCTGGTGTACTCGACGGGCACGGCGGAACCGTCGACGTGCCAGAAAACCTCGTCATCCACCCGGTGCACCTCGCCGTCACGCAGCGCTGCGTAGATCGGACATTCCGAACGCGGATAGGGCGAACCGTCCGCGTGCGAGTGGTGGTGGATGTCGTGCGAGCGCTTACCCGCAGCCTCGGCCGGTTTCCAGCCGAGGATCGCCAGGGTGGCGGCGTTGCCGAAGGTGATCCGACCCTCCGCGTCGAGCCCATAGATGCCCTCGCCCGCGGCCTCGAGGATCAGCTCGTACCTCGTGCGCAGTTGCCGGAACTCGTCGAGCGCACGCGCCAGGTCGGCATGGCACGTGGCCGCGAGGCAGAGCGCCCCCGCCCCGGATTCCGCACCGGCGGGCCACGCGGACAGCAGTCCCTGCGTGACGCCGTCCCTGCCCTGAAGGGACACCGGCAGGTCCCGCAGTGACCCGGTCCCGCGCAGGGATTGCCGGAGCCGTCCTTCCGGCGATCCCTCCGGGTCGCCCACGAACAGCCGCGAGACCGGCAGGCCCCGCCCGTCGTCCGCATCCGGGAGGCCGAGCCGGGCACGCCAGCCCCGGCTGAGGTGGAGACAGGCCAGAGCGTCGTCCACCACCGCCAGTAGCGCGGGTGCGTCTCGAAGCCATCGATCATCCATGGGCGTCTCCTCAATTTCTTGTGGATTCGGCCACGAATTCTTGTGTTCCACAAGTTCTTGAGGCATCCATCTTATGGCAACTAGCTGTTTTTATTGGGTATGGCAAGTGGCACGGCCGTTGCTCTGGCAACCGCACACCACGGGAGAAGTCGAGATGAGGGGAAGCCACCGCATCCTTCATGCCAGCCCGAGCGGCGCATGGATCGTTCCCGGCGCGCTGGCACGCCCGACGAGGGATCTCCCGTCGTGTGACCCGGGCCGGCCGGCCCTCCCACCGGCACGTGACGCAACCAATCTGGAGAAGACCATGAAGACAATCGTGAAAACAGCGGGCGCAGTCGTGTTCCTGACCGCCGCCATCCCGACCGCTCTTGCTGCCCTGCCCGATCCCGGCATGCGCATCGAGAAGGGCCGAACTGCGCTCGTCGTGACCGACCCGCAGAACGACTTCCTCAGCCCCGCGGGGGTGACCTGGGGCGTGGTGGGGAAGAACGTCGAGGCCAACGGCACCGTGGAGAACATCGAGACGCTGTTCAGGGTCGCGAAGGCTCAGGACATCCCGGTGTTCGTGTCACCCCACTACTACTACCCGCACGACCACGGCTGGAAGTTCGAGGGCGCGCTCGAAGCGCTGATGCACAAGATCGGCATGTTCGATCGACCAGGTCCCCTGGATGTCGACGGTCTGGAGGGATCCGGCGCCGACTGGCTGGCGCGCTACAAGCCTTACATCGAGGACGGTCACACGACCGTCACCAGCCCGCACAAGGTCTACGGGCCGGAGACCAACGACCTGGTGCTGCAGCTTCGCAAGCGTGGCATCGACAAGGTGGTGCTGGCCGGCATGTCGGCCAACCTGTGCACCGAGTCGCACCTGCGCGAGCTGCTCGAGCAGGGATTCGAGGTGGCGGTGGTCTCCGACGCCACGGCAGCGGCCCAGGTCGAGGAAGGCGACGGGTACGCGGCTGCCTTCGTCAACTTCCGCTTCCTCGCCAACACCGTATGGACCACCCGGGAAGCGGTTGCAGCCATGCAAGCCGACTAGGCATTCGCCCATCCAGCGGTCGACCGGGACGACCCCGAGCGTCCCGGCCGACCGCCAAGCATCCATCGACGAGGTAGAGATCATGGCCAACACGAGACCACCCGTGCCCCCGTTCACCGCCGACACGGCAGCGCAGAAAGTACGCTTGGCCGAGGACGCCTGGAACAGTCGCGATGCGCAGATCGTCTCGCTGGCCTACACGCAGGACAGCAGATGGCGCAACCGCTCCGAATTCGTCAACGGACGCAAGGCCATCGTCCGCTTACTGCAGCAGAAATGGTCGCGGGAGTTCGACTACCGGCTGATCAAGGAGCTGTGGGCCTTCCGGGACAACCGCATCGCCGTGCGCTTCGCCTACGAATGGCACGACGACGCCGGCAACTGGTTTCGCTCCTACGGGAACGAGAACTGGGAGTTCGACGACAGCGGCCTGATGCGCGTGCGCATCGCCAGCATCAACGACCTACCAATCAGCGACTCGCAGCGCCTGTTCCACTGGCCGCTCGGGCGGCGTCCCGACGGACACCAGGCGCTCGGCGAGCTGGGCCTGTGAAGACCGACATTGTGCCAACCAACACGAGGAGCATACCGATGAAGATTTCCGAGATCGTTCGAGACACCACTACCCGCCTGCGCTGCCGGCGCCTCCACCTCGCAATGGTCGCGGACCTCGAGGCGCTGAGCGACCGGCAGCTCGATGACATCGGCCTGTGGCGTGGCGCCATCCCGACTGTGTCGGCCGAAATCCTGTCCTCGCAGGGCTGCCCGTCGCCGGCCCGTCGCCCATCGTGGCGCGACGACCTCGAGACGACCACCGAGCGAGCCGCGTGATCGTGGCCTCACGGCCCTGGACGCCCCCTTTACGGAGGAAGCGATGATGACCAGGCTGCATTCCTTTCCTCTCTCAGGGTGCCAGAACGGGTCGACCACCGGACATCGCACCATCTCGGACCGAGAAACCGAAAAGGAGACGACAATGACCGACTTCATCCTGCATGACGAAACGACGGCTCCCGATGACAGCAAGCCGCTGCTCGCCAGATCCAAGGCCGCCTACGGCATGATTCCCGGGCTCCACGCCGTCATGGCCGAAGCGCCGGGGCTGCTGGAGGGCTACCAGCGGCTTCACGAACTCTTCGTGAATTCGAGCTTCGACGCCGACGAGCTCACCGTCGTGTGGCAGACCGTCAACGTCGAGAACGCGTGCCACTACTGCGTCCCCGCTCACACGGGCATCGCCAAGAGCATGGGTGTCGACGACACGATCACCGACGCACTGCGCAACCAGACCCCTCTGCCGAATCCTCGCCTCGAAGCGCTGCGCGACTTCACGCTCAGCGTCGTGCGCGGTCGCGGCCACGTCGATGACGCCACGCTGCAGGCGTTTCTCGATGCCGGCTTCACCCGGCGCAACATCCTCGAGGTCGTTCTCGGCTATGCGCAAAAGGTGATGTCCAACTACACCAACCACCTGGCAAACACCCCGATCGACCGGCCCTTCCAGAAGTTCGAATGGCGCAAGGCCGCCTGAGCGGACCCGGCGGGCGTGGTGACGCCACGTCCGCCGTCCCCTCCGGTAACGGGCCGATGAATGCCGGACGGCACGACCGCAACCCCCGTCGCCGAGGCCGCCTGAGCGGCGTCCCCGGACCAGGAACATCCTGTGATCGATTACGACGCGAAACAGAGGTAGAGAAACATGCACACACGCGAAGTCGACGTCGCCATCATCGGTGCCGGCACCGCGGGACTGAACGCCCGGCGCGAAGTCGAGAAGGCGGGCGCGCGTCCGCTGCTGATCGAGTCCGGCCCGTATGGAACGACCTGCGCACGGGTCGGCTGCATGCCGTCGAAGCTGCTGATCGCTGCCTCGGACGTGGTGCACGAGATCGGCGGGGCTTCGCGCTTCGGCATCGAGTTCGGCGATGTCGGGATTGACGGAGTGGCGGTGCTCGAGCGCGTGCGGCGCGAGCGCGACCGCTTCGCGGGCTTCGTGATCGACTCGACCGAGGCGTTACCCGAGGCCCAACGGCTGCGCGGTCACGCCCGATTCGTCGGCCCGACCACGCTCGAGGTGGACGACCACACACGGGTGGAGGCGCGGTCGGTCGTCATCGCCTCGGGCAGCACGCCCGTGATACCGCCGCCCTTCGATGCACTCGATCGGCACGTGATGGTCAACGACGACGTCTTCGAGCTGCGGGATCTTCCGGCGAGCGTGGCGGTGATCGGCACCGGCATCATCGGCCTCGAGCTCGGTCAGGCGCTCGCGCGGCTCGGGGTCCGGGTCACGCTGTTCAATCCTTCCGACCGGCTCGGTCCCTTCTCCGATCCGCGCATCGTGGAGGTATCGCGTGCGGCACTGTCGTCCGAGCTCGACATCCAGCTCCGGTCGCGGGTGCTCGACGCAAGCGCCGGTGGGAACGGTGTCGCCATCCGATGGCGCGACGGGGACGGTGAGACGCACGAGGCTCGCTTCGAGAAGGTGCTCGTGGCGGCAGGTCGGCGGCCCAACCTCGCGTCCCTCGATCCCGAACGCGCGGGCCTGCCGCTCGACGCGCACGGTCGGCCGCTGTGGGATTCCCGTACCACCCAGTGGGGTGAGACGCCGGTCTTCATCGCCGGCGACGCGAGCGGGCACATTCCGCTCCTGCACGAGGCGGCCGACGAGGGCCGCATCGCGGGCGCCAACGCCGTCGCCTATCCGGACGTGTCGGCGCACGTGCGACGCGAGCCGCTCGCCATCGTGTTTACCGATCCGCAGATGGCAATCGTCGGCACCCCGTACCGCGATCTCGACCTCGATGCGGTCGAGTTCGGAGAGGTCTCCTTCGACGATCAGGGACGCGCCCGGGTGATGGGTCGCAACCAGGGCGCGGCTCGGATCTACGCGCGCCGGCAGTGCTGCACGCTGCTCGGCGCGGAGCTCTTCGGCCCGCGCGTCGAGCACATGGCGCACCTGCTTGCGTGGGCGGTGCAGATGAGGCTTCCGGTGCAAAAGGCGCTCGAGATGCCCTTCTATCACCCCGTGCTCGAGGAAGGCCTGCGGACCGCGCTTCGCGATCTGGCCGCGAAGCTCAAGGTGACCGGGCAGTGCCGCTGCGAGGATCTCGCGGAGGCGCCGGGGGCATGAGCATTCGACTGGCACGGCCGAGCACGATGAGCAACGGATTCCCTTTCCAGGTCGGCGAGCAGCAGGCACAGGCACGGCTCGGCGTGCGCGATGCAATCGAGCCGTGGGCACGGCAGGTCATGCGTCCTCATCTCACTGGCGCGCACCAGGTGTCCTTCGTCTCGCTGCCCGTTGTGGTGGCTGCCGCACGCGACAGAGCGGGCCGCCCGTGGGCGACGCTGCTGGTGGGCAAGCCCGGATTCGTCGACACCTCCGATCCGTAGCGGCTCTCGCTTGCCGCGGAACCGATTCCCGGTGACGCGCTCGAGGGGGCACTCATCGCGGGCGCCGATCTCGGCCTGCCTGGGTTCGATCTGCACGCGCGGCGCCGAAACCGAATCAACGGCGGGGTGGCCGGAAACACCGGCGGTGTGTTGCTGCTCGACGTCGGGGAGAGTTTCGGAAACTGTCCTCTGTACATCAACCTCGGACGTCACAGCGTGTGCCGGCGCCGAGGAAGCACGCGCCGCCGCCCCGGCGTGGGAACGACGATCTGCTGGCCGCACCCCGAGCATCTCAGTGGCCAGCTCCCGCAGCGGCGCTACAGGCGTTCACCGCTTCGACTCCGGCACCGGACGGCGCGCCGGCCCGTCGTAGCGCCAGAGGTACTGGCGGGGGACGGGGCCCTTGTTGCGCGGCCCCGCCGGGTCCGTCTGCTCCCAGGCGTGGGCGAGGACGGCCTCAGGCGGCTGCTGATGGGGCGTGCTCGACGGTTGCGGTCACGGGCGCCGGGGCGGCGCGCTCCCGGGGTCGTTTCGGCGTGAGAGCGGCACTACGAAGCGAGACGTCCCCCGACGGCTGCCGAAGGCCCTCTCCTTGACGAGCCGATGCCGGAATCAGACCACGTGCCCACAGGCCGATGCCGGCGTCCGGGTGTCCATGTTGCGGCCGCGATTGAGGTGGTCGTCGATCTCCGCCGCGGCGCCGATCATGCGGCCGAACAGGAACACGGTGAACGCCGCGCTCTCCAGCTCCTTCTCGCTCAACGTTCCGCAGCGGTACTCCTTCCACAGCAGGGCGAGCAGCAGCGCCGCGATGACCGCGTCCACGTTCACGCAGAAGACGTAACGCGAGGCACCGGTGTCGTAGAGCGCCTGGACGAGCTCGCGATAGAAGGCGTGGAAGACGTTGTGCTCACCGCGCTCGGCCATGAACTCCGCGATGAAGCGCTCTCTGGGGTCGTGGTTGACGGGCTTGCCATTGAAGACCGGGTGATGGACGCCGGGGAGGGCGCGCACCTCGCTGCCTGACTCCCTGGCGGCGGCCTTGTCCGCCTTGTACTGCTTCGCGAACCGGGTCGCCATCGCTCGCAGGTCCAGCCCGTGGTCGGACCGGTCGGGCGCCGCGAGGTCCAGATCCTTGAACTGCTCGAGGAGGAAGGCCATGCCCTCGAAGCCGTTCCCGCCGTGGCTGTATCCGCTGTGGGAGAGGAAGCCCACCATCGCCTTGTTGATCTGCACACGCGACGGGGTCTGCGGCCCGTCCGCGGCCACCGCGCCCTTGGCCCCCTGGGCCGAGATCGCGCCCGGTCCGTTGGAGATCAGGAGGCCGACCAGGATCTGGAGCGGCAACGCCTGGTCGCCCTCGGGCTTCTTTCCCGTCATCGCCAGGAAGCACAGATCGGCCATGGTCCATTCGTTGAACCGCTCCTCGCGCGGGATCCCCCACAGCGCCCCGTGCTCGTGACGGGCCGCGGGGATGGAGGCGCCGATCATCACGCCGTAGAGGCGCAGGTACCACGGCAGGGTCTCCGCGGTGAGACGCGTGATGCGCTTTCGCATCAGGGGGCCCCATGCGATGGTGGTGGAGATCGCGGCGAGGATGGCGTCGCGCGAAGGCCGGCCGCCGAGGCTCCTCACGAACTTCAGGAACACGGAGCGGCCGCCGCGCGCATCGACGGCGGAGAGCATCGCCTCGGGCCGCGGGTCGTCCGCCTCCGCCTCGGTCGCCAGGAACAGGGTGCGCGTCGCCTCGTCGACCGCCAGACCCGAGAAGTCGAAGCGCTCGTCGTGCCCGTCCTTCAGACCGGAATGTGCGAAGAGGTCGATCAGCGTTCGCGCGCAGGCGAGTGCCCGCTCGACCCTTTGGGGCCCGACGATGGCCGCCGCGGCTGCCATGACCGTGTTCGGCGAGTTGCCGGCTTCGCGTGCGGCCTGCGCCGCGGCCAGGACCGGATCCCCGACCAGGTTGACCTCGGCCGCCACCGCGATGTCGAGCATGGCGCGGTCGTTGGCACCGGCGATCTCGTGCACCAGCGGCAGCGCGAAGTTCGCTTCCAGCGGCTCCAGCGCGAGATCGAGCACGGAGTGCCCGTGGACGCGGGTGACCTGGGTCGTCGGGTCCATGACCGTCGCCCCCGACCGGTCCTTCATGTTCTGACGCGGGACCACGGCGCCGATCCGCTTGCTGAGCGAGTCGATCTGCGCATCGTAGGGCGCGATCGCCGCGACGGTCGGGAGGGCGATGTGGGCGGACACGTCCAGGCCCTGGTCGTTCGCGATCCAGGGCTTGAGCGCCAGGCTGCCGGTGGGCGCGAAATCCGGCCCGGCGCCGTTCTTCGCCATCACTGCGGTCAGCGCCTGCGGAATGTGGGCGATGTTCGTGACCACCGCACCCTTTTCGGAGACGATCGGGCTCTCCGGCGTGAAGAGGCCGTCCACCCCGAACGCCTCCATGAACCACTGCTCCTTGTCCTCGGCCTTGTCTCCCGATCCGGCCATCGCACCGGCGTGGCCGACGGCGCGCGTGAGCTTCGACTTCCAGCGTCCGACCACGCACGCGACGACGGGCTTCGTGAACTCGAGCCCGTGCTCGTAGTAGCCGCCCGGCTCGGCGTAGAGGACCGCGGCCGCCGACCGATCGTCGTTGCGGAAGGCGTGGGCGAAGTCCCGCGCGGAGTAGTGGATGTAGACGTCCTTCCCGGAGGAGATCAGGGTGGTGGTCCCCCACCCCTCGGTCGCCAGGTACTGCGCGATGGTGGTGGTGAAGCCCCCGGAGTTCGAGAAGATGGCAACCGATCCCCGGAGCAGTGACTCCTCCGGGTGGTCGCCGCCGAGCGCGCCGCCGATGCGCACCCGGTTCCAGGAGTCGGCGACCCCGAGACAGTTGCCGCCGATGACGTCGACCCGGTTGGCCTGCGCCATCGCCCGGATCTCGCGGGCATCGTGGACGGCGATCTTCTCCGTGATGATGACGATCTTCTGCAGATCCGGATTCACCCGGATGAGCTCCGCCACGCCGTCGCGGACCCCCGAAGGCGGGAGATAGACGACGCCGGTGTTGAAGGCATGGCCGTCCTCCATGCCCTCGCGCACGTTGTTGTAGATCGGGATGCCTCCCGCAGGCGTCGCGAGTGTCCGGCCGCGACGCCCGGGTGACACGCCGAACACGACGTTTCCGCCCGAGAAGGCGTGGCTCGTGGGCGTCACCTGCCGGCTCTCGCCGCCCATCGCGTTGAGCACGACGACCTTGTCCTCGCGCGTCGCGACCTCTGCGAGCGAGCCGATGCCGAGATGGTACGGGAAGCCCTCGATACTCTGGCGGCGCATGCTAGCGACCCTCCTTGCTGGATTCGTCGATGCCGAGGTGCCGGGCGACGAGCGCGCGACCGGACGCGCGCATCCACTGATCCACGGCCTTGGCATGGTTCACGACCTCCGAGATCGCGCTGTCGAAGCCGAAGAAGCGATACGGCAACCCGAGCGCGTCGCAGGTCTCGGCCAGGTTGCCCAGCCCCCGCACCAGGTTCGGACCGCCCCTTCCGGCGACCACGTAGAGCGGTGTCGGGCCGTGGGTCGAGAAGTGCTCGCGCAGCGCGTCTCCCATGCCGCGGAAGGTCTCGTAGATGTCGGTGTTGTTCGACTTTCCGCCGATGATGAAGAGCACGTTCGACTGCGCGAGGAAGTGGCGATAGCAGATGGCGGCGACCGCCTTCATCTTCTCGTAGGGCGGGTTCCCCCCGAAGTCCGACGAGATGATCGCGGCGTCCCCCAGCACCTCCGTGACCAGGCTGTTGGCCCCACCGCCGAACGTCGGCGCGAGGATGGTGCCGTTCGCGTTCATGACGAAGCCGTCGGACTGCCCCTGGTGAGTGCGCAGCTGATTGACCTCCTGCTCGAAATCCGACACGTCCGAGGTGAACAGGTGCGCCGGCAGGTCGAGGCGGGAGACCCGCGGGTCGTCTCGATCGAAGCCGCACTTGAAGTCGCACGCCACCGGCGTGAGACGCCCGCCGCGGCCGGCGCGCATGCGGATCGGGTTCAGCTCCAGGGTGGTCATGCCGTAGTGGTGGACCAGCTCCCACAGCTTCGGAAGCTGCTGCACGAGTGGCGAGATGATCTCCTTCGGCGCGCCGATGTCGCTCAGCGCATTGGCGACGACGAAGGCCTTGAGGCCGGTCAGCGCGTCGAACGGCACCGTCGCCACCTCGCTGCGGTCCAGCTCCTCGATGTCCACGCCGCCCCGATGGGTCAGGGTCATGGCCGGCGCGCGATAGCGCGTGTCGTCGGTGACGGAGAAGTACACCTCGTGCTCCGCCGGGACCCCGCCCTCGAAGGTGACGCCGTTCGCCTTGGCGTACGCGTTCCCGTGACGGTGCTCGGCGAAGTAGAGCCGCTCCTTCTCGGCGAGCGCGGTCTTCAGGTCTCGTGCCTTGCCGATGAGCCCGGCCTTCCCCTTCTTGCCGACGCCCCCCTTGAACAGGGGTTTGACGAAGATCTGGCCGTGGCGGTCGATCAGGGCCGCGATCTCGTCCTCGGAGGCGGAAGGGCCCAGGACCTCCGTCGACGGAAAGCCGACGTGGTCGAGAAGCTTCGATCCGTAGAGCATTCCCGTCAGCTGCATGAGATTGACCTCTCTCGACGAGCCCTGCTCGCCGGTTGAACGCGATTCGTGCGCCTCACGGTATCGCGCGATCCTGTCCCGAGCCTGTCGTCCATTACGCGAAGGACCGCGCCGTACAGATGCCGGGTCCGGCCACGCCGGCCACTGGCGCCGGAGCCCTGGCCTCGGGGAGGCCGCCCTCGCCGGCAGCCCGGGGGCGACCCCGCGCGCTGGCGACAGGTTCACGACAGGAACCCCGACTAGGGTGGCGACGGCTCGGCGCACCGTGTCCGCGGTGGACGGCCGGAACACCGACTTCGAGAACCGATTTTCCTGAGGAGGAGACCAAGATGCCATTTGCACCCACGACCCGACGCCGCGTGCTCGCGGCTCCGCTCGCCCTCGCCCTGGGGGCCTTCTGCGCACCGGCCGTATCGGCCGCCGACGTCGAGTCGATCCACTTCCTGATCCCCGGCGGCGCGGGCGGCGGCTGGGACGGCACGGCCCGCGGGACGGGCGAGGCGCTCACCAAGTCGGGGATCGTCGAGAAGGCGACCTACGAGAACATGTCCGGCGGCGGCGGCGGCAAGGCGATCGGCTATCTCATCGAGAACGCCAGGTCGAATCACGGCACCCTGATGGTCAACTCGACGCCGATCGTCATCCGTTCGCTGACCAAGCGCTTCCCGCAGAACTTCCGGGATCTCACGATGGTCGCCGGCACGATCGGCGACTACGCCGCATTCGTGGTCAACAAGGACAGCCCGATCAACTCCTTCAAGGACCTGGTCGCGGCGTACGACGAGAACCCGCGCAAGGTCGCGATCGGCGGCGGGTCGGTGCCGGGGGGCATGGATCACCTGGTCGCGGCGCTGGCGATGGAGGCCGCCGGAAAGGACCCCACCCAGGTCAAGTACATCCCGTACGACGCCGGGGGCAAGGCCATGGCGGCGCTCCTCTCGGGTGAGATCCAGGCGCTCTCGACCGGCTTCTCGGAGGCCGTGGGCATGGCGCAGGCGGGTGAGGCCAAGATCATCGGCGTGACGTCCGCCGAGCGGGTGCCGGCCTTCCCGGACGCGCCGACGCTCAAGGAGCAGGGCTATGACGCCGAGTTCGTGAACTGGCGCGGATTCTTCGCCGCCCCGGGGCTCCCGGCGGACCAGCGCACGAAGTACATCGACGCGCTCGGCAAGATGTACGACACGCCCGAGTGGGAGGCGGTCCGCGCGCGCAACGGCTGGGTCAACATCTACAAGCCCGGTGACGAGTTCACCACCTTCCTCGAGAAGCAGGAGAAGGTGATCGCCGCGCTGATGAAGAAGCTCGGCTTCCTGTGATCGCCTCGCTGCGCGGGACGCGGGCCCCGCGGCTCGCGCAGCGATCCCCCCTGATTCGGACACGGAGGACACGACCATGGCGTTGGATCGAGTCGTCGCTCTCATCTTCCTCGCGATCTCCCTGGTATACGGCTACGCGGCGTTCAACTACCCGCTGCTGCCCTTCGAGCGCAACATGGTCTTCCTGCCGAACACGCTTCCGATGGCGCTGAGCGTGATCGGCGTCGTTCTCTGCCTCCTCATCGCCGTCGCGCCGAGAGGGGCGAAAGGCGAGGAGGACCTGGGCGACATCGATCTCGAGACGGTCAAGGGCTTCAAGCTCGGCCAGGCATTCGGCCTGGTCGCGTCGATGATCGCGTACGCGGTGCTGCTGCGCCCGATCGGGTTCCTCGCCGCCACCGCCCTGTTCATCGTGGGCAGCTCGATGGTCCTCGGCGAGCGCAAGCTCCACATCCTCGTTCCCATCGCCGTCGTCACCGCGGCGGGGATCTGGTACCTGGTGCAGGAGACGCTCGGCATCTTCCTGCGCCCCTGGCCGTCGTTCCTGGGCTGAGTCACCGCCGCTGAGCGGTCAAGAGGGTTGGCGTCATGATTGAAGGCATACTGCTCGGTCTCACCACCGCGCTCTCCATCAAGAACCTGCTCATGGTGGTCGCGGGCTGCCTGATCGGGACGTTCATCGGCATGCTCCCCGGACTCGGGCCGATGTCGATCATCGCGATCATGATTCCGGTGGCGATCAGCATGGGAGACCCCGCCGCGGCGCTCATCCTGCTGGCCGGGGTGTACTACGGCGCCATCTTCGGCGGCTCGACCTCGTCGATCCTGATCAATGCGCCGGGGGTCGCAGGAACGGTGGCGACCTCCTTCGACGGCTACCCCATGGCGCGCAAGGGCCTCGCCGGCAAGGCGCTCGCGATCGCCGCCATCAGCTCCTTCGCCGGCGGTACCGTGGGGGCGATCCTGCTCTTCGGCTTCGCGCCGGCGCTCGCGACGGTCGCCCTGCTGTTCCACTCCGCCGAATACTTCGCCCTGATGGTGGTCGGCCTCTCGGCCATCGCCGCATTCGCGGGAACGGGGAAGGTGACCAAGGCGCTGCTGATGACCGTCGTCGGACTGATGATGGCGACGGTGGGGGAGTCCGCGCTGTTCAACGCGCCGCGATTCACCATGGGCATCCAGGATCTGCAGTCCGGCTTCAGCTTCATCACACTCGCGATGGCGATCTTCGCCCTGCCCGAGGCCTTCCACATGGTGCTCGACCCCGCCCGGAGCCGGCGGGGCCAGGAGTCCGGGGGCGAGATCAAGGGACTCATGATCACCAAGGAGGAGGCGAAGAAGATCGCGCCGGTTGTCGGCAGGCAGTCGCTGCAGGGGTTCCTCATCGGCGTCATGCCCGGCGCCGGTGCCACCATCGCGTCCTTCCTCGGCTACGCGGTCGAGCGCAACATCGCCAAGGGCGAGGAGCAGGAAGAGTTCGGGAAGGGGTCCATCAAGGGCCTCGCCGCCCCGGAGACCGCGAACAACGCCGCCTGCACGGGCTCGTTCGTCCCCCTGCTCACGCTCGGCATCCCCGGCTCCGGCACCACCGCGATCCTGCTGGGTGCGCTGATCGCGCTCAACGTCGCGCCCGGTCCGCGGCTGATGGTGGACCGCCCTGAGATCTTCTGGGCCGTGATCGTGTCGATGTACATCGGCAACCTGGTCCTTCTCATCCTGAACCTGCCGCTGATCCCCTACATTGCGAAGGTGCTCGCCGTACCGCGTAACTATCTCATCCCGTTCATCCTGTTCTTCACGCTGATGGGATCGTACATCGGCCAGAACAACGCCACCGAGCTCCTGATCCTCGTCGGGCTCGGGGTCTTCGCGACCATCATGCGCTTTGCCGACTACCCGCTCGCGCCGCTGCTGATCGGGTTCATCCTCGGCGGCATGATGGAGAACAACTTCGCCCGGGCGGTGAACATCACCGACGACGTGTCGTTCATGTGGGAGCGCCCCGGCACCCTGATCCTGCTGCTGCTCGGGGTGGGGCTGATCTTCCTTCCCGCCTGGCGGCGACGGCGTGCCTTTGCGCGGGAGCGGGCCATCGCGCGCAGGCGCGGCGTGGCCGACGGAAGCTGATGGGGCGCGGGCCCGACTGCGCGCGAGGGGCCGGTCGGGCGTGAGGTCTCCCGCAGGTGCTGCTAGGCTTGAAGCGCCCTGTCCTGGCCGGGGTCTCGTGCCCGGGACGGAGGCAGACGCAAGGGCCTGACTCGCCACACTCAAGCATCGATTACGGTGTCGAGGTTCCATGCGGATTCTGCTGGTCGAGGACGACGTCGAGCTCGCATCCGGTCTGAGGCGTGCCCTCGCGCGCTCGGACTACGCGGTCGACTGGGTTGCCGACGGCGAGCAGGCGGATTCGGTTCTGAAGACCGAAGACTTCGACCTCGTCGCGCTGGACCTGACGCTGCCGGGCCTCGACGGGCTGGTCGTCCTGCGGCGCCTGCGGGCGCGGTCGAAGGACGTTCCGGTCCTGATCCTGACGGCGCGAAGCGACGTCGAGTCGCGCGTCAAGGGGCTCGACCTCGGCGCCGACGACTACCTCGGGAAACCCTTCGAGCTCTCCGAGCTCGAGGCGCGCGTGCGGGCGTTGCTCCGGCGCAGCCAAGGGCGTGCGAGCGGTCTGCTCGAGCTCGGTCCGCTCGTGCTCGACTCCACCAACCGCCAGGCGAGCCTGGCCGGTGAGCCCCTGAACCTGCCGCGCCGCGAGCTGTGCGTGCTCGAGGTCCTGAAGACGCGCGCCGGCAAGGTCGTGAGCAAGGAGCAGATCGCCTCCCAGCTCTTCTCATTCGACGACGAGGCGAGTCCGAACGCGATCGAGCTCTACGTGTCGCGACTGCGAAAGAAGCTGGCTGCCGCTGAGATCGAGATCCAGACGGTGCGCGGCCTCGGCTACGTGCTCAAGGCATGAGCACGCGAACGGTCGGATC
>JBFILW010000010.1:0-32189 GCA_041612005.1 Gemmatimonadota bacterium
CGCCCGACCATGTCCATGTTCAGATTCGCCACGGTCTGCTCGAGCGGGAAGATCGGGTGCTCGCTGTACCACTGCGATCCGAGCAGACCCTTCTCCTCCCCGCTCACTGTCATGAACACCATCGAGCGCCTGGGTGCCGGCCGCATCTTCGCGAACGCCTCCGCCAGCTCCATGACCACCGCCGTGCCGGACGCATCGTCATCCGCCCCGTTGTAAATGGAATCACCATCGACCGGGCTCCCCACGCCGACGTGGTCCATATGGGCCGTAAAGATCACGTACTCGCCTTTGAGTTCCGGATCCGAGCCCTCGATCCAGCCGATCGTGTTCATGGCGTGCTCCTCGCGAATCACAGCTGTGCTAGCGAGCTCCGCCGTCCAACCATCCGACCACGCCGCTTCACCCACAACAGCTCTCGCGAGCGCGCTGGGCAGAGCGGACGCCGGCACCAGCATGATCGGCGATGTCAGTCCATCAAACTCACCGAGCGACATCCGCGATCCACCGAAGAAGCTCCTCAGCCGCTCGTAGAACTCGTCCGACTCGACGACCAGTAGCGCGCCGGCTGCGCCGCTCTCCAACATCGCGTAGCGGAAGCCTGTGAGGATCGATCGGATGTTGCCCTGGTTCAGCGCCAGGGCGAGTACGCGGCCACTCGCGTCTTCGATGTCGTCGAGAGAGGAAACTCTGAGCAGCGGCCCGCTGCCGTTGGCCGCCTCTGCGACCGGTATGCTCGCGAACTCCTCACCTGTCGAAAGGGTCAAGCTTCCGCTGGGCCCGACCACAGTCAGCCGCTGGGAGTCATCCGGACCCGGGCCGACAATCGAGAGTGGAAACCACTGGATATATGTGTCTCCCAGCCCCGGCTTGAGTCCGGCCGCTTCGAATATGGCGGCCACGTATTCCGCGGCCATTTCCAGCTCGGGGCTCGGCGTGTTCCGCCCGCGCATCGAGTCGTGCGCCAGCGACCCGATCTTGACCTTCAGATCCGCAACGGAGATTGACGCCACGGCACCGCTTTCGGGGGCCGTCTCGGCCGGGGATTGTGCTTGAGCCGAAAGGTCGCCTACCAGCGTAAGCGAGACAGCGGCTGCGAGTGTTAACCCTCCGACTCGTCGATACATTGATTCGCTCCGTATTTTCATCGTCCGTTTGCGACCCGCTCCGTAAATGGGCGGGCGGCGTGCGCACTCATGCTCGCGGCCAAGGTTCACGCGGTAGAACACCTGGCGTCCGAAAGTGATGCACAAACGAAAAAAGAGCCAGACCGAAGGGCGTCACTCTAGACCGGATCTGCTCGCTCCGCACGAGCTGGCGAGCATGGCCAATCTCGAGCTGGTCGCGCGCGGGGTGGTGGAGGGATTCCTGATCGGGCTGCACAGCTCACCGTACCGCGGCTTCTCGGTGGAGTTCGCGGAGAACAGGCCCTACAACCCCGGTGACGACATTCGGTTCGTCGACTGGAAGATGTGGGGCCGCTCGGACCGTTACTACGTGAAGCAATTCGAGGAGGAGACGAACCTACGGGCCTACATCGTCTTGGATGTGAGCCACTCCATGCAGTGGGTCTCTGACCCACAGCGCCTGGTTTCGAAGATCGAATACGCCCGCATGCTGGCTGCATCACTCGGCCTTCTGCTCCTGCGCCAGGGGGACGCCGTGGGCGTGATCACGTTCAACGACCAGGTGCGCGACCATCTGCGGCCGCGGAGCGCCCGGCAGCATTGGCGGCGTCTGCTCAGAGTGGTTGGCGGCGCCGATGCGTCCGGCACGACCGAGGCCGCGGCCGCGATCCGCGACGTCGCCATGCGGTTGCAGCGCCGAGGGCTGGTGATTCTCATTTCCGACCTTCTGGTGGCGCCTGAGCTTACTCGCACGGCACTGAGCTACCTCGGGCACCGGGGACATGAGGTACTCGTTTTCCATCTCATGGACCCGGGCGAGCGCGACCTGCCATCGACCGGTGACGCCGTCTACTTCGACCCGGAGACAGGTGACGAGCTGCTCACCAACTCGGCGGCTTTGCGCCGCCGATACAGGGAGGCGGTGGACCAGGCAACTCGTGCCTGGGTGCTGGACGCGGCACGCATCGGGGCCGAGTACCACCTGCTGAGTACGGACGCTCCGATCGGATTCGCGCTTCGCAGTTATCTGGACAAGCGAGCTCATCTCGGATGAGCTTTCTGTATCCGTTGGCGCTGGCCATCGGTGCGCTGGCGGGCATCCCGATCGTTATCCACCTCCTACGGCGCCACACCGATCGCCGGGTTCCCTTTCCGGCGCTGCGTTACCTGCAGCGGGCCGAGCGCAAGCACGCGCGGTCGCTTCGGGTTCGGGATCTTCTTCTACTTCTCGTGCGTGTTGGCCTGCTGCTGCTGATCGCGGCCACGGCGGCCGGCCCGCTGGTGGGGCGCGGCGGCGCGTCCGATCACGAGCCTGTCGATGTCGCGATCGTCCTCGACAATTCCGCCAGCAACGCGCGGCCGGTCGGTAACCAGACGACGTTCGACCTCCTCCGGGACCGGGTCCGATCGACTTTGGCCGCGGCCGGTCCCGCGGATCGGTTCTGGCTCTACCCGACCGTCGGACCGCCGCTCGCGCTGGCGACAACGGCCGCGGAAGCGGGGCGGGCGCTAGAGCAGGCGCGGCTTACTGACGGCTCCGCCGATCTCGTGGACGCGGTGACCGCCGCGGCACGCAGCCTGCCGGCGGAACGTCGACGGGAGGTTCACCTGCTCAGCGACCTGCAGGCGAGCAACTTCGCGAGTCTTCCCGATGCCGGTCAGGCGGACGAGATCGCACTTTTGGTCTTCACCGGGCTCAGTCTTGACGCTTCCAATGGGATGGTGGGAATGGCGCAGCTGGCCAGCGGTTTGAACATCCCCGTCGGGACGCAGTCCGATGTCGTTGCCTCGGCGCTCTGGTTCCCCGGGCCCAGCGGCCGGGCGGCTCCTGCCGACAGCACGGTCCTGCGGCTCGAGATCGACGGAACCACCCGGGGAGCGGCGGCGGTCGGGTGGGGAGACGAAGCGGTGTTTCGGATTCCATCGCTCGATCCGGCCACGCATGGCGGACGGTTCGAAATCGAACCTTCCGGTCTGCGGGCAGATGATGCGCGCTACTTCAGCTTTCGTGTGGTGAATCCACCGGCCGCGGCCTGGACGGGTCCGCCCGGTAGCTTCACCGGGATCGCGCTCGCGACACTGCAGGCCGGAGGACGGGTTGCGGACGGTGAGGGTGGCGTTCGCATCTACGAGGCGGGCGAAGGACAACCCGCCGAGCCGACCGGAAGTGGGTACCTCACGGTTGTTCTGGTGCCGCCGGCCGACCCGTTGTCGCTGCCTCGCTTCAACCAGCTGCTCACCCGGATCGGCATCCCCTGGACGCTTTTCCCCGACGACACTCGGGGAGAGCTTGCGCTCCGCGATCCGAGCGGCGTGCCCGGGCTGGACGAGATCCGCATCGAGTCCCGCTACCTGATGACCCCGGGCGGAGGCGTCGAAGACTCTGTACTCCTCGCTACGGGCGACGGCGAGCCCTGGCTGATTCGCGGGCGGGCGAACGGCCACACCTACCTGCTCCTGGCGTCACCGCTCGTCGAGTCCGCCGGCTCGCTTGCAGGCAGCGCGGCGATGATCCCGTTCATTGAGACGGTGATCCTGCGGTGGGGACTGGACGCCGGCTGGCCAGCTTCCGACTTCGAGGCCGGGCTTTCCATGACGCTGCCCACTGGTAGCGACTCGGTCGTGACTCCGGGGCAGGGTACGGTTCGCGTCGACGGAGGAGCGCCGTTCACCCCGCTGCGCGCCGGCCTCTACGGGCTCCATTACGAGGAGGAGGGACAGCCGCGGAGTCTCACGTTCGCGGCCAACGTCCCTGCGACCGAGTCCGACCTGACACCTCTGGCGACCCGCGACCTCGCGGAACTGTTTTCGGGCCGGGAGGTAGTGACCGCCGGGCCGGAAGCGTCCGCGTGGGAGAGTGTGATCTACCGGAATCGACGCGGCCGCGACGTGAGGCCGTGGCTTGTCGTAGCGATCATCCTGCTGGCTCTCGCCGAGATCGCGTTGGCCAGTCCCGCACCCCTCAAGGAATCGGCAAAGCCCACGCGTGAGATCTGACGTCGACAGCTACCGGAGCAAGCAGCCGCTGATCCTCGGCGCGGTCAAACACGCGCTCAGTCGGGTCGACCTGGCCGGGGCGTTTCGAGGCGGCGACGTCGAGGTCGACAGTCTGCCGGGAGCGTCGCCCGCCGCCGTCGCGATCGTCCTCCAGAGCGCGGGACTGGATCCTGTCGTTCTGGTCGCCGCTGATCCGAACGAGGCGGAAGAGCTGTGCGGCGATTTCGACTCGCTCGGCGGGCACGCCCGCTACCTTCCGCAGCGCGAGACACTGCCCTACGAGGACGTCGATCCTCATGTGGAAGTCGCCGGGCAGCGTACCGAGACGCTGGCCGCCCTGTTGCGAGGCTCCGTGAACCTGCTGGTGACGACGGCGCGTGGGTTGGTCGAGCGATCGCCGCTTCCCTCCGGCTGGACCGAGCTCGTCCTGCAACTGTCAGTCGGAGATGGGGTGGGCCGAAGCGAGCTCGTGGCCCGCTTGGAGAAGATGGGCTTCGAGCGCACGTACACGGTCCAGGAGCTCGGAGACTTCGCGGTGCGCGGCGGAATCGTCGACATATTCGCCTTCGGGCACGAGCGGCCTCTCCGCATCGAGCTATGGGACGACGAGATCGCCTCGATCCGCTCCTTCGACATTCTCACGCAGCGATCGGTCGACAAGCTCGAGAGCGTGGAAGTCCTTCCACTCCAGCTCGACGCGGAAGCGGTCTCGCCCGGGGTGAGCGCGGAAAGACGGGCTCTCATCGAGCTGCTGCCCGACTCCGCCGTCCTCATGGAGTCTCCCGGCTCAGCCGGTACCGAGCGGCGCGCCCGCCTCTGGTCGGAGACGGTCGAGGCGCGGGCAGATCTCGAACCGGGAGCCCTGCCACCGGAAGCGCTCGTCGTGCCGGAGGAGGACTACGCCATGCTGGCCGGTCGCAAGCGCCGCCTCACGGTCGGATCGGCGCCGACCGCACTGGGGCTCGGCCTCGAATCGCCACCACCTGTGGAGCGCGACATGGGTCGCCTCAGCGCCGAGCTCCGCAGCAGAAGTACCCGCGGAGAGCGTGTCCTGATTCTGTGTGACAACGTCGGACAGCTCGAGCGCCTGGAGTCCATTCTGCGCGAGCTGTCGGGCGGCGAGATTCCGGCCCTCGTGCAGCTGGCGCTCGGGTCGCTGAGCGGCGGATTCGGAATCGGCGGTCTCGAGCCGCTGCTCGTCCTCACCGATCACGAGATCTTCGAGCGGTCGCGCCAGCTTCGGCGACAACGGCGCTTCCGGGGCGTGGCAACCCTCGAGTCTGTCGCCTCTCTACGGCCCGGTGACTACGTGGTCCACCTCGACCACGGGGTCGGGGTCTACCGCGGTCTGGAGCGAGTGGAGGTGGGTGGCGAAGCGGTCGAGACGCTCAAGATCGAGTACGCCGATGGCGAGACGCTGCGAGTGCCCTATTACCGGATCGACCTGATCGAGCGCTGGCAGACCGGCGTGGGCGAGGGCGGGCCGGAGAAGCCACCACGCGTCCACAAGCTGGGCGGAAAGCAGTGGCAACGCACCAGGCGCCGAACCGTCGAGGCAATCCACGAGATGGCTGCCGAGCTCCTCGAGGTGTACGCGCAGCGCCACATCGCGGACGGCTACTCGTTCGGACCGGAGACGCGTTGGCAGCGTGAGATGGAGTCCTCCTTTCTGTACGAGGACACTCCTGACCAGCGCCTGGCGTGGGAGGAGGTGCGCCAGGACATGGAAAAGCCCCGTCCAATGGACCGCCTCATCTGCGGCGATGTCGGTTACGGCAAGACAGAGGTGGCGATCCGGGCCGCCTTCAAGGCGGCCCAGGGTGGCCGTCAGGTTGCGTTGCTGGCGCCGACGACCGTGCTCGTCGATCAACACGCGCGGACGTTCGCGGAGCGCCTGGCTGCGTTCCCGGTGCGGATCGCGTCCCTGTCACGGTTTCTCACCCGGGGACAGCAATCCGAAGTGATCGCCGGCATTCGCTCCGGCGCCGTGGACATCGTGATCGGCACCCACCGCCTTCTCTCACCCGACGTCGAGTTCAAGCGACTCGGCCTCTTGATCGTCGACGAGGAACAGCGTTTCGGCGTTCGCCACAAGGAGCGTATCAAGGCACTCCGCAGCAGTGTCGACGCGCTCACCCTGACGGCGACTCCCATACCAAGAACCCTGCAATTGTCGCTCGGCGGCCTTCGTGACATGTCCCTGATCGAAACGCCTCCCAGGGACCGGATGCCGATCATCACCCACGTATTGGAGTGGTCGGACGCGATCCTGCGCGACGCGATGCGCCGGGAACTGGACAGGGGCGGCCAGGTGTTTTTCGTTCACGACCGGGTCGACAGCATCGAAGCCATTGCCGACCGGGTCCGAAAGCTCGTGCCGGAGGCAACCGTGGACGTCGCACACGGTCAGATGCAGGAGCGGGCGCTCGAGAGTTCGATGCTCGGTCTGATGACTGGTGAGACGGACGTTCTCGTATGCACGACGATCATCGAGAACGGTCTCGACGTTCCGACGGCGAACACGATGATCGTGCACCGCGCTGACCATTTCGGTCTGGCCCAGCTCTACCAGCTCCGCGGGCGGGTCGGCCGATCCCACCATCGCGCCTATTGCTACCTCCTCGTTCCGCTCGCCGTCTCGCCTGAAGCGCGGCAACGGCTGCACGTGCTAGAGCATCACACGGATCTCGGCAGCGGCTACCAGATCGCGCTCAAAGACCTCCAGCTTCGGGGCGCCGGCAATATCCTAGGTGCCCAACAGTCCGGCTTCGCTCAGGCGGTCGGATTCGACACCTATCAGCGGCTGTTGGAGCGAGCCGTGAGCCGGCTCCGGGACGGCGAAGCGGAGGCGGGTGCGGCGACCAACGTTTCCGTGACCGGATCCGCCTACCTGCCGGACCAGTACATCGTCGACCCGGAGCAGAAGATGCACCTGTATCGTCGGGTAAGCCGGATTCGAGAGCCGAGTGAGGTGGATGACCTGGCCGAGGAACTCCGCGACCGCTTTGGCCCGGTTCCAGCCGAGGCGAAACGACTCCTGGCGGCGGCCCGGCTCAAGCTCCTCGGATCGGCCCTCGGCGTGGAGTGGATTCAGGTGGCCGAGGACCGGGTCCGGATAAACTTCCGCGAAGACGCCGTTCCGCGGCTGACCGTTCTGCGCGACGCCTTCGCCGATCGCCAGCTGGAAGTTGAAGTGCGCCGTCCTAACCCGTTATCGTTGGTGCTTCATCGCGCCGGGGTCGAGCCTCTCCTGCCGACCCTCACCGACGCGCTGACGATGTTGGCAGACCCTCTGGGGGAACGGTCGGGTCGCCTTACGGTACCCGGATGATATTCCACCTTACTCGATGACCGGAAGATGTGTGAAGTGATAGAGCGACGCAGGAAGTACTCCGTGGCATGGATGGGAGCAGTAGCGGGAATCGTTTTCCTGGCGTTGGCGTGCCAGCCCGCCGAAGACGCCCTCACGGCACACTCGCAAACGGCGGCGGAAGCGGCCGGTTATCGCCTCAGTTCTGCCGAGCTCGGCAAGCTGATGGCCGATGCTGACTACCTTCCGGTGGATTCGATCTCTCCGGAGCTGGCGGAGAGCATCGCGCAGCTGTGGGCCGACTTCATCCGGATCAGTGTCCTGTATCAGGAGGCGGACAGCACCCTCGGACTCGATTACAAGCCGCTGCTCGAACGCCTGCGATACTTTGATCAGTTGTCGGTCTTCCGCTTCCGGGATTCGGTGCTGGCGGGCGAGAGCGAAGTATCCGAGGCCGAGGTCCGCACGTTTTTCGACGAGCGCCAGCCTTACACCCGGCTCGACGTTCGGAGGATAACGCTCTCGGTGCCCGTCGATGCCAGTGAGGCCATCCGCGACAGTGTGTACGCCGTGGCCCAGCGGGTTCAACGGTTGGCTCAGGGCGGAGCCGAGTTTCCCGAGCTGGCGCGCGAGTGGAGCGACGAGCCGCTCGAAGCACGAGGCCAGCTGCTGAGCTACCAGGGGCACGATCAGTTCGACGCGGCCGCCGACTCCGTTGTTTTCAAGGTCCGGCCGGGCGAGGTGAGTCCGGTCATCCCAACGCCGGACGCGATGCTCATCTACCGAGTTGAGCGCCGGCGAGCACCCACCTTCGTTGAGGCGCGGGATCGGGCCACGGCTTTGCTGGTCGACGAGCGAGTGAAGGCCCGCGCCCGTCATGTGACGGACAGTCTCTTCGAGCACGCGCGGGTTCAGGTAATGAAAGGCGCCGGGAAGCGGGCCAGAGCCATCGCGGCCAACCCGTTCGCCGTTGATCTGCGCCGGGAGCGGAGAGACAAGCTGGTGACCTACGAGCGCGGCGAGGTTACCTCGGAGGAGGTTCGGGACATCATGCTTCTGAGGCCCGACATTGCGCGCATGTTCGTGGAAGGGAGCGAGGAGGACGCGGAGACACTGCTTGGCGAGTTGGCCCATGACGAGATCATGGCGGGCGCGGCAGAGCGAGCCGGATTCGAGCTCCCTGCTGCGGAAAAGGACTCGCTTTCCGAGTTGATGGCCACGCAGCTGAGCGCGCTGGCCGGCCAGTTCAATGTCCACCACATCCTGGTCACCTCTCCTCTCTGGAACATGGAGAAGCAGGGGGTCGGCTTCATTGCGGAAGTGCTGGAGTCGCAGACTCCGACTCCAATGCTCAGCTACGGATATCGAGAGATCCTGGACGACAAGTACTCCGAGCAAATCAACGAGAGCGGTCTCCAGGCCGCCGTCCGGCAGGCACAGCGTCTGCGCGAAGCGACGCCGGCCGCGCCACCCGACGAGTCAGCTGATGTCGCGGCGGAGGGCAGCGGATGATCCGGTTGGTGTTGCGAACGACCACGCTCCTCGCACTGCTAGGCCTGCTGGCGTCGGCGGGTCCCACACACCTGCGCGCGACCCAGGAACTGGGAGTCCAATTCGGCCAGCCGCCCCAGGAACAGCGGCAGCCGCCCGCGGACACGATCGAGCTAGTTGACCGAGTAGTCGCGGTAGTCGGAGACACGGCGCTTCTCCTCTCCGAGCTGAAAGAAAATATCCTCCAACTCCAGGCGCAGGGCGCTGAGGTGCCACCGGAGGGATCGCCGGGCCGCGACACGCTCATGCATGAGATCCTGGCCAGCCTCATCGATCAGGCCGTGCTGCTGAACAGGGCCGTGGCGGCCGGCGTCACAGTCGACGCAGAGCTGATCGACCGGGAGGCGGACCGACGCTTCCGCGAGGTTCGCAACTCCTTCCCGTCCGCCGCCGAGTTCCAGCAGACCGTGGTAAGCGCGGGCCTGAACCTGTTCCAGTATCGGGAGACGTTGCGGAACCAGGTACGATCGCAGTTTCTGATCGAGACCTTCCTGCGTGACAACCGGGAACGCCTGCCGCCCGTAGCGGTGACCGATGAGGAGGTGGAGGCCTACTTCGCGTCGAACGCGACCGGGCAGACGCGTCCGGCTTCGATCTGGTTCGAGCAGCTGGTCATCAAGCCGTCTCCGTCGGAGGCGGCCGCGGACAGCGCGATCGCGATCGCCAACCAAGCGATCAAGGAGATCCGCAGCGGCACCGATTTCGAGATCGTCGCCCGGCGGTACTCGGACGATCCGGGATCCCGCGACGACGGCGGCGAGCTCGGCTGGCTGCGGCGTGGCGACCTTGTGTCTCGATTCGCTGCCGCAGCCTGGGTGGCCAAGCCGGGGCAAGTGGTCGGTCCCGTGGAGACCGAGTTCGGCTACCACGTCATCCTGGTGGATCGTGTCCGGGGCGCTGAGCGCAGCATTCGGCATGTCCTCGTACGGCCTGAGGTCACTGACATCGACGTGGAGCTCGCCCGCGAGCTCGCAGCGACGCTGGCCGACAGCATTCGGGCAGGAGGCGAAATCACACTGCTGGCGGAGAGATTTGGCACGACGGAGGAGTTGATCCGTCATGACAACGTACCGCTGGCCGAGATCGGCGAACGATTTCAACCTGCGTATGAAAGCGCTCTCGCGGCGAACGCCCTTGCGGTCGTGCAGGCGGGCGGCATCATCGGGCCGTTCGAGGCCCAGTCCCTCAGAGGTGACGGGCCGATCTTCGTCATCATCAAGGTGATCAAGTACCTTCCCGAGGGACCGTACGAGCTGGACGACATTCGGGACCAGATTCGCGGTGGTCTCATGCAGCAGAAGCAGATGGACCGCTTCCTAGAAATGATGAAGAACGAAGTCTACGTCAGAGTCCTGTACTAGACAGATCGCCGAGCAACCGAGTCGGGCACGGAATTGACCGCATCACGCCTTCCGACGATCGGCGTCACCCTCGGCGACCCCCGCGGCATCGGCCCGGAAATCACCGCCGCCGTGCTCTCGGATCCGCAGCTCCACCGAATCGTGCGGCCCCTTGTCATAGGTCCGGACGACATGGTGGCCGAGTACGCCGACCGATCGGGCGTCGGGGTCTGGGCCGGTGGCGGCGAAGAGGAGGCCGGAACCGCATCCGGCCGTTCAATCGAGCGCGCGATCGAGCTCGCTCTTTCGGGCCGCATCGACGGAATCGTGACGGGCCCGATCTCGAAGCGCGCGCTGAACGCGGCAGGCTTCACGTTTCCGGGGCATACGGAGTTTCTCCGCGATGCGACCGGCACGCCGGAAGTCACGATGATGTTGGCCGCCGAGGCGACGCCTCTCGGAGGGGCGTTGCGAATGGCCGTCCTGACCGGCCACGTTGCGTTGCGCGACGTCCCACGACTGCTGACGTTGGAGCACGTGGTGACTCGCACGCGAATAGCCGTTCGGGCGTTGCGCGAGTGGTGGGGGTTCGATCGTCCCCGAGTTGCGTTCGCCGGCGTGAACCCTCACGCCTCGGAGGCCGGTCTGTTCGGGGATGAGGAAGCGACGGTGCTGAAGCCGGCGGCGGCGATCGTCGCCGCGGACCAAGAGGCCGAAGTGCTGGGAGTATTCCCGGCTGATACCATATTCCGGCGCTGTATCAATGGGGAGGTGGACGCGGTGGTGGTTCCGTACCACGATGTCGGGTTGGCGGTGATCAAGACCCTGGCGCGCGAGACCGGGGTGAACGTCACGGCTGGCCTCCCCTTCCCTCGCACATCTCCGGATCACGGAACCGCGATGGACATCGCCGGACTCGGTCGGGCCGACCCGACGTCCATGCGGTGCGCGATCGAGCTTTGCGCGCGCTTCTGCAGGACGCGAGCGACCGTCACGGCATGATTCAGTTTCGGGACGTCTCCAAAGTGTACCCGCAGGCCGGAGCGGCACTCGACAACGTGTCGTTTCACCTGCGCAAGGGCGAGTTCGCCTTTCTCACAGGCGCGTCCGGAGCCGGCAAGACAACCGTCCTCCAGCTCATACATATGCAGCGGCGTCCGACATCGGGCGTGGTTCGAGTGTCGCGGTTCTCATCCGATCGCATCCGGCGCCGCGAGATTCCCCAGCTGCGCCGCCGGGTCGGCGTCGTGTTTCAGGATTTCCGTCTGCTCGAGCGGCTCACGGCGGCGGAGAACATTGAATTTGCGCTCAAGGTTACGGGCACGCCCCGCAGGAAGATCGCCCCGCGGGTCCAAAAGCTGCTCGGTCAGGTGGGGCTTGCCGCGCGCGCGGGTGCTAAGCCCACCGAGCTGTCCGGCGGCGAGCAGCAGCGCGTCGCGATCGCCCGCGCTCTGGCCACTCAGCCGGTGGTCCTGCTGGCGGACGAACCGACTGGCAACCTGGACGAGCGGGCCAAGAACGGTGTGCTGGATCTGTTCCGCGCCATCAACGCGGCCGGAACCGCCGTATTGATGGCGACGCACGACGCGGAGCTCATACGCCGGCATCCTGAGATTCGGGTGCTCGAGCTCGAACGTGGAGCTCTCGTCTATGATTCGGTCGTTCGCGAAGGTGCAGCGTGAGCGCGCTGGGTGACGCCGCCATCGGACTTCGTCGCTCGCCCCTGCTCGGGACACTCGCAGTTGCGGCGATCGGTTTCAGCCTCTTCATCATCGGCCTCTTCGCTCTCACCTCATACAACATCCACATGGCGCTCACGAGCGCCGAATCTCGAGTCGAGGTGGTCGCGTATCTAGACGACGATGCCGGAGCCGAACGCATACAACTGGCCCGTGGTGAGATCGGAAGCTTCCCCGAGGTTGATTCGGTGCGCTTCGTCTCCAAGACCGAGGCGCTCGTCAACGCGTCCAACCAGCTGACGGAATTCTCGGACGTTTTTTCCGACCTCGACATCAATCCGCTCCCGGCGTCGCTCGAGATTCGCCTTCTGCCGGGCTACCGGACGCCCGAACACGTGACGGCGGTCGCGGATCGGGTGGCGCTGTACCCGTTCGTCGAAGATGTCCGGTTCGGGCTCGACTGGGTGAATCGGCTCCATCGGTTGCGCCGCGTTGCGGGCGGCACGGCGATCGTGCTCGGCGGCGCTTTCGCGCTCGTCGCGGTGCTGCTGATCGGGACGGCCGTCCGCATGTGGGTGCTGGCCCGGGCGCGGGAGATCGACATCATGTACACGGTAGGCGCGTCGGAGGCGTATATCAGACGACCTTATCTCGTCGAAGGGCTGGTGACTGGTCTTCTCGGCGGCGTGCTGGCGCTCGCGCTTACGGTCGGCATCTACTTTTTGGTCAACCGGGTGTTATTCGAGATCGCCTGGATCCCCGATCTGTGGGTGATCGCCGGGCTGGGAGCGGGCGGCCTGATCGGCTGCCTGGCCGCGGCGCGCGCCATTCGCCGAGAGCTGCGGGCAATCCATGCGGTCTGACTCCGGGCCCCGGGCACGGCCCGCAGCGGTGAGGCTCGCGCTGGTGGCGAATTGCGCGGTCTCGCTCCTGCTGCCGACCTCGGTGCGTGCGCAGGCCGATATCCAGGCGAGCATCCGTGAGAGTCAGGAACGGCTCGAAGCGATCCGCAGCGAGCGTAGCACGCTCCAGGGAGAAATGACTCAGCTGGCGGGGCAGGTCCACACGATCTCCGAGGAGATTGAGAATCTCGAGCGACGGATCGGCGCTTCGGCGAGCGTGCTCGCCGAGCTGGACGTGCAGATCGATGCGGTCCGATCCGCGGTCAGCCTCACCACTCAGGATATGTTGAGCACGATCGATGGCCTCACGCACCGGAAAGCCGTGCTCCGGGAGCGGCTCCGTTCTATCTACAAGCGTGGGCCACTCAACGCCTTCCGGGTCCTGATGGCCGCCCGCTCGTTCGCCGACCTCATTAACCGCTACAAGTATCTGCACCTGATCGCTCTGTACGATCGCACCCTCGTGAGCCAGGTGTCTGAGCTGGCCGCGAAGCTGACTGAACAGCGGTCGCAACTGGCGGCAGATCTCGATCATTTGAATCGACTGCGAGACGAGAAGTCGCTTGAAATGGGTCGGCTCGAGTCGCTCGAGGGTGAACGCGAGCGGAGGCTGATCGGATTCCGATCGCGCGAGTCCGAGGCGGCGAGCCAGCTGGCCCAGCTGGAGAGAGACGAGCAGCGGCTTCGGAACCTGGTCGCCGAGCTCGAGAGGGCGCGGCGAGAGGCCGAGAGAGACGCGGGCGTCGCAACGACGCCGAGCATCACGACCGCCGACCTCGGAAACCTCAACTGGCCGGTCGAGGGACGCATCGTCTACAACTTCGGACCCGAGCGTCAGGGAGGCACGACGATTTCCCGCGAGGGGGTGGGTATCGCGGCGCCACGTGGCACGCCGGTACGTGTGGTCGAGCGGGGCCAGGTCGACTATGCCGGGCCGGTCGGACTCTGGGGACCGTCGGTGATCGTCAGTCACGGCGGCGGCTACTTCTCCCTCTACCTCTACCTGGAGGCCCTGACCGTGCGGGAGGGTGACATCGTCGAGGCGGGACGGGTGATCGGGTACGTCGGAGCTTTGAGCTCCGCCGATCAGACCGAGCCACACATGGAGTTCCAGATCCGAGAGCCGAACCCGAACGACCAGCCGATTGCGGTCGATCCGGTGCGCTGGTTGAGGAGGCGCTCCTGACCCCCTCGTATGTGCAGCCAGGCGCGCGGCCGTCGCGATGAGCCTTCCGCCAATCGCCGGTCACGTGGCCATTCGGCAACGCCTCGAGGCAGCGGCACAGTCAGGCCGCCTGCCACAGTCGATGCTGTTGCACGGGCCCGAGGGTATCGGCAAGCAGAGGCTGGCGCTATGGCTGAGCGGGCTTCTCCTCTGCGAGCGACGCAGCGGTTGCGGCGAATGCCGCAGCTGCCGAATGGCGGACCGTGTGGAGCACCCGGACCTGCACTGGTATTTCCCGGTCGCACGGCCATCCAAACGGCCGTCGAGTCCGGCCAAGCTGCGCGACGCCCTCGAACGAGCCCGGCTGGCCGAGGTACAGCGACGCCGCGAGGAGCCCCTGAACCCCGGCGAGCCGGACGGACCCCGGGGTATCTACCTTGAGCTCGTGCAGAAGATGCGCGAGCGGGCCGTCAGCCGCCCGGCCATTGGTCAACGTACCGTGTTCATCGTGGGCGAAGCGGAGACGATGGTGCCACAGGCGGCCAGCCCTGCCGCGGCCAACGCCTTTTTGAAGCTGCTCGAGGAGCCTCCGCGCGACACCTTTTTCATACTCACCTCACCGCGTCCGGGCGCCTTGCTTCCGACAGTGCGTTCGCGCGTCCTCGCGGTCCGGGTCGCACCGCTCACGGAGGAGGAGGTCGAGGCATTCCTCCGCGATGTGGCTGGCTGGCCCGGCGAAGAGTCGAGCCGTCTGGCTCGCATCAGCCACGGAAGCATTGGCAGAGCGCTCCGTCTGGGCGGAGCCGACGGCAGCGGGGCGCACGAGCGGGCCGATGCCCTCCTCTCCGCGGCGCTCGCCTCACGACGGGACCGCTTGGAGTTTCTGGTCACTCTGCCCGCTGCCCGTGCGCGGACCGAATTCACGAACATGCTCGAGGCGGTCGAAGAGCGACTGCGGGACATCACCTGCCTGGCACTCGAGCGCCCCGAGGGAACCTTCGACGCGGACGGAGCGCGTCGACTGATCGGTGAGCGGCGTTTCCCGATCGACGCGTTGACGCGAGTCTCCGGTCACATTGACGAGGCGCGAGCGGCGGCGCAGGGCAACGTGAATCCTCAGGCGATCGCCTCCGTACTACTCATGGAACTGGCAGGGGCGTTCGATGGCGAGTGATCGGTTGAGCCACCTGAACGACGAAGGGCGGGTGCGCATGGTCGACGTGGGCGACAAGGCGGTGACCGAACGCTCGGCCCTCGCCGAGGGTGAGATCGCCATGGAGCCGGCCACTCTCGCGGCCTTGCTGGGGGGTCATGTCGCGAAGGGCAACGTCGTTGCCGTCGCGCGGGTGGCGGCGATCGGCGGCGCAAAGCGCACGGCAGACATCGTTCCCCTCTGCCATCCGCTGCAATTGGATGCGATCGACGTGGAAATCGAGGTCGATGAGAACCTGCCAGGCCTCAGGATTCGTGTCCGGTCGGCAGCCCGGGGCCGCACCGGTGTCGAAATGGAAGCGCTGTGCGGCGTCGCAGCCGGTCTGTTGGCTGTGTACGACATGTGCAAGAGCACGGACCGGGGAATGCGGATCGGGCCGATCCAACTGCTGGAAAAGCGTGGTGGCGCAAGCGGAACCTGGCGGCGTTAAGTAGACTACGGGCTGGTCTTTATGCAGCCCCGCCCGGCCGATGCCGAACATATGCCGAAGATGGCGACGGGGTGGCCTGCGAGTTGCCCCGTCCTCAGGCTTCTGTAACCGATGTCAAAGCTGGGGAGAACGCGATGAACTCGCACATAGATATTGATCCTGCGGCCTATCTCGGGCCTCCGAGCGGTTTGAGCGCGTGGCTGCGCACGAGGCGGCGGATGCTGGCGGGTCGGGTCGGAATCATCGGGCTGGCGGCCCTGGCCGTTGTCCTGGGCGCAAACCTTGCCGGTGTAGGACACCAACGCTCCACGCGACTGGCGACTGAAGATCTCGAGATTCAGCGCTCGGAGAGCCACCGGCTGGCCGGCGAGCTGGCCCTGCAGCGTCTGACGAATTTCCGCCTCGAGGCGATCCACGACCACTCGACGCGCTACAGGATTCCGGCGGGACTGGCCGCGAAGATCTATGATGTGGCCTTGGCCGAGGGACTCGAGCCGGACCTGGCGTTCCGCTTGGTTGAGGTCGAGTCTTCGTTTCGGCGCACCGCGGTGAGCGAGGCGGGAGCGGTCGGCTACACGCAGATCAAGCCGAGCACCGCGTACTGGCTCGATCCGACGGTCGGGCGGGCGCAACTGTTCGAGACAGAGACCAACCTGCGGCTCGGATTCCGATACCTGCGCGTGATGCTGGACGAGCACGATCAGGACATGCGGATGGCGCTGCTGGCGTACAACCGCGGACCAGCGCGCGTCGGGCAGCTCGTGGCAATGGGCCGGGATCCATCCAACGGCTACGCGACACGCATCCTTCGAACTGAATAGCCATGCCAAAGGCACGGTACGCATGACCGTGGACGAGCAGCTGCTCGACAAGATCAATCAGCACGAAGCGAAAGTCGGAGTCGTCGGGCTGGGGTACGTAGGCCTGCCGGTGGCGGTCGCTTTCGCCGAGGCGGGGTTCGAGACGCTGGGGTTTGAAGTGCAGCGCTCGGTCGTGGATGGCGTCATGTCAGGACACTCGCACGTGCCCGACGTGACCTCGGACCGAGTGGAGCCACTGGTTCGTGGCGGTCGGTTGGCGGCCACTCAGGACTTCGACCGACTCGAGGTGCTGGACGCGATCATCATCTGTGTCCCGACGCCTCTCTCCAAGACCGGGGACCCGGACGTTTCCTATATCGTGGAGGCGACGCAATCGGTCGAGCGGCATCTTCGGCCCGGCCAACTCGTTATTCTCGAGTCGACGACCTATCCGGGAACCACCCGCGAGGTACTTCAGACCGCTCTCGAGTCTGGAGGCTTGAAGGCAGGGATCGATTTCTTCGTCGCCTTCAGCCCCGAGCGCGTCGATCCCGGCAATCGTGACTGGCACCTGGAGAACACGCCGAAAATCGTCGGCGGTCTCACGCCGGCCTGCCACCGGCTGGCGGTCGCCTTGTACGGCGAGGTGATCGAGGAAGTGGTCGAAGTCTCGTCACCGGAGGCCGCCGAGCTGGCCAAGATCCTCGAGAACACGTTCCGCGCCGTCAACATCGGTCTCGTGAACGAGATGGCCGTGATCGCGGATCGACTCGGAATCGACGTGTGGGAAGTCATCGACTCGGCGGCTACGAAACCATACGGCTTCATGCGCTTCACTCCGGGACCCGGGCTGGGAGGTCACTGCATCCCGGTGGATCCGCACTACCTCGCGTGGAAGATGCGCACGCTTCACTACAAGACGCGCTTCATCGAGCTGGCGGCTGAGATCAACGCCGAGATGCCTCGCAACGTCGTTACCAAGATCGCCGAGGCACTGAATCGGGTGAAGAAGCCGGTGAACGGAAGCAAGGTCCTCCTGCTCGGGATCTCCTACAAGCGCGATGTCGACGACACGCGTGAAAGTCCGGCCCTGGATATTCTGCAGTTGCTGGTGGAGGGTGGCGCGGAGGTCAGCTACCACGACCCCTTCGTACCGCGCGTGGTGCTCGACGACCGCGTGTTCGAGTCTGTGTCGCTCGATGCGGATACGCTGGCCGATACGGATGCCGTCGTGATCACGACCGATCACTCACAGGTGGACTACGAACTGGTGCTGGAGCAGGCGGAGATCGTCGTTGATCCTCGAAACGCACTGGGCGGACGAGGGGGACGGGCCACGGTCTACCCAATCGCCGGGCCGCCCCGCGCAGGGCTGGCAACCGCGACTGTGTGAGCCGTCAGGCGGCTGACGCCGCGCGACGCCCTCGTGCGACGCGCACCGCGGCCCGCCGGCCGGTGAGCAAGCGCGCCGTCTTGAGGCCGGCGGACGCCACGTGGGCGACCGGATGCGTCACGCGCACTCCGATCGGCCGGGCGTCCGGGAGACCGCGCCTGAAGCTGGCCGCACAATTGAAGTAGGGCATCTCCGTGTACGCGCGTCCAACCTCCCACCCGAAGTGCGCGTCTGAGCCCGCGGCGTGCGGAACCTGCTTCTCGTGTGACGCCCACTGCGCCGCTGCATTCCAAATCGGCAGGAAGGCCCGTGCGTTGAATCCTTCGAGGACATCTGCGACCGCGATGGCTCGCCGGGCCTTGGCCAGGGGCCGCCACGCGTAAGCATATGGATGTGGCGCGTAAATAACACCGCCCTGGTCTCGGATCCTCTCCACCACCTCCTCCAGCTCCAGCCGCATCGGGATTCGCTCGCTCAGAAACAGCCCGATGAGCTCGGTTCGGCAGCGGCAGCGAATCTCCTCACCAACGATGACGCGAGCGGGCTCCAGAGCCTGTGCTTCGAGCGCTCCATCGATCTCGCCGTGGTCGGTAACCGCAATTCGATCGAGTCCCGCTTCCCACGCGCGCTCGACGAGCTCCTGCGGCGGTGTCACGGCGTCGAGTGAGTACGACGTGTGGGCATGAAAATCGACCCGGAGGAGGGAGCGGCTGGAAAGATGGCGGTGCGGAGTCATAGCAAGCGGGCTTCGGGGCGGCGGCTAGCGCCGAACCGTGATGCGGTCGCCCGGGTGAATCGTCGTGGAGCTGAGTCCATTCCAGACCATCAACTCCGTGGTGCTGACCTCGTAGTGTTGCGCGATCGCCCACAGGGTATCGCCGGCGCGGACGGTGACCGTGAGGGCGCCGCCGTCAGGAGCCTCCAGCGCTTCGGGACTTCGGACCGGTCGCGGCTTGGCGGCCCCGGCCGCTCTCGGCACGACCAGTCTCTGCCCGACCTGAAGGCGGCGCGGATTCACATTGTTATTGGCCGCGCGGATCGCTGAGACGGAAGTGCCGTAGCGAGAGGCGATCTGGCCAAGGGTCTGTCCTCGGGTGACGGTGTGGATAAGCCACGTGACCCGCTTGTCGGTCGGGATCTTCTTGTAATTGACGGCGAATGCTCCCGCGGTCCGTGGCGGCACTTTAACCGTCACCTCCCGGCCCGGCGGCGTCACCCGCCGCAGGTACTGTGGATTGAGCGTCCGGATATCGCTCTCTTCGACGCCGGCCGCATCGGCAATCACATCCATGCTCGTGGCGTCCGGTACGATCACCTCCTCGAACTCGAGCGGAGTCTGGCGCTCGATGTTCGTGAATCCATAGGCCTCGGGGTCCTTGGCGATCAGAGCGGCAGCGATGAGCTTTGGCACGTAGTTGCGTGTCTCGCTGCGCAGCACCCTCGCGCTGACCAGATCCCAGAAGTCGTTCGAGCCGGTGCGCCGGATCCCCCTCCGAACGCGTCCAGGACCCCCGTTGTACGCCGCGGCCGCCAGGTACCAAGACCCGAACTCGTCGTATAGATCAGAAAGGAACGCGATCGCCGCGTCCGTGGACTTGACCGGGTCGCGCCGTTCGTCGACGAAGTAGGAGATCTCGAGATCGTAGAGGCGACCGGTTCCGCGGATGAACTGCCACATCCCGACTGCGTGCGCCCGGCTGTAGGCATTCGGGTTCATCCCGCTTTCGATCATGGCGAGGTAGATGAGGTCCTGAGGCATGCCGGCTTCGCGCAGCCGGGTCCGGACCATGTCCTCATAGCGTCCGAGCCGGGACAGGTAAATTGCGAAGCGCTCGGGAACCGCCTCCGAGAAGTACTCGATCCAGCGCTCGACCTGTGAGTTCGTCTCGAGCGGGATCTCGTACCGCTCGGCGTTACGCGGCCTGTCCGCAAGACCGAGGGGATCAGGTCCGAACAGATCGAGGAATTCGCGGTGCGTGTCCTCGGGAAGGTCCTCAAGCGCTCGGCTGGCCTCCCGGTTCGCTTCCAGGACGAGGGTCGAGTCCAGTCCTTCCTCCGCGGCCGCCGCGACCAGCACGCTGTCGGATGGGGGAGCCGGCACCGCGACCGTATCCTGGACGGCTGCCGCCACCGGTGATCCTACGGGCTGGTTCTGACTGCACCCGGCCGCCGCCCACAGCAGGATGGCCGGGAGCCATCGAGCGGCGCCGTGAGAAGCGCACACCCTCACCCCAGACGCCATGGACGGTCGGTTTCTCATCAGGCTCACAGTCTGTAGTTCGGTGCCTCGCGCGTGATGATCACGTCGTGCGGGTGCGACTCGCGCAGGCCGCCTGGCGTGACCTTAATAAACTCCGCATCCGTTCTCAGTTCCTCGATATCGGCAACACCGCAGTACCCCATCCCACTCCGAAGCCCACCCACCAGCTGGAAGATCGTTTCCGTCACCGGTCCCTTGTATGGCACGCGTCCCTCGATCCCCTCCGGGATCAGCTTGCGGGCCTCCGTCTCAGCCTGAAAATACCGATCCGCCGATCCTTCCTCCATCGCCGAGAGCGAGCCCATGCCTCTGATCACCTTGAAGCGCCGACCCTCCAGCAGGAACGATTCGCCGGGGCTCTCGTCCGTGCCGGCCAGCATCGAGCCGAGCATGCAGCTGTGCGAGCCGGCCGCCAGGGCCTTTACGATGTCGCCGGAGTACTTGATCCCGCCGTCGGCGATCACCGGCACCGCACCCGCAGTGCCCTCGACCGCCTCGTTCACGGCCGTGATCTGCGGCACCCCCACACCGGTCACGACCCGCGTGGTGCAGATTGACCCCGGTCCGATACCCACCTTGACGGCGTCAACGCCGCGTTCCACGAGCGCCGCAGCACCGCTCCTCGTACCGATATTGCCTGCAATGAGTTGCACGTCCGGGAGGGCCTCTCGGGTGCGACTCACAGCGTCCAGTACTCCCTGTGCGTGACCATGTGCCGTATCTATGACGATTACATCACACCCGGCGTCAACCAGCGCCCGGGCCCGGTCCAGATCCTTGAGCGAGGCCCCGATCGCGGCCCCTGTCAGTAGGCGGCCGTGGTCATCCTTCGAGGCGTTGGGAAACTGGCGGCGTTTGAAGATGTCTTTGACTGTGATGAGCCCACGCAGGCGTCCCGAGTCATCGACCACCGGGAGCTTCTCGATCTTGTGTCGGCGGAGGATCTCTTCAGCCTCTCCAAGCGACGTACCGATCGGAGCGGTGACCAGCGACTCGCGGGTCATTACCTCGTCCACACGGCGTTCGAGGTTCTTCTCGAAGATCAGATCCCGGTTGGTGATGATCCCGAGCAGCCGCTCGTCGGCGTCAACAATCGGCACGCCGCTGATCGAGAACTCCTCCATCATCGCCAGTGCCTGGCGCAGTTTAGCTTCCGGTCCCAGCGTGATCGGGTCCAGAATCATGCCGCTTTCGGAGCGCTTCACGCGATCGACCTGAGCGCACTGCGACTCGATCGACATGTTCTTGTGGATGATCCCCAACCCGCCTTCGCGTGCAACGGCGATTGCCATCAAGTTTTCCGTCACCGTGTCCATGGCGGCGGACAGGAGCGGAATCGCGAGACGGATCTTTCGCGTGAGCAGAGTCGATACGTCGACGTCGGCCGGGTGCACACGCGCGTTGCGCGGAACGAGGAGCACATCGTCGAAGGTCAGCGCCTCTGGGAGGGCTCCGTGCTTCATGGGCGCTTCATCGACTCGGTGACGGCACAGGTATCGGCGTATAGGCACTGAGACACGAAAAGCCGCACGGAGCAGGCGCGACCTGACGGGGTCGCGCGGCTGTTACTGCGCGGCTTGCTGGTTCCATCTGGTATGGTAGGAGAGGGTGCGTAGCACGTCAACCGCGCTGCCACCCCTGATCGATCGATCCGGTCTGGCGCGATGGGCACCTACTCGATGACGATTTCGCGCGTCTCGGGTGGGTCGTCCTTCGGCTTGGGGGGTGGCTCGGGCTTCCCCGCCTCGATCTCCGCCAGGAACTCCTTGCCGGCATCTCGGAAGGCCTCCAGAACCCGGTCGGCCGAGCCGAGAACCCGCATCGTCTCCCGAAGCGCCTTGGCTGAGACACGATGTTTGCGCATCTGATCCTGGAACAGCTCGCCCATCCGCTGAAAACCACGCGGGCCGGGATCGGCGGATCCGTACTCAGACTCCAGGTACTTGATGTAGTCCAGCACCTGGTAGACCTTTTCCTCCGGCATTGTCTCGAGCTTGCGCCAGATCTGCTTCTTCAGAATCTCATTCATCGTCCATTCCCGCGCGTCGCCTTACAGGGTGTTCGTGTGCCAAGTCCCTTCTCTCCCCCCTTCCCGACGTCTCCTAACATACGAGATAAGGGCCAGAAAGGTCTCACGATACCCCGACCGGCTCGGAGTGTGCGGTTTCCTCGGCGGTGGTCCGGGTCCTCGCCTCGGGGCGGCGAGATCGGATCGCGACCTGGTGCAGCGCGAGGCCAGCCGCGTAGACGACGCCGGTCAAGATGTGGGCAATAACCATGGCGGTGAGCCAACCGCGACCGGTTATTACCTGGATGAGATAGCCGCTTACGATCATCGGAAATACGACGAGAGCCGTCGTGACCCCGGATCGCCGACCCATTCGCACCGCGGTCCGAAAGTGCCGCCAGATGTGCCGCGTCGTGATCAGGCCGATCGCGAACACCAGCAATGGCGCCACGATCAGGTGGCTCCGCAGGAGCCAAGGCTGGAAAGGACTGTTGACGACGGCCCACGGGTCAGTCGTCTCGAGAAAGTACTTCGTCCACAGCAGCCCGACCCCGGTGACCGCGGTGATGGCGGACGTAATCCAGACGCACCAGCGTTCGAAGCGGCTCACCGGCTCTCCGAAGCGGCAAGCGGTCGAAGAACTTCGTGGAGAGCCAAAACCCGTCGCACGGCATCGGTGATCGCCTGAGATGTGAGGCTGGCCCCGGTCATGTTCACGATCCCGGCCTTCAGCGAGACCTCGTCGCTCAGAGTCTCGCCGTCAAACTGAGCCAGCCAGCCCTCTGGGGGTCGGTACTCGGGCGGCTCACTGAACTTCAGGACTTCGATCCGCTCCACCGTACCCTCGGGCGAGACCACGATCATCAGGACCTCGGGGAGGGTGCGCACCCGATGCGCGTCGAAGTATGCGACGCCGAGCACTTCATCGTCCTGCGCACCCACGTAGTGGGGCAGCACCGCCACATCCACATCGACTCCCGGCCCGGCCAGCCGGGCAGCTCGTTCGATCTCGATCTCGCTTAAATAGGCCGTGCGCCTCTCGATGACGGCTGGCTCGGGGAACGCAAGACGCAGGGCTTCCTGCTGAGTCAGCACGGGCTGTCCGATGCAGGGCCTCGGACAGACAGACAGCAGTGCGATGACTAATACCAGGCTGGTGAAGGGCTGGCCGGCGGCCTTAAAACACATATCCGAGCGCCAGGTTGAACTGGTTGACTCCCTGGCTTGCCTCATCACTTCGAAAGTGGTAGTCGGCCTTCAGCACCACCTGTTGAATCGGCAGCCATTGGGCACCAACAGTCACAATCGTCTCGTCACTGGCCGGATTGCTATCGAATCCCACCGGGACCCGAAGCTGCGTGTTGATACGCTCGAGGCGCAGGTATGGTAGGAGGGTGTTGCGGGTTGGCAGGTGTCGAAGCACGTCGTACCCCATCTGGACGTACACACCATACATTCGTTCGCCAATCGACTCGCTTCCGATGAATCCCTGCGCAGCATTGAGAGCGCGGACGTCGTCCACCCACGCGAGTGTACCGAGCGCCCGAAGATCGAAGCCTCGCGCCCGATACTGAACGTGCCCCTCCCAGATAGTGGTCAGGGCACCGATCTTCGCGGTCGGGTCCGCCGGGAGCGTCGCTCCCTGGCCCGAGTTGCCGATGTAGATCGACGTGCCGGCCAGCAGACCGACCAGATTCACGTAGTCGAGCCGGGCAACGGCGGCCAGATCCTCCGCGACGGCCTTCGAGCCGCGCTGGCGTCCGCCGCGCAACCCCTCTGCTGAGAAGCCGGTGGCTCCCGAGCTACCACCCGAGACCGCGTCGAGTCCGTTGATCACGAAGGCTCGAAACTCGAGTGGACCCGCCTGCCCGAAGATTCCCGCCCCGTTTTCTCTCCAGGTGCTGGGGATGATCCGCCGCTCGGTCTCCGGCCGCGTCGTTCCGAGGAACGTGTTCGGCTCGTGCTGCTCGTTGATGAAGCCCATGGGGGCCAGCACCAGGCCCGCACGGACGCCGAGGACGCTCGAGATGAAAAAGTCGAGGTAGGCGAACTCGAGGGAGACAGAGCCGGCACCGGCCGTCGAGGCGTGCTCGTACTCGATCTCCGAGTTGAATAGAATCTGGTCGTTGAACTTGTAGCCCAGGTAGACCACGGCGCGAAGGAAGTCTAGCTGGTCAGTCTTGCCTGCCGGTGTCCCGTTCTGCCGCCGGCTTGCGAAGTTCTCGTACAGCATTTCGCCGTACCCCCCGAGCGAGACTCCCTGCTGAACCTGGTACACCCTCGAAGCCGCGGGCCCCAACCCGAACCTGCCACGCTCTTCCACCGTTACGACGACATCCTGTCCGAGCTTCAACGCCTCGATCTCGCGCGAGATCGCGTCCAGCTGCCGCTGGATTTCCGAGGAAGCGACGGGCGCGGCAGAGTCCACCCGTGCCCGAAGCTCCGCCACCTCCCGCTCGAGCTCCGCCAGCCTCTCTTCAGTCGTCTCCGGTGGACGCTCCTGCGCCCTGCCGGGCTGGATCTGGACCGCCAGAATGAGCAGTGACAGCCCGACCGCGGCCGGAATCCGGGCAGAAAGCTCCTTCATGCAGGTGGATCGTCGCATCAAATTCAGCAGGTATCAGCTAGTTGAAACTGAGTTTCACTCTCAACACGAGCCAAGCTAGGCGACGAATCCGCCCGGTGTCAACGGCGCTTCGGGCGATTGACACGACTCTCGCGGGCGGTTCAAGTTTTGACTTCGACTCGCCACGTAAACCCGAGCGGGACTCATGAAACATCCCATCGACGGCGGTCGGGAGCGTGGGCGGGCCCTGGTGACCGGCGGCGCCGTGCGGGTGGGACGGGCCATCGCCCTGGGGCTGGCCGACGCGGGGTACGACGTCACGATTCACTATCACCGATCCGAGCGGGAAGCCGAGCGCACCGTTCGTGCCCTGCGGGATCGCGGGCGCGACGCGTCAGCCGCGCGCGCCGACCTTACGCAGCCCGACGAGATTCGCGCCTTGCTGGCACCAGAATCCGGCTATGTCAGTGATCTGAGCGTGCTGGTCAATAGCGCGGCGTGCTTTCCTCGCTGTGCACCGGAATCGGTGACCGTCGATGACTGGGATCGCGTGTTCGCCCTCAATGCCCGGGCACCTTTCCTGTGCGCCCAGGCGGCCTTCAGTCAGTTGCGCGCCCGCGGCGGCGCCGTGATCAACATCGCAGACGTGGCGGCGTTCGAGGCGTGGCCCGCATACGTACCCTATGCCGCGACCAAAGCGGCCGTCGTCAGCATGACGCGCGGGCTGGCTCGGGCGTGGGCGCCCGTCGTGCGGGTAAACGCCGTCTGTCCGGGCGCGATCCTGCTGCCCGATACACACTCCGACCGGGAGCGCCGCGGTGCGGAGTCGAGGGCCGCGCTGGGACGCATCGGAGATCCGGCTGACGTGGCCGGGGCCGTCGTTTACCTGGCCGGGGCGCGGTTCATCACGGGCGAAGTCCTAACCGTGGACGGCGGCACACACTTGAGGCGCGTGTAAGGTGATCGGCTGATGTTCGAGCGAATCCTGGTCGGAATCGATGGATCGGCGGAGGCCCGCCGCGTGGGAGACATGGCGCTGGCCGTGGCGCAAAGATTCTCATCGCACCTCACGGCGCTGTTCGTCGCCGACGTACGTGTCGTGGAAGGACCGGCGATCGAGACATTGGCGCCGATGTGGGGTGAAGTGAGCGGTACGCCCTTCCAGCCCGAGGTACTCCGAGCGTTTCAGGCACGTGGCGAGGCTGAGCTGGCCCGGTTCGCCGAGCAGGCCGCGGAGCTCGGGCTCGATGTCCCGGACACGATCGTGGAGATCGGCGTCGCCGAGGAAGTCCTGGTGTCGCGAGCCGGGGCAGCCGATCTCGTCATGCTCGGGCGCCGCGGAGAGAACGCCGCATTCGGGCAGGAGTCGATCGGCTCGACGGCGGCCCGCGTCGTTCGCCGCTCACCCCATCCGGTCTTGCTGGGCGGAGGGTCCGCCAGCCTCCCGGAACGACCACTGGTCGCCTACGACGGCGGCGAGCCCGCCATGCACGCCCTGGATCTGGCCGTGCGCTATGCGCAGGCGACAGAGGCCGAGCTGAAATTGGTATTCGCGGCGCCGCCCACCGAGGAGACGGTTATCGCGACAGCGGAAGCTGTGCTCGAGGACCATGGTGTCGCGTACGAGGCGGCGCAGGTAGACGCGGAACCGACAGAGGCGATTCAGCGGGCGACGGAGCACTGGGGCTGCGGCTGTCTTTTCATGGGCGCCTTCGGCCACAGCCGGATCCACGACCTCCTGTTCGGCTCCCACACCGTCGCAATCCTGGAGACGACCGACCTGCCCGTCTTTCTGACCCGCTGAGAGCGGCGCTAGCGTGGGCTGTCCGCAACCGGAAACGGCAACTCGACCGTAAACCGGGTTCTGTCTCCATCCTGGCAGTCGACAGTCATGCTCCCTCGCGCGGCGGTGACCAGACGGGAGCTGATTGCGAGGCCGAGGCCGTGAGTCCAGCCGGGACCCCGCAGTTCGCGATCACCCGTCTGCCCGGTCAGGCGGCGACGTAACTCGTCGAGGTCGGGCGGCTCGCCGTCATTCGTCACCTCGAGCCGGAATCGGGAGCCTTCCTCGTCGCGAAAGACTGCCTCGACATCACCACCTTCGGACGCCGCATCGATCGCGTTGGTCAGAAGGTTGATCAACAGCCGCGACACGAGCTGTGGATCGCCGCTTCGGGGCGCTCGCATCTCGTTGCGCACGCGCAGGCTGACGTTCTGATGATCGAGGAGCGGGGCGACGAGTCGCTTCACATCCTCGAGCACGGAATCGATGCTGAAGGTCACTGTCGTCTCTGCGATCGGCGTTCCTTCACTCAGTCGGGCGAAGTCGATCAGGTCGTTGACGAGGCGGACGAGGGCGACGGCGGCACCGTACACGACGCCGATCTGCCGGCGTTGATTCGGATTGAGGGTGCCACTGTGTTCGTTCAACAGCGCATCGGCGAGAAACAAAATGGAATTGAGGGGCGAGCGGATGTCGTGGGACACGCCCTCCAGCAGCGTGCGCTGCTCCTCGATCAGCCGATCGTTCGCGGCGCCCGTCAGGTTACGGAGCTCGGAGTCCAGGCGCCGGTGCAACGCCGACACGCATTCGGGAGGGGCTCCAGCCGACGCAGCGTCGTCGATCGCATTGCGGAGGGCACCGGCGGCGGCCCAGGTCAGCGCCAGGTCCGGGGGATCGATTGTCCGGTCGGTAGCCGCCTGATCCGGTACCTGAAGCACACGGGCCTCGAGCCGCTCGGCCAGGCGCCGCGTGGTATCGCTCAGGTGTGCGAGCCTGTGGCCTGGATCCCACCACAACGGCTGTTGGTCACCGGATATCGACATCGGCCGACCCCTGTGAGATGGGGCGCGCAGTGGCTCAGGAACTGAAAGCGTCTTTAGACAGGCGGTGCTTTTCCATCAGCCGATACAGCGTGGTTCTATCGATCCCTGCCTGGCGGGCCGCCTCCGACATGTTGCCGCCGGTCCGCGCCACTACCTGAGCCAGATACTCGCGCTCGAATCGATCGACCAGCCGCTGTTTGGCGTCGTGGAATGCATCGCGGAAGTTGACCGACGACGCGAAGCCCTGGGCAGTAGCGGAGCTTCCGCCGCCGTTGCCGGCCTCCTCGCTGAGGATCGAGAGACGATCCGCATCGATGACCTCGTCGGGATCCGACAGCACCACGAGGTGCTCTATGACGTTTTGAAGCTCGCGCACGTTCCCCGGCCACCGATACCGTACCAGCGCATCGAGCGTCTCTGGAGCCAATCTTGGAGGGACCTTGCCCGGCGGTTGGTGCCGACGCCAGAAGTGGTCGACGAAGCGAGTGATCAACACCGGGATGTCCTCCGGACGCTCCCGAAGGGGCGGCAAGTGAATCGGGACGACCCGCAGCCTGTAGTAGAGATCGTGGCGGAGCATGCCCTGCTCCAACGCCTCGTCGGCGACTCGGTTGGTCGCTGAGATGAAGCGTACGTCGACTACGGCGTCCGCCTTTTCGCTCCCAACGCGCCTGACGACGCCGTCCTGCAGCACTCGCAGCAGCTTGGCCTGCAACGGCATTGGCATCTCCGCCAGCTCATCCAGGAAAAAAGTCCCCTGATGCGCGATCTCGAGCAGGCCCGCCTTATCGCGAACCGCGCCCGTGAACGCTCCGCGCTTGTGCCCGAACATCTCCGACTCGAGCAGCTCTCCGGGAAGAGCAGCACAGTTCACGGCCACGAACGGCTTTCGGGCGCGGCGACTCTCGGCGTGGATGCACTGAGCGATGATTTCTTTTCCGGTTCCGCTCTCGCCGGTGATGAACACGGATGCGTCGGTGCCGGCCACCTTGAGAGCGGTGTTGACGGCGTCGCGCATGGATGCGGAGACACCGAGGATCCGCACTTCCTTGTCGATGAGCACGCCCTCTTTCTGGGACTCGCCGGCGAGCGTCCGCATTCGGACGAGCGTATGAGCCGCGCGGCCGATCAGCACCAGAAGCTGGGTCGCTGTGAACGGCTTGGGCAGGTACTCCCATGCCCCCGCCTGCATGGCCCGCACGCTAGCCTCGGGCGTTGCATGCCCGGTCATCATGAGCGACAGGGCGTCCGGTCGACGCCGGCGTACTTCATCGAGAATGTCAAAGCCGCTCGTCTGGGGCATGTTCTGGTCGATGATGACGATCTCGAACTTGGACGAGGCCAGTCGCTGCAGCGCCTCGTCGGCACGCCGCTCGACCGTCACCTGGTAACCCTCCGTGGTCAGCACGGACTCGCAACTCTCCAGGATGGTCTGTTCGTCGTCGATCACCAGCACGCGGATTCCGGAGCGCTCCTCTGCGGAGAGGAGAAAGGCGCTGTTCTCCCCGACCGAGGCGTCCTCCGCGGTCATCTCATCGACCAATTCGGGTGACTCGATAATCACGTACAAGCTCCTACTCGGACCTGGTTATGCCGCCTCTGCAGCACCGTATGTACGACGCGGCGCTCCGACTTCCCATCCACACCGACGCATGCACACTGCCGGAGCGCCGCGACAATGCGACGCCTCTTCTCTACACCGACGCGCGAGAGTGACTCTGGTCTGCACGGGCACTGGCTCTCGCATTTGGCCACACTCGCTCTACCTCCTTCACTGGAAAGGGCTTCCAGCACGTAGAGCAGACGAGTGCTGCCGACGGCTGGTCACATGGCGCGGGGGCTACAGAGGCGGCCCGGCGGAGCCGGACGGAGCGTGGACGGCAGAAGTGTTGCGGGTCGGGCACTAGATCGGCGGCCCGTACGGCTTCGAGGATGCAAGTTCGCCTCAAAGCAAACGGCGCGCCAGCTACATCGAAGCGTCGTAAGGTGTTGTGTTACAAGCTGTTGGGGATGTGTTCACATGTGGCGGTCAGTCGACGCCGACTGACAGCTTCGCCTGCGCGCTGTGGGCGAGATTGGCCGCGGCCATCGCGTGCTCGCCGTCGCCGTTGGCCCGGGGCGCCGCCAGCGTCACCTGAACGATTCGCTCCGCGGCGCATCCATCCCACAGCCGGGGGCGACAGGGCCGCCTGCCTTCAGCCAGCGCATCGCAGGCCTCGTCCGCCAGCTCGTTCAGGTTTCCGTTGAAAAGGCGATTGGTCCCCTCTTCGACCGTGACCGGTCGGTCGGTCGTCGGGCGCAGGGTGATGCAGGGCACCCCGAGCACCGTAGTCTCTTCCTGCACTCCGCCCGAGTCGGTCACGACGAGGCTCGCCTTGTCCATGAGGCCCACGAACTCCGGATACCGGAGCGCTCCCACCACGTGAAGACCGGAAAGTTCTTGCTCCAGCCCGAATTCCTTGACGTTCCGGGCGGTCCTCGGATGAAGAGTCAGCACGACGGGTTGGTCGCACTCGGCCGTGAGCTGGCTGAGGGCCCGGAGGATCGCCGTGAGACGCGGGGCTGTGTCTACATTGCGGGGCCGGTGGAGGGTGGCGAGGATGAAGCGGTCCGCCTCGAGACCCATCGCTTCGTGGACGGCCAGTTTGGCCGCCCTCTTCCGATGCTGGTCCAGTGTATCGATCATCACGTTGCCCACGAAATGGATCCTGCCCGCGTCGATGCCCTCCGAGCGGAGGTTGTCGTTCGCCGTTTCCTCGGTCGTGAACAGACCGGTGCTCAGGTGATCCGTGAGGATCCGGTTCATCTCCTCGGGCATCCACCAGTCGTGGGAGCGGAGGCCAGCCTCAATATGCCCAACCCGCATGCCCAGCTTGGCGGCGGCCAGTGCGGCAGCGAGTGTGGATGTAACGTCGCCGACCGTGAACACCCAATCGGGTGAGAGCCGCTTCAGCACCGGCTCGAGCGCCATGAGGATCCGTCCGGTCTGCACCGCATGACTGGCTGATCCGACGCCGAGGTTGTAGTCGGGCTTGGGCAGCTGAAGGTCTTCAAACAGATGGTCCGAGAGCACCGGGTCGTAGTGCTGTCCGGTGTGTACGAGAACCTGATCCGTGATTCCGGTCCCAGCGAACGCCCGGATCACGGGGGCGATCTTCATGAAGTTGGGGCGCGCCCCGACCACGTGAACGATCTTGAGTCTCTTCATGCGACGGGCTCCGGGTCGATCACTCGACCGTGACGCTCTTGGCAAGGTTGCGGGGCTTGTCGACGTCACACCCCCGAATCACGCCGATGTGATACGCCAGCATCTGTAACGGGATGCTGGTCAGGACCGGCTGCAGCGCGTCGATCGTCGTCGGGACGACGATGCAGTCGTCGGACAACTCGAGGAGACCGTTCGGCCCGGTGGTGATGCTGGTGAGGCGACCGCCGCGCGCTTTAACTTCCTGCACGTTGGACAGCACCTTTGAGTACGCGGCGTCCCTGGGCGCCACCACGACAACCGGCATCTCGTCGTCGATCAAAGCGATCGGACCGTGTTTCATTTCCGCGGCAGAGAAGCCCTCAGCGTGCACGTAGCTGATCTCCTTCAGCTTCAGCGCTCCTTCCATGGCGACCGGATAGCTGTAGCCACGGCCCAGATAGAGAAAGTTCGGGTGCCCAGCCATCTTCCGGGCCAGCCGCTCGATGTCTTTGTCCGCGCGAAGGACTTCCTCGACTTGAGAGGGCAGCTCCCGGAGCGCGTCCACCAATCGACGCGCGGCGGACGAATCCAGCTCCCGCTGGCGTCCCAGATAGAGAGCGAACAGCGCCAGAGCGACTACCTGGCTGCTGAAGGCCTTGGTCGAGGCGACTCCAATCTCGGGCCCGGCGTGCAGGTAGATGCCCCCGTCGGTGAGACGGGCGATGGAGCTCCCAACGACGTTCACGATGCCAAGCGTTGTACAGCCGCGGTCGCGAGCCATCTTGACGGCGGCAAGCGTATCAGCTGTCTCTCCGGACTGCGAAATGGCCAGCACGGTCGTGCCAGGCTCGAGAACCGGATTGCGGTAACGCCACTCCGATGCGTACTCGATGTCCGTCTGAACCCTCGCGTATTCCTCGATCAGGTACTTACCGATGATGCCGGCGTGCCAGGAGGTGCCGCAGGCGACGATGACGACGCGCTTCGTCGCCGATAGCTGGCTTCCGAGCTCCCCGAGGCCACCGAGCCGGACGGCCGCCCGGTCCGGCAGCAGGCGGCCTCGCATCGTGTTGGCGATCGACGCCGGTTGCTCGTAGATCTCCTTCAGCATGTAGTGCGGATATCCACCACGTTCCGCTTCCTCGACATCCCAGTCCAGCTCCGCTACCGGCTTTACGACGCGGTTCATCACGTTCATGTTGACGATGTCGCAGCCTTCGTTGTCCAGAACGGCCATTTCCCCGTCGTCGAGGTAAACGACACGTCGCGTGTGAGAGATGATCGAGGTGGCGTCGGAAGAGGCGAAGTTTTCGCCGTCGCCGATCCCGATCATCAGTGGCGATCCTCGACGGGCACAGACTACGCGGCCGGGTTCCTGGGCGGCGATCACGGCGACACCGAAGGTCCCCTCGACGAGGGCCAGCGCACGCGCGACAGC
>JBFILW010000011.1:0-30987 GCA_041612005.1 Gemmatimonadota bacterium
CCGCTCCCAGTCAGGAGAATAGCGATCGCGTCGACCTTCGCCGGAACTTGATCGCTCGCTGGGCATATCCTATGTTCGCCGCCCTCCGCCCTTTGCGGCGGAGTTCGATGGCCCGTGGTGTAACTGGCAACACACTTGGCTCTGAACCAAGAGATTCCTGGTTCGAACCCAGGCGGGCCAACTGGCGAGGTGAAGGGAAGCGCCGCCGCGAGAGGGCGCGTACCTTCACTTTTCTGTGTCGGGGTCGGTCGTTCGATTGACCGTAGACGCCGTGGAGGAGTGGCCGAGTGGCTAAAGGCGGCGCCCTGCTAAGGCGTTGAGCCGAAAGGCTCACGTGGGTTCGAATCCCACCTCCTCCGCCTCAGTACAGTTCCGGACGGGTGGCCGAGTGGCTTAAGGCGCACGCCTGGAAAGCGTGTGGGCACTCATAAGGTGTCTCGTGGGTTCAAATCCCACCCCGTCCGCTCAAGTACCCCGGGAGGGGTGGCAGAACGGCAATGCACCGGTCTCGAAAACCGGCGTCCGCAAGGACTTAAGGGTTCGAATCCCTTCCCCTCCGTTTTCCCACCTTGAAGCCTCGCGGGCTCAGTCCAGCGGTTCCTTCACTTCCTCGACGGCCTCGTCGATCGATTCGAGGACGTCGCCGTCATCATCTGGGGCTTCGCCCTCAGCGCCAACCTCACCCTCACCGAGGGCCTCGCCGGCTTCCAGAGCTGCTGCGGCCTCTTTCTTCAGCCGCTTCTCCTCTGCTTTGGCTTCCTTCTTCTTCTGTTTCTTGATCTCTCGCTGTCTTTTCTCGAAACCGTAGTTCGACCGTCTTGCCACGCGCCGTCCCCTCTATTGTCTTTTTGAGCGCAAGTGCTCGTTCACGACCAACGTGACCAACCTAACGGATCACCCCGTCCGAGCGCGATTCACTGTAACGTCCGCTTTCTGCAGTGAAGAACCCAGCTCCCGGCCTGGCGGTCCGAGAGCGGGGCAACTCTTGTCGCGCCGTCTCGCACTGCTGATCTCTTCTCCTGACTGATCTCTCCTTCTGACTCATCGACACCCATCGAGAAGCACGTGATCCGACACGTGTAACGGAGCTGCCCCCTCCGGACCGTGACCGCAGGCTGGCGATCGTCTAGATTCCCCGACCGTTCAGGTGGTTCAGGCGAACGTATCTCGGGACGTCCTTCGGCGAGGGGAATGAAAGCGAGACGCAGAGTCTCTGGGACAGCTTGGCTGACGGTAGCCACGGTCGCGACGCTACTGGCGCTCGGCGCCTGCTCGTCCGATCTCGCCGACAGTGAGGCCGATTCTCAGGTCGCAGGCGCTGCCGAATCATCGCTCTCCGCCCAGCCCTCCTCGCTTGTCATGGCGGCGGGCGACTCCTTCCCCCAGGAGCTTAGGTCGCTCGATAGCGTGTTCGTGGGCGATCTCGACGGCATGGTCGAGCGCAGAGTGATCCGCTTCCTGCTCGTCTATTCCAACATGCTGTATTTCCTGGACGGCCCCGACCAGAAGGGCGTGAGCTACGAGCTCGCTCAACAGTTCGAGAAGTTCATCAACAAACGGCTCGGAAAGGGGAGACGGCGGGTACACGTGCTGGTCATTCCAATGGCCCGTGATCAGCTCATGAGGGCGTTGACTGAGGGCTACGGCGACGTCGCCGCCGCCAACCTCACCATCACACCGGGACGCCTGGCCGAGGTCGACTTCTCCGATCCCTTCCTCAACGATGTACGCGAGATCGTGGTCACCGGCCCAAACTCACCGGAGCTGACAAGCCTCGCCGATCTGGCCGGAGAGACGGTTCACGTCCGGGAGTCCAGCAGCTACTACGAGCACCTGCTAGCGCTCAACGATTCCCTGCGCGCGGCGGGCGCGGAACCTGTCGAGCTCGAGATCATGTCCGATTACCTGGAAGACGACGATCTGCTCGAGATGGTGAACGCGGGCTTGATTCCAATCGTTGTTGTAGACAACCACATGGCGGAGTTCTGGGCCCAGATCTTCGACGACCTCACCCTCCACAAAGACATCGCCGTAAACGAAGGCGGTCAGATCGCGTGGGCGTTCCGCAAGGATAGCCCCGAGCTGGAAGCGGCGATCAACGAGTTCGTGAAGTCGCACCGCAAGGGCACGCTGATGGGCAACATCCTGCTCAAGCGCTACCTGCGCGACGCGGACTGGGTGGAGGGGGCGCTCGATCAGGACCACGTCGAGCGGTTCCAGGGGATGTCGGATTTATTCGAGAAGTATGCCGGCCAGTATGACTTCGACTGGTTGATGGTGGCGGCGCAGGGCTACCAGGAGTCGCGGCTGGATCAGAGCGTGCGGAGCCGGGCGGGAGCGATCGGCGTCATGCAGCTCCTGCAGAGTACAGCCAACTCGGTAGGGATCCCGGAAATCTACGACGTCGAGAACAACATTCACGCGGGGGTCAAGTATCTGCGGCTGCTGCGCGACCAGTACTTCGACGACCCGGACATTGATCCCATGAACCGTGGATTGTTTGCCTTCGCCGCTTACAACGCGGGTCCGACGCGCATTTCGCGTTTGAGGCGCAAGACGGCGCAGATGGGGCTCGACCCCAACGTCTGGTTCGACAACGTAGAGATGGTCGTCGCCCGCGAGGTCGGACGGGAGCCGGTCCGGTACGTGAGCAACATCTTCAAGTACTACGTGGCCTATCGGCTCATCGCCGACCGAATCAGACTGCAAGATGAAGCACGAGAGGCGTTCGAGACGGGCTGAACGTTCCGAACGGACTGACTCCAGCCACCCTAAGCCTGGGCCTCGACTTTCGTCCGAGGAGCCGGCAAGTCGCCGAACTTCCGCCGGTAGTATCGGGTCCAGACGACTGAAGCCGGTATACCGATCGCCGCGGGCAATACCCACGGCACCCACGAGAAACTGCCAAGCGAGCCCGCGTAATTGAACAACCGCTGGGCGCCGAACACGATGAACGCCGTGTGAAAGGCCACACCGGCCCCGAGCATGGCGCCCATGTGCTCGTACCACCAGGCCATCCGCGACTTCCCGGGATCTCGCACATAGCTGAGCATTCCGGCCCCGATCCCGATACCGACCGGGCCCAGCGCCAGGAAAATGATGGACATGCTGCTCCAGAAAACGAACGCGTACGCGATGGTGATGGCTGAGCCAGCCATCGAAGCGTACGCCAGCAGCCGATGCGCGGTCGTGTCGATGGCGAGTGGGTCGTTTTTTGTCTCGATTACCCGGTAGCCGTGACGGCCAGAGGCGAGGGTGATGAGCGCGATGTAGAATAGAAAGATGGCAAACCCGAACCCGGCCGGGTCGGTGGCAGGCCCCTCACCGGCCTCAATCGCTTCCCAAATCTGATGTGACGTTGCGAACATGGCGCTCGCAGCGATCCCGTAGACACACCACAGGAACACCGTACCGAAGCGCACATGGCCGACGCTTCCCTTGCGTGTGAACACCGGGACCCAAAACGCGACCAACCCGGTAAAGCCGAAGCCCATATGTGCGTAACGCAGCAGCTCCCTGAACTCGTTCATCCGGTAGTAACCTCTTTCGCTGTATTCCTGGCGCGGATCGCGGTCAGCGTCTCATCGCACCACGCGACCCGCGAGCGCAGCGAATGGATGCCCATTCGGAGCGTCGTGTACATGTGAAACACGCGATCGTCCTCGATCTCCGTGAGTGCTCCGCCCTCGACGGCCAGTGCCGTATCATCGATGCCGATCGCGCCCATCCACTCCGCCTCGATCGCCTCCAGCACCGCGAGGCGCGTCGCCATCGATCCGCGCAGCCTCTCCATGAACCGCTCGCTGGCCGACAGGTCCTCCAACTCGCCCATGAAAAAGAGCTGCGCGAGGTAAGAGATCCGGTCCTTGGGTATCAGCGGGTCGGACAGAAGCCAGCGCTCGAGCTCATCCGAGCCTGCCGCGGTCGTCTCGAAGACCCGGCGCTCGGGGCCGCGCGACGATGGCACCCGCCGGCTGCGGAGCAAGCCCCGCTGTTCGAGCTTCTTGAGGGTCGGATAGATCTGGCTCAGCTCCGCGAACCAGAAGTGCCGCGCACTCTTCTCGAACTGCTGCTTCAGGTCATAGCCGGATGCCGGCTTATTGAGCATACCGAGAAGGACATGGTCGAGGCTCAAGCGTTACCTCCGATTCGGCGCACGCCTAGGCGCGAGCGCGTCACTATAACAATCATTATATAAATAGTAGTATAGTCAACCAGGTTCTGTCAAGGCGGGGTGACAGTTGCGTGCTTTTCGAACCGCCGGTGTGCGGGTAGTTTGCCTTGAACCGATCGGTTGCCGAATCGTGTCACCTACCCGACACACGCTAAGACTCAGGAATCCGACAGAGCCGATGGCCGTTCCCGGAAGCAGCTTGAGCGCGATGCTTCGCCCTGTCCTCATTCTCGCGGCATGCGTCATTGGATCGGCGTTGCCGGCTCCCGCGCAGGTCGCGGGAGCCGATCCTCTCCCGCAGGACGCAACTGAGCAGGTCGCCGCCCCGGTCGACACCACCCCTGAGTTCAGGCCGCGACCGATCTCGGCTCCCGAAATCGCGCGCAGGGCCGAGCGGGACATCACCGAACTCAACCTCATTCGGGCGCTTCTTCGGCCCGACCCGGATGTCGCGAAGATCGCGGAGCGATTCGAGCCCGAAGCGGAAATGCGGCGCCGTCTGGTCGAAGAGAGTGCGCTCGACCTCCAGAATCCATCACCGCGAAAGCTGAAGGATCTCCGGGACCGTTGGACCGCACTGCAGGGATTTCTCGACTCGTGGGGGGGAACGGTAGCGCGCCGTGCATCGGCGCTGGACCGCGAGCGCGGCCAGATGCAGCAGATCCGCGCGGACTGGCTCCTGACCGTAGAGTACGCCGATTCGGCCGGACTGCCCCCAGCGCTCGTCGATCGCGCCAGATCGATCGTTGCCGCGACGGACACGCTCGACGTGCAGTTTGGTGAACGGTTCAACGCCGTTCTCACGCTGCAGGACAAGATCGCCGACGGATTGATCGAGGCCGCTGACATGCAGGCCCGAATCCGGGCCGCCCAGGACGTGGCGCGTCAGCGCCTTCTGGTGCGAGAGAGCGTCCCGCTGTGGGATGCTTTCCGTGAGGATGAACCGCGCGTACTCGGGGAGCAGTTCCGTGAGGCGATAGCCGAGGACGTCGAAACGCTCACCGCATACGTTCGTGAACATCGCCAGGACTTGCTCAACCAAATCGTATTCTTCCTGCTTGTTCTCGGCTTCATGCTGTGGGTTTCACGCCGCAGCCGACGCTGGCCCGCTTCGGTTCTCGAAGACGCAGGCATGGCGGCGTCGATCCAGGTCGTGCAACGGCCGATTTCTTCGGCGGCGCTCCTGTCTCTGTGGCTCACCGCGACATTCCAGCCACGGATACCCGATGCCGTCGGGTCGTCCGTGGAGCTTCTGGCGATCGTCCCCGTGCTTCGTCTGATCCCGGTTCGAATCCGCGAACGCCTCCGGACGCCGATCTACGGACTCGTGGTTCTCTTCGTGCTGAGCGTAGTCTACGCGACGACGACTGCGCAGTCGCTGGTCCAGCGGCTCATCCTGCTCATGCTCACCTCGCTTGCGCTGGCTGGTCTGTTGTGGATCATGCGCCCCGGTTCCGAGTTGCGTGCGATGCGTAACACACGCGGGTGGGACGTAGTGTTCACACTCGCCCACCTGGGCGTGGCGGCTCTACTCGTCTCACTGGTCGCCAACACGATCGGCAATGTCTCGCTCAGCGAGACGCTGACGCTCGGCACGGTCACATCCGCTCTGTACGCCGTCCTCGTCTACGCGCTCGTCTGGCTGTTTCACGGACTCTGGAGGCTGCTGCTGCGCTCGCGTCCGGCTCAGAGGCTGAACGTGGTTCGCCACCATCGAGACCGCATCGATCGCGCCGGCACCGTCGTGATCAACCTGTTTGGCGTCTCACTGTGGCTGTGGGCCAGTCTCCTCGTGATGCGTCTGTGGGGGCCGGCGGTCGAGTGGGTCGGCGCTGCCCTCGCCACTTCGTTCACGCTCGGCAGCGTGACGATCGCGGTCGGTGGTGTGCTGGCCTTCATCGCCGTGCTCGTAGTCACTACGCTCGCGTCACGCACCCTTCGCGTAGTGCTGGAGGAGGATGTGCTGGCTCGGACCCAGCTTCCCCGCGGGCTTCCGGGCACCATCTCGACAGTCGTCCACTACGCGATCATCACGCTAGGTTTCCTGCTCGCGATGGCCGCAGCGGGGATTGAACTCAATCGCGTCGTTGTCCTTGCGGGCGCTCTGGGTGTCGGGATCGGATTCGGCCTCCAGGACATCGTCCGGAACTTCGTGTCCGGCCTCATCCTCGCCTTCGAGCGTCCATTCGGAATCGGCGACACGATAGAAGTAGGCAATCTGATGGGGAAGGTGGGTCGGATCGGCGCCCGATCCAGTACGATTCGCACCTTCGACGGCGCCGACGTCATCGTGCCGAACTCGAATCTGGTGTCCAACCAGGTGGTCAACTGGACTCTGAACGACAGCCACCGCCGGATCACCATTTCCGTCGGCGTCGCCTACGGCAGCGATCCGGAAACAGTTCTGACGGTGCTGCGCGCGGTGGCGGACGGGCACGCAGAAGTGTCGAAGTACCCGGAACCACTGACCCTCTTTCGTGGCTTCGGCGAAAGCGCGCTCAACTTCGAGCTGCGCTTCTGGATCAGCGACGTCGAGTGGACTCTGCGCACGGGTAGCGCCCTGACCAACGCCGTTCACGACGCCCTCAAGGCCGCTGGCATCACGATCCCGTTTCCGCAGCGGGATCTGCATCTGCGCACACTCGACGCAGACGGGCAACTGGAAGAGAGCCGTCTTGTCGCAGCGAAACACGACTCACCCGAACTTCAAACTGGCGAATGACGCACCGATACGCGGCAGCGGCACTGCTCGCCTCGCTGGCCTGGCTTACACCCACCGCCGCAGATGCGCAGGACACGAATTACTGGACGGCGAAGTACGGTACGCGGGCCATTCTGCTCGGGGGCGCCGTGATCGGCGCCCCGGTCGATCTGAGCGCCACCTTCTACAACCCGGGTGGCATCGCACTCGGCCTCGAGCAGGACTTTTTCCTGACCTCCAAGACGTTCCAGTTCGCCAACATCGAGGTCAAGAACGTGGCAGGTGAGGGGCTCGACTTCACCTCCCAACAGGTAGGTATCATCCCCTCCTTCGTCGGCGGTTTCCTGCCCAGAAAGTGGCTCGGAGCGGAGAACAAGCTCGCCTACTCGCTGCTCCAGCGTTTCGACAGTCGCTTCGAGGTCACGACCCGAACGATTACTTCGCTCGACTCGATACCGGGCCTCGGAGTCGGGGTGGACTTTTTCGGCGAGGCCGCCGCGGACAGTCGGCGGACCGAGACGTGGGGCGGCGTGAGCTGGGCCCGGAAGTACGGCGAGCGTCTCGGGCTCGGAGCCACCATGTACGGAGCCTATCGCTACGAGCGCGGCCGCACCCAGGTGCTGGCGGAGGCGCTCACCGCCGCGGACACCGGCGCGGTAATCGTCGATATCAACGCCTTCAGGTACTGGAACTTCCGCTTCGTTTGGAAGATCGGAGCCATGTATACGCTGGACAACTTCAGCTTCGGCCTGGCGCTCACGACGCCCGGTCTCGACCTGTTCGGCAGCGGGTCGGCAGGTCTGAACCAGTTCGTGCTCGCGCCCGACATACCGACGGACACGGTTGCAAACCGATTCGTTGCGGTCGAGCGAGAGGGAAGCTCCACGTACAAGTCTCCGGTCTCGATCGGAGCCGGGATGGCGTATGAGTTCAGTCGGACGCGGGTGTTCGGAAGCGCCGAGTGGTACAACAACGTCGGTCCGTACGATATTCTCGATCTAGAAGCGTTCGTCGGGCAGACGACCGGGGACACGATCCAAGTAACGCTCGTGCAGGAGTTGAAATCAGTGGTCGCCTGGGCGCTCGGGGTGCAGCACAAGCTCAGCGACAAGGTCTCAGGCTACCTGAGCTTCGCCTTCGACCCCGCCACGGCACCGGACAGCCCGGGCTCGCGGGACGCGACCAGTGTGGGGAACTGGGACATCCACACGATCACGGCAGGTGCCACCTTCCCAGCGGGAAGCTCAGAGCTCACGCTCGGCCTCGGATTCGGGTGGGGGAACGGAACGGCCGAGCAACTGGCCGACTTCGGCAATATCTCTGGCGGCGACATCCTGCCCACTGCCGTCCAGACGCCGATCGACTACACGAGTCTTCGCTTCACGATCGGCTTCTCGATTTAACCGCATCCGTGGCGACAACGGCCTTTGACACCGCGGAGGGCACCGAGTATATGACCGACCCGCACAATCGCCACCTGAGGAGGTCGAGAGGTTGAAGATTGTAAAGGCAACGCTTGCGGTCGCGCTGGCCGTCGCAGTGGGCGGCTGTTCATCGATCAGCACCACGTACGACTTCGACACGCGAGTCGATTTTGCCGAATTCCACACCTTCGACTGGATGCCGGAGCAGCCGGTGACCATCCCCGACCCGCGCCGAGAACAGACAGTGCGGGACTTGTTTATAGCTGCCCTGGAGGCGCGGGCTACGCATATCGTGACGGAACACTGGTGCTCGATGTGGTCAATGCCGCGACGGATGAGCTGGCGTGGCGCGGGACGGCGCAAGGCGTTCTGGACGCGAGCATGAACTCCCAGCAGCGACAGAAGCTCGTAACCCAAGCAATCGACAAGATGCTGAAGAACTTCCCGCCGACGCCCCGGTCCTGAGGCGCGGCTTACTGGACGAGGAGACGATATGAGCACGCAAGAGCTGATCTCTACGGCCCGGGAGATGGTCGCCCCCGGTAAAGGCATTCTGGCCGCGGACGAGAGCACCGGAACGATCAAGAAGAGACTCGACAGCATCGGTGCCGAGAACACCGAAGAGAACCGGCGTGTCTGGCGCCAGCTTCTGTTCACGACACCGGGATTCGGCGAGTTCATCAGCGGAGTCATCCTGTTCGATGAAACGATCCGGCAGAGTGCGGATAGCGGTCGGACGTTCGTGCAAGTTCTGCAGGACGAGGGAGTCATTCCGGGCATCAAAGTGGACAAGAGCACCAACCCGCTCGCTGGCTCGCCGAGCGAGAAGTCCACGGACGGACTGGACGGACTGCGCGGAAGGCTCGAGGAATACCGAGAGCTCGGCGCCCGATTCACCAAGTGGCGGGCCGTGATCGTGATCGGAGACGGAATTCCCACCCGGTACGCCATTCACACAAACGCGCACGGACTCGCCAGGTACGCGGCTCTTTCTCAGGAGGCCGGGCTAGTCCCGATCGTCGAGCCCGAGGTGCTCATGGATGGGACCCACGACATCCAGCGCTGCTTCGACGTGACCGAGGCGACGCTACACCGCGTCTTCGACGAACTGATGCAGCACGGTGTCAGCCTGGAGGGCATGGTGCTGAAGCCCAACATGGTGCTCTCCGGCAAAGAGGCGTCGAACCGCGCCGAACCGCACGAGGTCGCCGAAGCGACTGTCGAGTGCTTCAAGCGCGTCGTGCCCGCCGCGGTCCCCGGCATCGCATTTCTTTCGGGCGGCCAGAGTGACGTCGAGGCGACGGAGAACCTGAATGCCATGAACCGCTTGAGCGACCACGGTCCGTGGGAGCTCACTTTCTCGTATGGCCGCGGGCTACAGGCGGCGCCGCTGGCCGCATGGGGTGGCAAGCCGGCCAACGTCGAGGCCGGCAAGGCGGCCTTCTACAAACGCGCCAAACTGACCGCGGCAGGTCGCAAGGGCGAGTACACATCCGATATGGAAGACTGATCAGAACTCGGAGAGGAACCCACCATGGCTACATATACCTGCAACAAGTGCGGCATGAGCGTGAACATGACCTGCGCCACCTGCGACCAGGAGCTCGTCCACGGCACGATCACCACCGACTCCGGCGCTGAGGTGGCGGTCTCCAAATGCCCGGCAGGCCACGGCAAGATCAAATCGCCGATGTGCTGCGCAGAGGACATGACCTGCACGATCTGAATTCTTTTCATGCCTGACGCCTGACCGCGGCGGCGGCTGCAAGACCGCTTGCCGCGGTTCATATCCGCATCTGTTTGTCTAGTAGAAACTTACAGGTTCGCGTCCCGCTACCAGAGAGCTCCCCCGGAGGGTACGGATCGTGCAATTACGATCAGTGCGCCGACCTGCTCGCGGCTGACCGCGGGCCGAAACTCGGCGGGGAGTCGAACGTGGATTACACCGGAAGCGAGTACGACGGCCGAATCGCCTCGCTGCAGCAACGGCTGCAGCAGCTCCGTGACGAAATGGAGCAAGCGAGCGTGGATTTCTTCGAGGCGACCGAGCAGTTCCTGGAAAAGTGGTATGAGGAGCGGGCGCGCACTGACGTTGCATCCCAGCCCGCGAAAGCCCGTGAGCTGGGGAAGTCGGGCCTCAAGCGTGTCAAGAAGAAGGTTCGCGCGCTGCAGAAACAGGCCTCGCGCTTCGTCGACGAACAGTTGGACCACGACCTGTTCTGGACCCACCGCCGCTCTGTTGATGAGCTCTGTAACGGCCTCTCATCGAGGCGCTACAATGCGTACAGCGACGAAGGCGCCGTCGAGCTCAGGGAGCCGGTGATTCGTCTGGCGAGCCGGCTGGGACCGGTTCTGGCAGAGAGTGGCCTGCTGCACTTCGGCAGCACCTGGGTGCGACGCGGCACGGTCATCAGGCTCGGAACAGCGCCGAGCTGGTCAGCCGAGATGCGGGCCGCGCTGAGTCACTACAGCGACCTCAACGTCGAGTTGCTGCAGAGGGCACGCGAGCTGGTCGAGGCCAAGCGCCAGCGGGCGGAGGCGGAGATTCTGCACTTGTGGGACGAGGTCTAGCGACCTGTTACGCTAGTCCGTCTCGATGGGCTTGGTAAGCCACTTGGCAGTGAGTAGAGCCGGCACCGCCAGCGCCGAGAATGCGAGGAAGAAGAGCAGGTAGAGTAGACCGAACGCCTCTGTTCCGGCGCCGAGATCAGCGAAGCCCAGGTAGACGAACACTGCCAGAAAGCCACCCACGAACCAGGCTGCCGCCAGCTGGCCCAAATGCCAGCCCGCCACCCGCCGCGCCAGGGCCTCGCTTTCCAGCCAGCGGAAGGTAAGGAAGAGGAGCAGCAGCGGGACGACTGCGAGCGTGGCCGCGATCCCGCCCAGAGCGAAGCGAATGCCTGCCTCTCCCGAAGCCGCTAGCGCGACCTCCCGAACATCGAACGAGAATCCGTACAGGAGTATCCACGCAGCGGTACTGATCGACCACACGAAGATCAGCCCGATCGGGCTGAGTCGCTCGATGCCCTTCAAAGCCTGCGCTCGCTTGTGATGTCTGGTCGTTCCCGGTGATCCCGGCACAAAACGGGATGGCGACGCAGGCCCTGTTCCCGAGGACCTCGACTCAGTGTAACGCGTTGTTAGGAAATCGCTTACGCACCGCGAGCCTGGCTCGGCCAAAGCCCCACTGTGGCACTGCACCATCTACGTGTACTCGGGCAGCTCCTTGCGGCTCTGAGAGTCGACCAGAGACTCGGTGAACTCGAGCCGTTGCTCCATGAGCTCCAGACGCTTGTCCAGCGAGACGAGCAGCATCTTGAGCTCCGCCTGGCCGGCGTGCTCCTGCTGCTGCTCAATCCTCCCCTTGTAGTGCAACTCCATGATGTTGCCGAGCCGCTTCGAGATCGGCCGGAAAATCGCCACTGCCGCCGCGCAGACGAACAGGGTCATCGGGATGAAAGGGATCAGAATATCTTCCATGGGCTCACCTTCAAACTGGGTCTTGGGTTCGGTTCATTCATAGCGCAACGACTCCACGGGGTCGAGCTGCGCCGCCTTGCGGGCGGGCAAAATCCCGGCCAGTAGTCCGATTGCCGCAAGGATCGAAACGCAGATCAGCGCGATCGGCCACGACAGCTTCGGGTTCAGGATGTATTCCATGGCCGGGTTGTCGATCGGCAGCGAATCGACGCGGAGCACGACCAGGGCCGAGAACGTGAGTCCGATCAGGCCACGACCCCAATGACGCTCAGCGTCACCTTCGTGCGTCGCTTCATCGCTTACTCTGACATTCGCGAACACTCACGCCGCCTGGGGGCGGCTATACGCGGACGCGCGGGTGTGAACGCCCACCGATACTACGGCGAATCCGGGCCGGAAAGTTTCGGTCTCGGCGGGGGGCGCCGTCCCCCGCTCGAGGCCGAAGTCCGCCACGGAAGCGTAGTCCGGCCTGGGCCGTGGCTGAAGCTGAGTTAGCCCTCAGACGCTCTCGAGCGCGCGGCTCAACCGCTGCTCAGCCTCATTCGCCACATCCTCGAGTGCGTCGGATCCGGCGATTCCGAGCATCGCCCGGGGTCGAGCCATCGAGACCTCGACTCCCGAGGCGGTCTCCTCGACCACCACGTTGCAGGGCAACAGAAGGCCGATACTCGGTTCATTTGTGAGGGCTTGATGCGCCAGCTGCGGGTTGCAGGCGCCCATGATCAAGTAGTGTCGAAAGTCGAGATCCAGCTTCTTCTTGAAGGTCTCCCGGACATCGATCGTGGTCAGGACGCCAAAGCCCTCAGCAGCGAGGGCCTCCGTGACCCGGTCGACGGCCTCGCTGTAGCTCACGCCCTCCAGCCCCCTCCTCATGCTATACGAGTCGCTCATGACTCCTCTTGGTCGCGGCGTGATCCTCGCACGGTCCGGGTTTGTAATCGCCTGGTCCGGCCTGAAGCCGGAGTCGTCGCGTGCCATGCTGATAATGGGACTGTGGGCGCCGAACGAAAACCCGTCCCGAGAAGCCCGGAGGCCCTTAGCGACGCTTGCGTACCGGCCGCGCGGAGCCTCTCTTGCGTTAAGGCGTCCGGCCGCCCGATCTGTTACAATCGCCGCTCTCGACAGGAGGTGAGTCTGAGACGAACCCTTGTCTGCACAACTCTGGTCGTTGCCGCTGCCTGTTCCAGCAATCCGACGCCCTCCACCTCGACCGGCCCGGTCGCCCTCGACTGGACTCAGACCGGAATCGCCTCGTGGTACGGCAACCCGTTTCATGGTCGCCGGACGGCCAACGGGGAGGTCTACGACATGGACCTGATGACGGCGGCTCACAAGACACTTCCCTTCGGCACGCGGGTCCGCGTAGAGAACCTCGACAATGGCCGCGTCACCGAAGTGCGAATCAACGACCGCGGGCCCTTCGTGAATGACCGGATCATCGACCTCTCGCGTGCCGCGGCACGCGAGATCGACATGGTCTCCTCGGGCACCGCTCCCGTTCGCATTGTTGTGACCAGGATGCCGTCGACTTGTCGGATGGTACAGGTGGGGGCCTTCCGGGATGAGGCCAACGCTCGCGAGCTCGTGGATGAGCTCGAGGCGAGAGGCTACACTGTTCGCCGGGAGCCCGGACCGGACGGGGTGATTCGCGTCGTGATCGGGCCGTTCGACGGCCAGGCGGAGGCGGAGCCGGCTCGGTCTCGCTACGACGGAGTGATCCAGCCTTGCTGAGCGCCTCCGGAACCCGGTGTGCTGGGAGCCGTTCCGCAGATGCGGACCGAGTGGACCCTCGGTGGCCTTGGCCCGTACAAGGACAGCACGAAGACGTCAGCTCGCACCGCGACTCTCCGACCGGCGGCCGTCAACGGCGACTGAGCAAACAGAACCCCAGCTCGGGAAGGAAGACGGTATGCAAGTGAGTCGACGGCGCATGGTGAGCGCTGCCGTCCTTGGCTTGATCATCTTCTCAGCCGGTCCGACGGCACCAGACGCGTTCGGCCAGTATTTCGGCCGCAACAAAGTGCGTTACTCGAGCTTCGACTTCGAGATTCTGAGGACGGAGCACTTCGACATCTACTTCAACGCCGACGAAGCACAAGCGGTCGAGTACGCCGGGCGCATGATGGAGCGATGGTACTCGAGACTCTCCCGTCTCCTGGACCACGAGCTCACCCGCAGGCAACCGCTAATCCTCTACTCGGCCCATCCGCAGTTCGAGCAGACGAACGCCATCTCCGGCGAGCTGAGCGAGGCGACCGGCGGCGTGACGGAGATCTTCAAGCGGCGCATCGTACTTCCGTTCGCTGGACCTCTGGCCGAGACCGACCACGTTCTGGGGCACGAGTTGGTGCACGCGTTCCAGTTCTCGATAACCGGGCAGGGCCGTAACGACGCCGCCCTGCTGGTCCCATCCGCGGTCCGTCTGCCTCTGTGGTTCATCGAGGGAATGGCCGAGTACCTCACCCTCGGGCCCATCGACCCGCACACGGCGATGTGGATGCGGGAGTCGGTGCGGGACCGTGATCTGCCATTCGTTTCCGACCTCTGGAACCCGCGCTACTTCCCGTATCGCTTCGGCCAGTCTCTGTGGGCGTACATCGCGGGACGCTGGGGAGACCCGACTGTCGGCCAGCTCCTGAAGGTGGCTGGCCGGACGATCGACGTCGAAATCGCCATCCAGCAGGTCCTCGAAATCAGCGGCGACTCGCTCAGCATCGCATGGCACAACGCCCTCCGAAAGCAATACGACGCCGTGGCGGCAGTCACGGACACGGTTGCCGAGCTGGCCACCGAGATCATCGGTCCGGACATCACGGGTGGGAACCTCAACATCGCGCCCTCCATCAGCCCGGATGGCGAATACGTGGTGTATCTGTCTGAGAGAGGTCTGTTCTCGATCGACATGTACATGGCGAACGCGGCAACGGGTAAGGTGGAGCGCAGACTCACGAGTACGGCCTCCGACCCGCACTTCGAGAGTCTCCAGTTCATCAATTCCGCGGGTGCCTGGAGCGCCGACAGCCGCTTCTTCGCCTTTGGCGGCATCACCCGGGGCAAGCCAGTGATCTCGATCATCGAGGCGGCCACAGGCGACCGGGTGAAGGACCTGCGGGTCAATGAGGTGGACGAGATCTTCAACCCCACCTGGTCTCCGGATGGCCGCAGCATCGCATTCTCGGCGATCAAGGGCGGCCTCATGGACCTGTGGGTGATCGAGGTGGCCGACGGCGAGCTACAAAGGCTCACCGACGACGCGTTCGCCGAGATGATGCCTGACTGGTCGCCCGACGGTTCACGGATCGCCTTCGTGACGGACCGCTTCGGAGCTGACTTCGCGGCCCTCAAGATGGGCAACTACCGGCTCGCCCTCATCGACCCGAACACGAGGGAAATCGAGGTCGTGCCGGGCTTCAGCGAGGGGAAGGACATCAATCCTGAGTGGTCAGCCGATGGCGGCAGCCTTTTCTTTATCTCCGACCGCGGCGGAATCAGCAACTTGTTCCGGGTCGAGGTGGCGACCGGGAGGCTCTACCAGCTCACGGATCTGCTCGGCGGGGTGAGCGGGATCACCTCGATCAGCCCGGCCCTTTCCGTTGCGACCGAGACCGACAAGCTCGTGTTCACGGCCTTCGAAGGCGGCTCCTACTCGATCTACACGTTCGACGAGGCGGCGGACCTGGCCGGACAACCTCCCGAGTTCCTCGACGTGGCGGTGAATCCCGCGGCGTTACCGCCCGAGCAAAGGGTGTCAGAGGACGTGCTGATCTTGCTGGACAATCCCGAGCTGGGGCTGCCCGACACGATCACGTTCGCGCTCGATAACTACCGGCCGAGACTCGGGCTCGACTACATCGCGCAACCGAGTCTCGGGTTGGCTGCGGGCGGGAGCGGATTCTTCGTTGGCGGCGGAGCCGGCCTGTACTGGAGCGACATGCTCGGCGACCACAATCTGTCCACCTTCTTCACGATCAGTAACGAAGGTGGAAACTTCATTCGCAGCACGTCCGCGGCCGTCCAGTACACCAACCGCTCGAAGCGCATCAACTGGGGTGGGGTGGTGAGTCAGATCCCCCTCATCATCCGGGATTTCAGGTTCGCCAGCGGCACGATCGAAGGCGAGGTGGTCGATATCCAGCAGGAGCTGCGGGAATGGCAGGTCAACCGCGAGGTAGCCGGGCTCCTCCACTTCCCGTTCAACCGGGCTCAGCGGGTAGAGCTCACCCTGGGCTTTCGGAACATCGACTTCGCTTCGCAGCTGCGCACGCGTGCGTTCTCGATTACAACCGGCCAGATCGTCTTCGACGAACGGGAGCCCCTGGCGGCCGACACACTTCCGTCCCTCAACCTGTTCACGAGCAGCCTCGCCCTCGTCTACGACCGCTCGATCTTCGGCGGCACGAGTCCGGTGCTGGGGCAGCGCTACAGGTTGGAGGCCTCGCCCGTGCTGGGCAGCCTCAACTACGTGAACCTGCTGGGGGACTACCGACGCTACATCATGCCGGTCATGCCGCTCACGCTGGCATTCCGATTCATGACGTTCGGTCGGTACGGGTCGGGTGCCGAGGACCCGCGTCTCGTACCGTTCTTCATCGGCTATCCGTTCCTGGTCAGAGGCTACGACTCCGGATCGTTCTCGACCCGTGAATGCAACATCGTTCCCAACGCCGTCAGCACCTGCCCGATTTACGACAACCTGTTCGGGAGCCGGTTTGCCGTATTCAACTTCGAGGTCCGCGTCCCGCTGTTGGGTGCGCTTGGCCTCTTTCCGACCCAGGGTGCGCCCCCGGCGGCGATTGGCGCCTTCTTTGACGCCGGACTGGCGGGCGGAGGCTTTCGCCGCAGCGGGTTCGGCGTGCCCGACGAAGTAATCAATATCGACCACTCGGTGGTGACGAGCATCGGCGGCTTCACGCGGCTCAATCTGTTCGGGTTCGCAATCATCGAGCTCGACTACGTGTGGCCGATCGACCGCCCGGAGAAGAGCCCCTTCTTCGTGCTGCAATTCAACCCGGGCTTTTAGTCCAGCCCGGGCTAGTGACCGAGAGCCGCCATGGCGCGGGCGTGTGCGGCCAGAGCCTCAGCCCCGAACAGCGTGAAGCGCACGAGGCGGACCGAGTCGAGCCCCGGCGTCGCTTCGGCCACCGCCCCCAGCGCGACATCGGCAGCCTCTTCGAGCGGATAACCGAACACGCCCGTGGAGATGGCGGGAAAGGCGATGGAGCCGACACCGTTCACTTCCCCCAGCATCAGGGCGCTCAGGTAGCACGAGCGGAGTAGCTCCGCCGACGGTTGATCGCGTCCGTAGACCGGCCCGAGGCAGTGGATGACGTGCTGGTTGGGTAGCTGGTGGGCGCCGGTGATCACCGCCTCACCAGGAGCGATCGGCGCCAGCCGCCGGCACTCCTCTGCGAGGTCCGGACCGGCCGCCCGGTGAATCGCACCTGCCACGCCTGCGCCCGGCATGAGGGCTGCGTTTGCGGCGTTCACCACTGCCTCGACGTCGTGCTGACGGGTGATGTCGCCCTCAACGCACTGGATCCGAACGCCGTTGAGAACTATCTCGTGCATTGTACCTCTCCCGATGAAGGTCGCGGGCGGATATCGTAGTGTCTTGCAGGCACGCGCACGAGTCGAGGTCGGAGATGTCCCAATGATATATTTCGGTCCGGAGAACTTGAAGGAGCTGCTGGAGGAGCGCCGGCCGCCCGTCGTATCCATCTACATGCCGGTGGAGGGCGCCGCATCGACCGACGCGGACGCGTTGCGCTTTCGGGCGGCGATCGGCAAGGCCCGACGCCTGCTGGAGTCCGACACGAACGGGGGCGAGCCGACAATCCTCCCGGCGCTGGAACAACTCCGGGGCGACCGCGAGTTCTGGCGCGGTGGTACGGGCTCGCTGGCTGTATTCGCGGCACCGGGCTTTCTGCGCATGTATCGTCTCCCCGCCGAGTTCAGCGACCTGGTGACAGTCGGACCCGCTTTCCACACCCGACCCATGGTCGAGTATCTCCAGGCCCCGGGCCGGTACTGGCTCCTGTCTCTGAGTCAGAAGGACGTCCGCCTGTGGCAGGGCAGCAGCCGCGGGCTGGTGCGGTTCGAATCCAAGCGTCTGCCGAAGAGCCTCGAATCCGCACTCGGTCGCCAGGTGGAACGAGACGAGCTCAGTTATCACAGTGCCGGCGGCCCCGGCGCAGCGCCGGTCTACCACGGTCATGGTGCGGGTAAGGACGATGTGAAACCGGAGCTGGAGAAGTTCTTTCGCATCGTCGATGGTGTGGTGGCCGACTTGCTCGAGGGGCAATTGGACCCGGTAGTGCTGGCGGCGGTCGACTACTACCATCCGATCTACCGGCGGGTCACTCGGTTGGGAACACTCGCCGATGGCGGCATCAACGGAAACGTGAGCGACTGGGAGGCCGAGCGTTTGCACGAAGCCGCGTGGCCAATCGCTTCACGACGCGCCGACGCGTGGATCGAGGAAGCTCTGGGGCTGTGGGAACATGGCTATGGGCGCGACAAGGCGGAGTCCGACCTCGCCACGGCCTTTCATCTGGGAGTAGCCGGCCGCATCCGCGCCCTTCTGACCGAGCGCAGCCGGCTGATCTGGGGCCAGCTGGATCGGACCACGGGAGAGGTGAACGTTCTCGCCGAGGACGGCGCAGACCCGGATGCCACGGCCGTCGATTTACTCAACGAACTGGCCGGCCTCACCATCCGGCACGGCGGAAAAACACTGGTTCTTCCCGCCGATCGAATGCCGACGCGGACGGGGCTCGCGGCGATTCTGCGCTAGGACCGCCGCGCGCCAGCTGTGTAGTAGGGGTCGGTGCCCGACGCGTGGTCGGTGACGTCCCGCACTTCAGTCACCTCTGGGATCGCTTCGGTGATCAGCCTCTCCACCCCCTGCTTCAGGGTGACCGCGGCCATACCGCACCCCTGACATCCGCCGCTCATGCTCAGGAAAACGACGCCTTCCCGCACATCGACCAGCGATACGGCGCCCCCGTGCGACGCGATGGCCGGATTGACCTGCTGTTCAATGACCTGTTTCACCCGGTCAGCCAACTCGCCGGTGACAGACTCCGCCGCCGGTGTCCGTTCGTTCGGGTTGTCGACCTTGAAGCCGCTGCCTTGCAGGGACTCGACCCAATCGACCGACGCTCCGTCCAGAAACGAGGCGCTGCCCGGATCGACCACGACCTCAAAGCCACCGACGTCGAAGGCGGCATCGTCAGGTTTCCGCTCCCACGACTCGATCAGGGCCAGGTCGTAGCGGGGTGAGAACGGACTCGAGTCGAGGACCGCCAGCCGGACTGCGAGGCCGGCCTCCTCTTCCTCCCGGATGAACTCGAGGACTTGCTGACGCGCTTTGGCTGTAAACTCGATCACTGACACTACTCCTTTGAACTTCTTCAGTCGCCGAAGACGGCCCGGGTGACGAAGATCAGATTGGCTGGCCGTTCCGCCATACGGCGCATGAGGTACGAGTACCACTCCGATCCGTACGGCACATAGATGCGCATGCGGTGGCCGTCGCTCACGATGCGCCGCTGATAGTCCCGGCGGACTCCGTACAGCATCTGGAACTCGAAGGCCTGCGCGTCGATGCCCTCCTCCCGAACGAACGCGAGCGTGGCGTTGACCATTTTCTCGTCGTGGGTCGCGATCGCGGTCGGCGCGCCTCCGCTCAGCAACATCTTCATGAGTTTCACGTAGTTCGCGTCCACCTCTTCCTTGCGCTGAAACGCGACGGACACCGGCTCGTCGTAGGCACCCTTGCACAACCGGACGGGCGCTCCGAGCTCGACCAGACGCGCGATGTCACCTTCGCTGCGGCGCATGTACGACTGAATCACGACCCCCACGTTGCGGTAGCGCTCGAACACGCGCTCGAACACGTCGAGGGTGCTCTGCGTGTATGCGGAGCTCTCCATGTCGATGCGGACGAAGTTGTCGAGCTCTTTCGCCCGCCCGACGATCCGCAACAGGTTTTCGTAGCACAGATTGGGATCAATCGCGAGGCCGAGCTGAGTCGGCTTGAGCGATATGCTGGCCCGGGCTCCGCTGCCAGGGATCGTATCGAGGCTTCTCAGGTAGCTCCCGGTCGCGGCTTCTGCCCGTTCCCGGTCGGTCACGCTCTCGCCCAAGAAGTCCAACGTGACCTCGAGGCCCTGGTCATTCAGCCGCCTGCTGGCCTCCAGAGCCTCGTCCAGGGTCTCGCCGGCGACGAACCGAAGCGCCACCTGACGCGAGAACGGTACGCGCAGGATGACTTCCTTGAGCTGTTGTTGCTCGCTGAGGGTGAGCAGGAGCCGTCGCAGGGGGAGCCTCCTTCGGTCAGTGACCAGGTGTCAGAGGGTTCGGAGTCGCTCGAGGAGGTTAGCCCGAGGAGGCGTAGGCGGCGAGGTCCTGAACCGTATACAGCGAGATCACCGGATACCCCGCCTCCTCGATCGCCTCCCTGCCTCCTTCGCACCGATCGACCAGGGCGAGGATCACCACCACCTCGCCTCCGGACTCGCGGATCGCTTCGCAGGCGCGGAGGGCGGAGCCGCCGGTAGTGATCACATCCTCTACCACCACCACGCGCGCTCCCGGATCGAAGCAGCCCTCGATGCGACGGCCACGCCCGTGCTCTTTGGCTTCCTTGCGAACGGAGAAGGCGTGGATCGGCCGGCCGCGCCTGAAACTCTCACCGGCCACGGCATACGCGATGGGGTCGGCCCCCATCGTCAGCCCGCCGATCCGCTCGGGCTCGATTCCCGCTGCGTCCAGCGCCTCCAGTGCCACGGGGCCGATGAGGGCCTGCCCCTCGGCGTGCATCGTGGTGAGACGGCAATCGACGTAGTAGCTGCTGCGCCGACCCGACGCGAGCGTAAAATCACCAGTGCGGAACGAGCGCTCGGCGAGAAGGGCACCGAGGCGATTGCGGTCAGCCAAGAGCGGGGTAGGTCTCCGGGTACGAGCTCGTGCAGTCGGCGCACACACCATAGATCTTGAACTGCCGCGTCACAGCCTGAAAGCTCTTCTCTGCGGCGACCGCGAGCTGCATCGACTCGAGCTCCGGTCTGCTGAAGTCGATCACCTTTCCGCACGCCGTACAGATCAGGTGGTCGTAGTGAGCGGGCCCGGCGCGCATTTCGTAACGCTTGAAACCCTCATCGAAGTCGTGCTCGACGGCGAGTCCGACATCGACGAGCAGCTTGACCGTACGATAGACGGTAGCCTTCCCGATGTGCTCGTCCCGATCCCGCAGCTGCTGGCTGATGTCGTCAGCCGAGAGGTGACGGCTCGATTCGAACAGAATCTGCCCGATCACCTCGCGCTGATGGGTGAGAGGAAGTCCGAGCTCCCGCAGGTGAGCCCGCAGCACGCCCATCATGACGGCCGCGCACCCCCGCGGGGGACTTGGAGCCAGCAGCATGTCCATCTTCACATCCCGGAAAGTGTTGCGAAACAACGAGATCAGCCCACACGCCGAGTATTCTCAACTGCGTGATACTACTTGTCTCAGATGCGGATATCAAGACTCATTCTCGTGAGTCCTCGCTGCTCGCAGCTCAGAGATTTCGTGAGGGATTCAGGCGTTGTTGACGTCGGTCGCGACCTGTCGCAGGAGGCGATCCACCGGCGACGCAGCCTGAGGAAACAGGAAGCGGTCCGAAAACGTGTTCAGGGCCCGGCGGACCCGGCCAAACGTCTCGGCCGCATCCCGGTAAAGGTGCGAGAGCGCACCGTTGGGTGCCCGCGGATGGTCGGCCGCCAGCAGGTAGCCCGTGGTTCCCATCTCCTCGTAATAGTCCAGACCCGGCCCGCCTCGACGATGGACCCGCGCCGTGATGTAGTCTGGATAGAGGCCGGAGAGCCAGAGGGCAAACTCGCCCAGGTGGACGCGGAGGAGGAACTCGCGCTGGCCGCGCGCGTCAGCCATATCGCGCAGGATGTCGACCAGGTAGCCGTATTCCTGATCATCGTAACGGGCGATCCGGTATGCGCGGCTCTGATTCCCGAACTCCAGCACCATCGCCGCCACGTAGTCTGCCAGCACTCGGCTCTCGATCCCCGATTCGAGCATCGCGTGCCGGATGAAAACGTATAGAGCGAGGCGGGCGGGGATGAGAGAGACTCCACCGTGGCGGATCACCGCCTCTAGTGTCCGCGGGTCGTCGAGTAAGGGGTCGATTCCGCGCTCGCCGAGGACGGACTCCCAGCGCGACCGTGCCCGGCTGTCGTCACCGGCCAGGAGCCGGACCAGCCACACGGCCTCATCGCGTCCGAACGAGCCTCGTACATTCGGTAGAATCATATCATCCCTCCCCAACCACCCCTGTTAGACGACCGAAGAGGGGTCAATGTTTCCTTCGGCGACCCATCAAGGCACAGAAATGCACTTCCGGCGCACCTCGCGATCGGATTCAGCCTTTGACGACGCCCAGCGGACGGAGCCGCGCCACCCTGCGGCCGATGTCCGCCGCAACCACGACATCCATCACGTTCTCGAGGTCCTTATATGCCTCCGGGACCTCCTCGGCGACCGTGCTCGCCCGGTCGGAGCGCACGATGATGCCACGCTGTCGGAACTCGGCGAACAGGTCGCGCCCCTTCATCGCCTTCCTGGATTTCGTGCGGCTCATCAGCCTGCCGGCACCGTGGCAGCTGGAGCCGAGCGTCTCCTCGAGCCCTTCGGCGGTGCCCACGGCGACGAACGAGTAGCGGCCCATGTCGCCGGGGATTAGAACGGGCTGTCCAATCTCACGGTACCGCTCAGGGAGCACCTCGTGTCCGGGCGGAAACGCGCGCGTCGCCCCCTTTCGGTGGACGCACAGCCGAAGCGGCTGTCCGTCGATCACGTGATGCTCGAACTTGGCGATGTTGTGGCATACGTCGTACACAGTGCGCATGCCGGCGGCGGACTCGGGACCAAGGACATCGGCGAACACGCCTCGCGCCTTGTGCGCCATCAACTGCCGGTTACCGAACGCATAGTTGGCTGCTGCAGCCATGGCGCCCAGGTATTGACGCCCTTCCTCGCTCCGGATCGGTGCGCAGCAAAGCTGCCGATCGGGAAGGGGGATGCCGTACTTGTCGGCCGCATCCAGCATCGTCTCCAGGTAGTCGTCGCACACCTGGTAGCCCAGTCCGCGCGATCCCGAGTGGATCATGACCGCGACCCTTCCCTCGGAAAGCCCGAAAGCCGACGCCGTTTTCGCGTCGAACACCTCGTCGACAACTTGTACTTCGGCGAAGTGGTTTCCCGACCCCACCGTGCCGAGCTGGTTGAGACCGCGCTTTCTGGCGCGCGGGGAGAGCAGGTTCGGGTCCGCGCCCGCGATACAACCGTACTCCTCGATTGCTTCGAGGTCGTCCTCGCGGCCCCAGCCGCGCTCGACCAGCCACCCGGCGCCCCGAGTCAAAACCGCGGAGAGCTCATTCTGCGTCAGGTTGAGGTCGGTGCGATGGGATCCCACGCCGCTGGGAAGCGCCCGGAAGAGGGAAGCCATCAACGCCTCGATGACCGGTCGTACGTCTGCTTCCGCTATGTCCGAGCGGAGCAGGCGCACACCGCAGTTGATGTCGTATCCAACGCCGCCCGGCGACACCACTCCCTCCTCGGCGTCGAACCCCGCCACGCCGCCGATCGGAAACCCGTACCCCCAGTGGATATCGGGCATGGCCAGGGAGCGCCCTCGAATTCCGGGCAGGCAGGCGACGTTGGCAACCTGCTCCAGCGCCCGGTCCTCACGCAGATGGCTCATGATCGCGTCGTCCGCGAACACGAGGCCGTCCGTGTACATGTCGCCCGTCCGGGGGATCAGCCATCGTACGGCGTCAATTCGGCGCAGCTGGATCTCCATCACACGTCCAAGACCACGCGGCCGTGCCAGCGCCCATCCGCATCCGCCGCCACCCTGAGGCCATGATAGGTCACGCCCTTGATCTCGCGCGTCGGTCCGTCCGACGTCCACGGCCGCCACTCGACGATGGCTCGCAGGTCGGTCTCGGCGACAAGACTCACGCTGGCAGCGGTGGCGACGGCTTCGCGCGCGTGAGCGATGTCGAGCAGCTCGCGCAGCCAGGCGACGAGAAGCCTCTCCAGGTCCGCCCGCCCGAGTGCGATCGTTTCGTTCCAACTCGGTCGGTCGGAGGGAGAGGCGCCGAGCGCATCGAATAGTCCCCAGGCCGCCAGCTCGAACAGGCGATCGGCTGAGGAGGCCTCGATCTCGAACCCGACGTCCGCCGTATGGGCGAGTTCACGGACGGCGTCCATGGCCGTAATATACGTGATTCGAGGAAGCTGGCCGCTGCTCTCTGGCCGGGGCGGGTGGCGGACCGATAGTGTCTGTCTGGCGGTATAGGGCGGGAGCGGGAAATGCCCGCTGAGCCGACGGAGACATGACGGAGAAATATATGCGCGCAGAGTACGATCGAATTCGCCGTTTTTTTTCGGGCCGGAGCCCAGCGCTCCATGCCCTGACACTGGTCCTGGTTGTGGGGCTCGCAGCCGGCTGCGGTGCCGAGGACGGGACGAACGGTGGCGCCGCCCTGGCCGCTACGGATGGACAGGGGTCCGGTCAGGAGGTTCCCCAGGCGAACTCCGGCCTGCCGGTGATCGACCAACACACGGGCCAGCCGATCAAGCGCGCCCGGATCCAGGTGGGTGGGGTGCCGATCACCGTCGAGCTGGCCGAGACCCGGGAGACACAGCAGCGCGGCCTCATGGGCCGCGATTCCCTGCCCGAGAATTACGGCATGTTGTTCGTCTACGACTCGGAGAGAACCCTTTCCTTTTGGATGCGGAACACCAAGATCCCACTCGATATTGCCTTCATCGACGCCAACGGCGTCATCGTCGGCATCGATCAACTCGAACCTCGTTCGGAGGAGTCGGTGCTGTCCAAGTCGCCAGCCATGTACGCCCTCGAGATCAACCAGGGGTGGTTCTCGGAGAACGGTGTCACGGAGGGCGCTAAAATAGAGTTCTGACCATGAACGTCAGGAGCACGGACAAGAAGAGGGCCGCGGTGACCGACATCGGCCACCGGATCGAGCGCGATTCGCTCGGCGAGATGAAGGTCCCGGCCGACATGCTGTACGGCGCTCAAACACGCAGGGCGTTCGAGAACTTCCCGATCAGCGGAGTCCGATTCAGCCGCGAGTTCATCCGGGCGCTCGGAGCGATCAAGCTGGCCGCGGCCGAAGTGAACCTGGAGCTGGGTCTGCTCGGCGAGCGCGAAGCCGGCGTGATCCGCCAGGCTGCCACCCAGGTGATGGAAGGCGAACTGGACGACCATTTCGTGCTCGACATCTTCCAGACTGGTTCGGGTACCTCAAGCAACATGAACGCCAACGAGGTGATTGCGAATCGGGCTGTCCAGATTCTGGGAGGAGAGATCGGCTCCCACGAGCTGCTGCACCCGAACGATCACGTCAACATGGGACAGTCGAGCAACGACGTGATCCCGACCGCGATTCACGTGTCAGGCCTGCTGGCGATCGAGCAGCATCTGATCCCGGCCCTCGAGCACCTGGCCGCGGCCCTTCGCGCAAAAGCGGTCGAATTCGACGACATTGCCAAAGCGGGCCGGACGCACCTTCAGGATGCGACGCCCATCCGACTCGGGCAGGAGTTTGCCGGCTACGCGAGCCAGATCGAGCACGGCGTGCGGCGCCTCGAGCGGGCACGTGACGGCCTCGCGGAGCTGGCGATCGGTGGGACGGCCGTCGGGACCGGAATCAATACGCATCCGGAGTTCGGCGGCCGGATGGCGGTTCGTCTCGGCGAGATCTTCGGCACCACGTTTCGGGAGGCGGAGGACCACTTCGAGGCCCAGTCGGCCCGCGACGCCGTGGTGGATGCGAGCGGCGTTCTGAAGACGATCGCCGTCAGCCTCATGAAGATCGCCAACGACATCCGCTGGCTCTCATCGGGCCCCCGAACCGGCCTGGGGGAGATCAATCTCCCGGCCGTCCAGCCCGGCTCGTCGATCATGCCGGGCAAGGTGAACCCGGTGATGGCCGAGGCGGTCATGATGGTCGCGGCCCAGGTGATCGGAAACGACACGACCGTGACGATCGGCGGCATGTCCGGCAACCTCGAGCTCAACGTCATGATGCCCGTGATGGTCCACAACCTCCTCGAGTCCATCCACATCATGTCCACGGTGAGCCGCGAGTTCACCGATCGCTGCGTGGTGGGAATCACCGCCAACGAAGAGCGCTGCCGTCGCAATGCCGAGACGAGCGCGGCCCTCGCCACCGCGCTGGCCCCGACGATCGGCTACGACAAGGCGGCCGAGGTGGCCAAGAAGTCGGTGGCCGAGGACAAGACGCTGCGCGAGGTCGTGCTCGAGATGGGACTGCTGTCAGCAGAGGAGCTCGACAAGATCATCGACTTCCGCGCCATGACGGAGCCGGGGATTCCCTAGTCAGACTTCGGCTGAACCGGCGAATCTTCGCGCTGGATGCCGGGTCGCTCGAGGGACTACGCAATTGGCGCGCGTATCGGGAACAGGTGCGTGACTGGTCAAGCAGCCACGCCCAACCGCCCCACGCAATAGCAGAGGGCCGCGGCGAGCGCCGCGACGGTTCGGACGTGGTTCCAGACCGTCCACTCGCGAAGGTAGCGACTCCAGATTTCTCGAGCCGCGGGATCATCGGGTGAGACGACGGCCAGCTCGTTGTTCAGAGGGACGTTCCGAATCCCGGTGACCAGGAACGTACCGATCACGTAGAGTGCCGCTCCGCCCAGGTAGAAAAGGGACCCAGGCTGACCCCAGTCGAGGGCAGCCACTGTCGCCATTCCTAATGAGACCGCGGCGGTCCCGACGAAAACCCCCAGGAACATCGGATTGATCACGACAACGTTGATCGACTGCATGGCCGCGATGCCCTCGGGCGCCGGCAAGCGGGACAGAGCCTTCATCACGAAGGTCGAGAAGGCGAAGAAGACACCAGCGACCACGGCCGATCCGAGCAGGGCGACAATCGCGAGAACTGGAACGACTTGACTCATATCTAGACCTTCTCATCTCCAGTCACGTTCAGCCTGAGTCTCATCCGGTACATTTCGGCATAATCTCCGACCTCCGCAACCCAGCCCGCCCGCCGGAGCCGCGACTGTCGCGACGGCAGACGAGGTGCACTTTCGGCAAACCGCGCCGACCGGCCGCCGCAAAAACGGCAGATAAGTCCCCTCCGAATCTGGCATTCCGATTGCAATTGCCCCCTGCGAGACTCGGCGCCAGCGGCCACACGATCGGGCCGCCGGAGCCAGGCATGAGGACATAGCAGTCATTCAAGACAGGAGGAGTAACGATGGGACTTCCAACGACTCGAAACCGGACCATGCGGCGCTACCTGCCGGAGATCTCGGACGAGATGAACCGGCTGTTCGGTGATTTCATCGCCTGGCCTACGAATCAGTGGGAGGGCTGGACGCCGCCGGCGAACTTCGTCGAGACGGAGGACGCGTACGCGGTCGAGATCGACGTCCCCGGCTACGACCGGGATGACATCGAAGTGACCCTGGAGCAGGGCATTCTATCGATCCGCGGGGAGCGGAGTGCCGAGAGGGAGGAGCAGACGGGAACGTATCACCTGCGCGAGCGGTCCCTGGGTCGGTTCACCCGCAGCTTCTCGCTGCCACGCTCGGTGGACGCAGACCGCCTGGAGGCCAACCTCGAGAGCGGGGTTCTTCGCGTCGCGCTGCCAAAGGCCGCGGAGGCCAAGGCCCGCAAGATCGATGTGACCGTCAAGTAGCTCGAACGATCCAATGCAGGTGGGTGGATGATGGGTGGATGAAGAAAGGGCCGGCGTTCTCGCCGGCCCTTTCGCTTTTCTCCAGGTCTCGGAGTTGCACTTGCGTTCGTCAGTCACTTGTCCGAGACGGCGATGAGCTCGTCTGCTGCCGGCAGGAGGCGGCGCACCGTCCATTCAGGCACCTCGTACACCTCGAGGCGATCGGCCCGGCGTGCTAAGAAGGCCCCCTCCGTGGGATCGAGCACAAACAGAAGTGAGAGAGCGGGTCCGGCCTCATCTCCCATGTCTACCGTGTAGAGGTCGAGTGAGGCGGCGGGGTTCTCGAAATCGGCTGCCAGCGCAGCCGACTCGGCCGCGAACCCGCTTGCCGTAAGCTGTGTCACCTGGCGCAGGAGGTCCCGCACCTTAATCGAGTCGGCCGCCAGATCGCCGACCAGCCAGCCGCCTTCGACGCGCCGAAGCGTAACGACCCCCCACGGCTGCCCGATCACGATACGCCGCACCATGCTGCTGTCCACTCGGGCAATCACGTGATCGCGCCAGGCGTTCGCATCCTCTGTCAGAAGCCGGCCGGCGCCCGGGGGGAACAAGTAGACGGTGGCGCTATCGGGCAGGCGCGCGTAGTAGCTGCCCGCCTCCGAGCTGCCGAGCAGGAATGTGAGCTCGCCGATCGTTACCTTCGCGGCTCCAGCGTCATCGACGCCAAGACGCACGTGATTGTCCGGACTGCGCGCCACGACCTCTCGCACCCTTGCCGTGTCGAGAACCCCGAGCAGTCGCTGGAGTCGGAGCGCATCGACCGCGTAGCCGTTCACCTGCCATCCACTCGTTCGGCGCTCAATGCGAACCGTGTCGGCACCACCGGAGAGGCGCACGTGGATGATGGAGGTGGTCGTATCGATCGCCTCGTCGGTGGGGATCCCGCCGCCGAGTAGCCGACTGGCGCCCGGATTGCCGAGCCGGCCGATCGCATAAATGAGGATGAGGAGCGCCAGCACCCCGAAAATGATGCCGAGTTGCTTCCGGTTCATGCGAGCGCTCCCTGCGTCAGGCTATCGCTATGCCGGTTCGTAAGCGCGTCGTTGCAGGCGCCGCCGCCGGAGCAGGCGCATGGCTCCGTACAGTACGAACAGAAGCGGTACACCGAACAAGTTCGCGTACTTCACCCCATCGCGCACGGCCTCCGACCTGAACAGAAGCACCCCCGGCGCCCGGTTCTTGGATCGTATCGCCAGCAAAGCCTCGTCCTGCGCCAGCCAGTCGACGGCGTTGAGGAAGAACGAGAGGTTGCCGGCGTTCTGTCCAGCGAAGCCATCACCGGCGAAGGCCGAGTTGCCGACCAGCACCAGCCGACCGAGCCCGACGGCCGTCCCGGTATGGGCGATGGCGACCAGCTGGGGCGCGATGCTGTCCTGGAACGGAGTCCAGTCCCGGTCCGGGCTGATGATCACTTCCTCGTTCGCCCTCCCGCCGAGCTCTGACGTCCTGAGCAGCGGCACGAGGTTCAGCGTGTCGGCGAACGAGAACTCGATCGGGCTCGCCCACGGCGTGATCACCGTGCCCACATTGGCCACCATCACGTGGGTCGAAGCCGGCAGCGTAGCCGGCCAGAAGGGATACGCCACCATGAGCGGCAGACCAGTCGGCCCCGTCGTCGACACAGGGGCATTGGACCGGAGGTCGAACGCGAGGGCACGGCCGACACCCAGCCCGTACAAGCTGAGGAGCGAGTCGAGGACGGGGTGCTCCAGCGGGCTCGCGAGTAGTATTTCCTGATTCACGTCCATGCCCTCGAGGAGGAGCATCAGCCGGCCGCCGCTCTCCAGGAAGCGACGCAGCTCGTCGCCTTCACGCTGTTGAAGAGGATTTCGCGGACCGAGCGCGATGAGGATATCCACGGAATCCGGGATGGCCGCGGTGTCCGCCCGCAAATCGACCTGAATGAGCTGATATCGCTCGAGGAGGCGTCCGCCCACCGTGTTCAAGACCTGCCTCGGCTCCGGCTCCCCGTGTCCCGTAAGGAAGCCGATCGTTGACCTGCCTTCGGTGATGACGTTCTTGATCGCGCTCGTCAGCCGGTACTCGAGCTCGTCGGTGCGTTGAACGACCGGTAGGAGCTCGGTGCGGTCCGCATACTGAACGGCTATACCCAGATATCCCTGCTTGACCTGGAATTCTTCCTCTCCCAGGACGTTGAACCGGATTCCCGGGATTCCGAGGCGTGTGGCTTCCTGCTGGTCCTCATTGCTGCCTCCCGGCGTCAGTCGCTGCAGCTGCAGGTTGGGGGCGCCGGCGGCTACGTAGTCAACCAGCATGTCCTCGATGTCGCGCTTGATGAGATCTGCCTGAGGCGGCAGCTCGCGCGATGCGAAGAACTTCATGGTCACCAGATCGTCGAGGTCGGCCAGTACCTGCCGCGACTCGGATGAAAGAGTGTAGACCTTGCCCGGCGTCAGATCCAACCGGCCTCGGATGTGTCGGCCCACGAGGTTGACCGCGATGCAGATCCCCACGATCCCGAGGATGCCGAACCGAAGTGCCCTGTAGCGGCTGCCCCGCTTGTAAAGTTGCCGCCGAAGCAGCCCCCAGTAGGCGAGACCGAGGAACGCGGCGCTCAGGGTCACGAAGTAGATCACGTCGCGCAGGTCGATCACCCCGCGCTGGATATTCTCATAGTGCGAGAGAATCCCGAGTCGTACGGACACAGTAGCGAGGAACTGCGGGATGCTGAGCATCACGACGTCGAGGCTCAACGAGTAGAGGGCGAAGGTGACTGCGATGGCGAGTATGAACGCGGTAATCTGGTTGCGGGTCGTGGAAGAAGCCCACACCGCCACGGCCACGAGCCCCGCGATCAACAAGGCCGTCCCCACGTACTGCGCCAGGATCACCCCACCGTGCAAATCGCCGCCGAGGCTGATCCCGAACGGCACGCCCAGAGTCCCGATCAGCGCGATGAGCAGGAAGCAGAGAACACCCAGGTATTTGCCGAGCAGGAACTCGATTTCGCGGATCGGCTGCGAGAGGACGATCTCCATTGTGCCCGTCTGACGCTCTTCCGCCAGCGACCGCATCGAAACAGCCGGTACGAAGAAGAGCAACAACCACGGCAGCAGGATAAACATCTGACGCAGGGACGCCTCACCCGATACGTAGACCGTTCGGAAGAAGAAAAAGAAATTGATGCCGAAGAAGACTACGAGAAGAATGTAGGCGGTCGGATGGTCGAAGAATCCGCGCAGCTCACGGCGCGCTACCGCCCAAATGTTGGAGAAGCTCATCGGCCTACCGTCATCTCACGGAACACATCTTCGAGGCTCTCCCGCTCCAGGTGCAGCTCCCATAGCGTCCAGCCACGCTCGCTCGCCGTCTTGGAGATCTCCGCGCGCGGATCCTCCCCGCGTACGCCGAACACCGTCAGACGCAGGCGCCCGGCACCGTCTTCGCCA
>JBFILW010000012.1:0-28789 GCA_041612005.1 Gemmatimonadota bacterium
ACGCGCTGTACGTCGATGACGGCGGCAACATCGGTATCGGCACGAACACCCCCGTTGCCGACCTCCACGTCAAGACGGGCAACACGCCGACGCTGCGGCTGGAGCAGGACGGCTCGAGCGGCTTCACCGCCCAGACCTGGGATCGATCGGCATCGAGACGATTTCTCCGTGCAGTACATGGCCACGGTCGACACCGATTCCGCCGTCCAGGATATGGTTCACCTCGACGAGCTCGAAGACACCGGTGTCCAGCAAGTCGTGCTTGAGGAGCTGGACGACCCGAGTCCCACCTCCGCGCTCCTGAAGATCTATGCGCCGCGTGGCCTGTTCGTGCTCAGCGACGTCATGCCAACGCTTGAGAATCTCGGCTTCCGGGTCATCGAGGCCGATGCGCTGGAAATGGGTCAGACCGGTGCCAGTGGCCGTAGCACGATTCACCGGTTCCGAGTCGAGTTTCCCGCCAAGTGGGACATCGATCGCGAGGAGGTCGAGCCGCGCGTCGCGGCTGCCTTGATCGCGATCCAAACGGGGCGGACCGACGACGATCCGTTCAATTCTCTCGTCCTCTCAGCAGGGCTCGAGTGGCGTAAGGTGGCCGTGCTCCGTGCCTATGCCGGCTACGCGTTCCAGATCGGATCCGTCACCAGTCGCACGAGTGCCCGCCGCCCGCTGACCGATCACCCCAAGAGCGCCCGCCTCCTTTATGAGATCTTCGAGACGCGGTTCGACCCCGGCCTCAACGATTCAACCCGCAGGTCCAAGCAGCGGCGCCTGATCAGCAAGTACCTGGATTCTCTCGACGCAGTTCGCAGCATCGAGGACGATCGAACCTGCCGCCGCCTGCTGGAGCTGGTTCGAGCGACGACACGCACGAACTTCTTTCAGCAGCAGGTGCGCGAGTCCGGAGATGCGGCGATCGCGCTGAAGTTCGACTGCGAGCGTCTGGACTTCATCCCTCGTCCCAGGCCCAAGTTCGAAGTGTACGTCCAAAGCCCGAACACCGAAGGTGCGCACCTTCGAATGGATTCCGTGGCCCGCGGCGGCATTCGGTGGAGCGATCGTATCGACGACTTCAGGCTGGAGGTGTTGGGTCTGGTGAAGACTCAGCAGGTGAAGAATGCGGTGATCGTTCCGGCTGGATCCAAAGGCGCGTTCATCGTGCGGCGCCCGCCCCAGGCGGCCGCGGCGCGACGCGATGCGGGTCTGGCCAGCTACCGCGAGTTCATCAGCGCCTTGTTGGACGTGACGGACACGGTCCGAGCCGGCAAGGTCGAGCACCCGGCGGGCGTCCGAGCCCTCGACGGGGAAGACCCCTATCTGGTCGTGGCCGCCGACAAGGGGACGGCCAAGAACTCGGACGTCGCCAACACGCTTGCATCCGAGTACGAGTTCTGGCTCGGTGACGCGTTCGCGTCCGGTGGATCCAGAGGGTATGACCACAAAGCGCTTGGAATTACCGCAAAAGGAGCCTGGGAATCCGTCAAGCGACACTTCCGTGAGATGGGCACCGACATCCAGACCGAAGAATTCACAGTCGTAGGTATCGGCGACATGAGCGGAGACGTGTTCGGCAACGGGATGTTGCTGAGCCGCACGATTCGACTCGTCGCCGCCTTTGACCACCGTCACATCTTCATCGATCCGGACCCGGACCCCGAGAAATCCTGGCACGAGCGCAAACGGCTGTTCGACATGCCTACATCCAGCTGGGCCGACTACGACACGTCCCTGATCAGCCCCGGTGGGGGAGTCTTCGAGCGTGGCGCAAAGTCGATCCACCTGTCTCCGGAGATCCGTCAGCTTCTGCTCATCGAGGGTGAAGAGACAAACGGCGAGGCCCTCGTCCGGGCCGTACTCAGCGCTCCCGCCGACCTGCTGTGGAACGGTGGCATTGGAACGTATGTCCGGGCGAGTCAGGAAACCGATGCGGATGTCGGCGACCCGGGCAACGATACCGTGCGCGTGAGTAGCACGGACTTACGGGTCAGAGTGATCGGTGAGGGCGGCAACCTCGGGCTCACGCAGAAGGCCCGGATCGAGTACGCCTTGAGCGGCGGTCGCCTCAATACTGACGCCCTCGACAATTCGGCCGGCGTCGACTTGTCCGATCATGAGGTCAACTTGAAGATCCTGCTGGACGCCGCCGTCGACCAACAGGCGCTGAAGCCCTCCGAGCGTAACCGACTGCTCCAGGATGCGACCGACGTGGTGGTCGAGGATGTGCTCCGCGACAACTACATGCAGAGCCTGGCCGTGAGCCTCGACCAGCAGCGCGCGAGCAATTTGCCGGGCGAATTTCGCTATGCGCTGACGGTGCTGGAGCGGGAGGGGATGCTGGACCGGCAACTCGAGGACCTGCCGACGGCCGAGCAACTGGTCGAGCGCGAGGAACTCGGCCAGTCACTGACACGACCGGAACTCTCGGTGATGCTGGCTTACTCCAAGATGCAGCTCAAACGGGCGATCGCCGATTCCGATCTGCCGCAGGACCCTGCCACGTTCGAGTTGCTCGCATCGTATTTCCCCGACACGATTGTAGCGGCGGTCGGAAGTGAGCGATTGGCGGATCACAGGCTGAGATCGCGAATCATCGCGGCGGCCCTCACGAATCTGATCGTCGACCGGCTCGGCTCCACCGGGCATCTTCGCTTAGTTCAGGAAGGCGGGAGCTCTCTTGCGGATGTAGCCCGCGCAACCTACGTGGCGTATCGGCTCGGCGATGCCGGTTCTCTCTACAGACGGCTCGAGGCTCTGGACGGAACGGTAACGGCGGGGCTGCAGCTCCAGTGGTTGCTGAGTGTCGGCGATACGCTCGAACGAACCGCGCGCTGGATCCTGTCCAACGCCGGTGAGACGCAAAGCATCGATGATGCCGTAAACTCACTGCTCGAGCCGGTCAGGGAGCTGAGGAGGGACTTCGGTTCGTTGCTGACTGAAACCGGCCGGATGAATTTGGACAGTCGACGGGCAATGCACGAGATGGATGGCCTAGACCCGGAGCTGGCCGCAGACCTGGTCACTTTCGAGTACGTCGACTCGTTGCTTCCGGTGGCTCAGCTTGCGCGGGCCTCCGGATTGTCTGCAAAGCTCGCCGGGGAAGTTTATTTCGGGCTCACCGATGAGATCGACTTCCCGTGGCTGCAAGAGCAGCTGGCCGCCCTCCCGGAGTCCGATGTGTGGCAGCAGCGCGCCGTACAGTTGCTCGGTTCCGAGCTCGACAGCGCCCGGGCGCGCATGGCTGCCGCGATCCTTCGCGAGATTGGCTCAGCCGATGAGATCGAGGGGGCACGCGCCGACTTCAGGCAGCGATTTGCCCAGGACTTGAGTCGCATTCGCGAAGTCGTCGATGAGATACGGCAGGCAGAACAACCGGGGCTCTCTACACTGATCGTCGCCGTGACGGCCATTCGAACCCAGTCCATCGCGCTGGCTGAAGGAGCTTAGGAGGTGCTTCGCGGGGACAAAGACACGGGCGGCGAGATCCGGGATCCCGCCGCCCGTTTGGCGTCTGAGTGATCGAGTCGCTCAGTAGGTCGGGAGGTAGGTCTCCAACTCCCAGTCGCTGACCTGGGCAATATACTCACCCCACTCCTTCTTCTTGGCGTCCACATAGTGAACGAAAATGTGTTCGCCGAGCGCCTCTCTGATGACAGCGTCCTTCTCGAACTCGACGATGGCCTCGCCGAGGTTCGCGGGGAGCGTTCCCATCTTGTACCTGTCGCGCTCTTCCTCGCTCAGCTTCCACACGTTGGTATCAACTGGCGGGCCGGGATCGATCTCGTTTCGTAGTCCGTCGAGTCCTGCGGCCAGCTGCACGGCCAGCGCCAAGTACGGATTGCATGACGGATCGGGCATCCTGAACTCCATCCGAGTCCCGACTCCGCGCCGCTCCGGTACGCGAATGAGTGGTGACCGGTTGCGGCGAGACCACGCGATGTTCACCGGTGCCTCGTAGCCCGGGACCAGCCGCTTGTAGCTGTTTACGAGCGGGTTGGTGACTGCCGCGATCGCGGCCGCGTGAGCCTTCAGGCCTCCGATGTAGTGCCGCATGACGTCGGAGATCTCGTACTCGCCGTCTGGATCGAAAAAAGCGTTCTCTCCGTCCTTGAACAGCGACTGGTGCGTGTGCATGCCCGAGCCGTTCTGCCCGAATATCGGCTTCGGCATGAACGTGGCGTGAAGGTCGTGAGCCAGCGCCGCGTTGCGAACAATGAAACGGAATGTGGCCAGGTCGTCGGCAGTGCTGAGGGCATCTGCGTACTTGAAGTCGATCTCATGCTGGCCCGGGGCGACCTCGTGGTGAGCCGCCTCGACTTCGAAGCCCATGGCCTCCAGGTCGTTCACGATCATCCGCCGCGCTTTCTCACCGAGATCAACGGGGGTCAGATCGAAGTAGCCGCCGTGGTCGTGCGTTACAGTCGTGGGCTCACCTTGCCCATTTCGCTGGAAGAGGAAGAACTCGGCTTCCACGCCGGCGTTCATGATGTATCCAAGCTCGGCAGCAGCCGCCGCGACGCGCTTGAGCGCCAGACGGGGATCGCCGGCGAACGGTGTCTCGTCCGGGTTGTAGACGTCGCAGATGAGGCGCGCTACCCGCGACTCGGGATTCCCCCACGGAAAGACGCGGAAGGTTCGGAGGTCCGGCTTGAGGAGCATGTCGCTCTCCTCGATGCGGACGAAGCCTTCGATCGACGAACCGTCGAACATGATCTCGCCTTCGAGAGCCTTCCGAAACTGGCTCGCCGGCACTTCGACGTTCTTCGTTTGTCCGAGGATGTCGGTGAACGTAAGCCGCAGGAACCGCACATTCAGGGCCCGGCACAATTCCAGAATGCCCTCGACCTCGGGCTCCGTTCCCAGGCGCTTTCCATACTCCGAGAAGCGCATGTGATGCTCCGGCGGTGCGGCGAACAGTGCATCGGGTGACATGTGTTCTCCTCCGTTTGATCCGTTCTGGTTGAGCGGGCGAGTCCATGTCGGACCCCACTCCCGCCCCACGCAATGCGACCGATGCCGCGATCCTATGCAGGATCCATGCGAATGTCAATAGATGTCGCTGGATGTGATCAATATAGCCTATAAATACAGTATATTAGGGATCAGATAGAGACTAGTAGTCATAATATACGTACAAATATACAATTATACTGCTGGTCGATCGATTGGCGGGGCCCAACCAGCGAAGCGTCGGCGCCACAGAGTCGATGGATTTCCCACCGCGGCCCGGTTTCCAGCGGCCGGTCGTGTGACGCCGAGCCTCCGCGAGACGTCCAATTCTCAGTACCCGAGAGAAGAGGAGGACGTGCAAACAGAGACGACGGTTGTCGGTCTCCCAGCGCCAGGTGGGGCCGAACGAGATGGGCCCATTCAACGCAGCCCCGGAGCAGGCGCCGCACGGGACGGAATGGCTCTGTCGCTGCGGTTCAAGATGCTGAGCGGTCTTGCGATCCTCCTCTTCATCTCGCTGCTGGCTGCGGCATACGTGACGGTCCTCTGGCTGCCGATTATCGGGCCATCCGGCAACCTGGCAGCGATCATCGTGACGCTGGCGGCCGTATACGCCTACGTACTGGTGCTGGCCGGCGACTATCTGCTCTCCCGCCTCGTGCTGCGGCCGGTCGAGGAAGTAGTCGAGGGAACCGAACGCATCGCCGCCGGAGACGACGCCTATGAGCTGTCCGGAGGCAGCTCCCGTGAGATGCGGCGACTTGCAGCGAGCGTGAACGCCATGACGGTGAAGCTGATTAGCAACCAGCAGAAGCTCGCAAAGAACATCGAGTCTCTGGACGAGACGAACCGTGAGCTCACGGAAGCACGATCCGAGCTCGTTCAGGCGGAGAAGCTGGCCACGCTCGGGATGCTGGCGGCAGGTGTCGCCCACGAGATCGGCAACCCGCTGGGGGCCATACTCGGCTATCTGGAGCTGGCACGGCGGAAGGGAACGGCGGAGGCCGGGTGGACGGATGAGATTCGAGTGGAGGCGGAGCGCATCGATCGCATCATTCGGGGATTGCTCGACTACGCGCGTCCCCGGAGCGCTTCCCTACGACCGATCGACATCAAGGACACAATCGAGTCGACAGTCGAGTTGCTGGAACTCCAGGGCCAACTGAAGGGCGTAGAAGTAGAGAGACAAATGACCGACGCGCTGCCTCGCGTGCATGCCGATCCGACCCATATGCAGCAGCTGTTGGTCAATCTGATGTTGAACGCGTGCGATGCTCTGGAGGGCATAGAGAACGCGCTAATCAGGATCGAGGTCGCCGAGACGACCTACGAGGAATCGGGCCGCGGGCCGGCACCGCGTCGTGCCTCCGATCCAAAGGGAGTCGACTACTCACACCTGAGGCGTCTTCAAGCGCTGAACGAGGGCATCCAGAACCTGACCATCGCTCCCGGCGCTCCCATGGCCCGGATTACGATCGCCGACAATGGCAATGGGATCCCGGAGCATGAAGTGACCAGAGTGTTCGAGCCGTTCTATACCACCAAGGAGCCCGGTCGCGGAACCGGGCTGGGGTTGGCCGTCTCGGCGCGACTGGTCGAAGCGATGCGAGGGGACATCTACGTCGAACGGGGAATCGGGCAGGGCGCGGCCTTCACCGTCCTGCTTCCGGTCTCAACCAACAGGAATACGCCATGAATGTTCTCGTGATCGACGATGAGGCGGGCGTTCGACGCACCGTCTCACTGCTGCTGGAAGATGAGGGGTACGATGTCGGCACAGCTTCGGATGGTCGCGAAGGACTGAAAAAAGCCATCGAGGACGAGGCCGACATTATCCTGTGCGACGTTCGGATGCCGCAACTGGATGGGCTCAGTTTCCTCGACGAGTACCGCAAGAAGGGGGGCGACGGTCTGGTCGTCATGATGACTGCATATGGCTCGGAAGAGCTCGCTGTCGAGGCGATGCAGCGGGGGGCCTACGACTACCTCGCCAAGCCCTTCGCGCCGGACGAGGTGGTGCTGGTGCTCAAGAAGGCCGAGGAGCGGGAGAAGCTGTGGCGCGAGGTGGTGCGGCTGCGCGACCAGGTAAGCGCCGATCGCCGTCACACCGAGATTATCGCCAAGAGCAGTGGAATGAACGCCGCTATCGAGCTCGCCGATAAAGTCGCCCGGCATCGCTCCACCGTGATGGTTACAGGCGCCAGTGGGACAGGGAAGGAACTGATCGCTCGTCTGATTCATACGTCGTCGCCACGTGCCGGTGCCCCGTTCATGGCGGTCAACTGCGGCGCCATTCCGGAGAATCTCCTCGAATCCGAGCTCTTCGGTCATACCAAGGGCGCCTTCACCGGTGCGGCCAGAGAGCGCGCCGGGCTGTTCGAGGAAGCGCACAGCGGCACCTTGTTCCTGGATGAGATCGGCGAGCTGCCGCAATCGCTGCAGGTGAAGCTCCTGCGAGCCTTACAGGAGGGTGAGATACGACGCGTGGGCGAATCGAAGCCGCGTGAGGTCGATGTTCGGATCGTTGCGGCAACGGCCAGAGATCTGGACCGGGAGGTCCGAGAGGGGCGTTTCCGCTCCGACCTCTTCTACCGGATTAACGTCGTGCACATTCACCTGCCGCCGTTGCAGCACCGCGGTGAGGATATTCCGCCGCTAGTTCGGCACTTTCTCACCAAGTACAACAAAGCGCTCGGCATCCAGATCACGGGCTTCGAGCCGGCCGCCATGAAACGGCTACTCGCGTATTCTTGGCCCGGGAACGTGCGCGAGCTGGAGAACGTCGTCGAGCGGGCGATGGTGCTGGCCGACGGCGAGACAATCGACGTCGACAGCCTCCCCGAAGCGGTAAAGCATCCCGATTCCGCTGTCACACGCTCGTTCGAGGCCCTTGCGGAGGATGAGTTGTCAGTCAAGAAGCGAACCGCCGAGCTGGAGCGCCACCTCATCGCTCGGGCGCTCGAAGTAACCGAAGGCAACCGAACTCGGGCAGCCGGAATTCTCGAGCTCAGCTACCGTGCCTTGCTCTACAAGATCCGCGAATACGGTTTGGGCTGACCCTTGTGGCGGTTCCGCGACACCCAAGACCGGGTTGTAGCGGAAGACTCCCTGCTGGCGGCACTTCCGGCTGGTGCGGGATCTGCAGATCCTTCCCCGTGAGCGCGAACGGAACGCGCCGATTCACGACCAACGAAGCCAGTTACACTTGTGTCCCGACTTGCCTGGCAGGGGCCCCCTGGCGAAGTTTTTCGTGGTAGGATACCTGTGCCGGGCAAGTCGAGGTTTATTTCGTGGGGGAGACGATGATGATGAAGTGCCGGCCGGCACTCGCACTCGCTGTTCTGCTATTGTTGCCGCATCCCGTAACGGCACAGCAGGCCAGCACAGGCAGCAAGTACGCGACGCGCGCTGATCTGGAGGCTCAGGTCGCAGAGCTCAAGGTCCAGTTGGCTCAGGCCGAGCAACAGAAGAACCTCGATGTAAAGACCCTGCAGTATGAGCTGTCGGTCGCCGAGGGGCGGCTCGTCAACGGCGACTTCCAACCCTCGGATGCGCTGCAGCTGGTTGTTCAGGGTATGGCCGAATTCACGGGGACTTTCACCCTCGACCGCCAGAAGAACCTGGTGTTACCCACGATCGACCCCATTTCGATGCAGGGGGTTCTCTACTCGGAGGCGGAGGAGGCGATTCGGGCGGGTCTCGCCGTGTACATCCGCAATCCGCAGGTCCGGGTGACCGTGACAAAGAGGATCGCTATCATCGGCGGAATCGCGTCGCCCGGGTTCTACGACATTCCGCCAGAGACGACCGTGTCGCAGGCGATCATGCTGGCCGGTGGTCCGGCCGGCAGCGCGAAACTGAACCAGGCCGAGTTTCGACGCCTCGGGGACGCGTATACCGACCCGTACGGGCAGCTCGCCTTCACGAACGTGAGCTTGGTGGAGCTCGGAGTGATGTCGGGTGACGAGCTCTACGTTCCGCCGGGGGGGAGCGGCTTGACGACGGCCAAGATCCTGGGTGGCATCGCCACGGCCGCCGGCCTCGTCTTTCTGTTCACCCGGATCTTCAACACGAATTTCTAGTCCACCTACAAGCGTTAGGCGCAACGCTACAATGATCAGCGGGACGGATCCGCTCAAGCGGGCAAGAGCCAACACGGGCAGCGAACAGAGACTCCGACCGAGCCTCGGTGCGCTTCCCAGGACGTCGATCGGGAACGTGTCGGCCGAGAACGCCGATTCCCCCGGATGGCCGGGAAGGGTCTACCGAACGCTCGACATCGTGATCGCGACGGTGGCGCTCGTCGCACTCTCGCCGCTCATTCTCATACTCGCCGTCGTGATCAAGCTGGACAGCCCCGGCCCGGTCCTGTATCGACAGCTGCGGATCGGGCTCGACCGACGCCAGTTCGCGCGTACCACGTCGCACAGCGGCCAGAGGGTCGTCGATCTCGGCGGTCGTCCGTTCATGATCCACAAGTTCAGGACCATGCGCGTTGACGCCGAGCACCAGACCGGACCCGTGTGGGCGTCCAAGGACGACATGCGCACGACGCGTGTGGGGAGGTTCCTCAGGAGCTACCGCCTGGACGAGATCCCCCAGTTCTGGGACGTGCTGCGGGGCGACATGTCGGTGGTTGGTCCACGGCCTGAGCGCCCCAACTTCGTGGGCAAGCTGCGCAGGGAGATCGCCGAGTACTCGCTCCGCCAGCGGGTTCGACCGGGCATTACCGGTTGGGCGCAGGTCAACCAAGGCTACGATCAGACGGTGGACGACGTTAGAACGAAGCTTGAGTACGATCTCGAGTACGTGCGCCGGAAGTCGCTCTGGTTCGACATGCGAATCATGCTGCGGACTCTGCCGGTGATGCTAGCGCGGGAGGGTTCTCAGCCTCCGGCCCCGAGGGACCTGCGAACCGGACTGGAGCCCGGCGACGACGACGGTCTAGAGGCCTGATAGGTGCTCGACGTCAGGACCAACGACCGTACTGAGACAGTCCGAGTTCTGCTGTCGAGCGGTCGCGAGTGGTTCGCTTCCGCGTTTTGCGCCGTCTTCGAGCCGCTGGGCTTCACTTTCGTAAGAGTCCGCACAGCCGCTCAGACCCTCCGCGATGCAGGCCTCGTCGATCCCGATATCGTCGTGATCGATGAAGGGCTCCCCGATCTCAACGCGGCGGAGCTGTGTCGGGCGCTGACTGCAGGCGAGCTCGATCCGAGTGTTCCGATCCTCGTCTACTGTCCCAATTCCTGGCGGGAGAACGACCAGGCGGCGGCGATGCACGCGGGCGCGTGGGATATAATCAAGGAGCCGGTTCGGTCTCGGCTGGTGACGGCAAAGCTGCGGCGCCTTCTCGCGATCAAGCGCCTGATCCAGGCCACGCAGGAGAGTTCGCTCCCGGACGGCACCGGTCTCAACAATCTGGCCGGTCTCGTGGGTGCGCTCGGAGTTCTCGGGTCGCTGGCCCGGCGCAACGAAGCCAATCTCGCCTGCGCGGTTCTGGGTCCGACCGACCCGTCCCGGGTTGTGGACGTGGAAGCACTACGCCGCGAGGTGGCGGCCGTGTGTAATGCCAACGTGAGGGGGTCGGACGCATGCGCCTGGCTCGATGATCTGGAGCTCGCCATTGTGGCTTACGACGCGTCGATCGCCGGAACGACGCTGATGGTGCGTCGTCTTACACAGACTATGATGGACGAGTTGGAGTCGGTCAGCGACGTTTCGTGGAGCGCCGGCATCGTCGAGCTGCCGGTTTCGTCACCGGCCGCGGGCCCGGCTGCTGGCCGAGCGGGCGAGAATGGAGCTGACGGCCGGACGATCTGGGTCGCAGACAGGATCGCGAACCTGTCGCGCTTTGCCGCCGCTCAGACTGCTCTGCGCCAGGCCCGTGAGGCGGGCGGCGGAATCCACATTGCGGCCCTTACATGAGCACTCCGACGCGGACGCGACCATGAATGAAACGCAGACGAGCTCTACGGCTCCAGCAACTTCGGAGGCGGATCGGGAATCCGGCGACCAGAATGGTGGTGTTGACCGGATCGTGCTGCGCCGGGAACGAGGCGCTCTGCGGGTTCGCGGCTCGGAAGCCGTCGCCGCAACCGTCGTCACACTTCTCGGTACCGCGTTCACGGTCGTTGGCCTGGTCGATCTCGGGCTACTGTGGAACCCGTCCAACTTTGGCAGCAGCTCATGGGAGTTCGCCACTCTTAGCCAGACGTTTGACAGCTTGCCAATGACGGCGCTTGGTCTCGGCCTCCTCGCTTTCGGGTTCCTCCTCCAACCGCGTTCACGTCCTGTCCAGGTGCGAATAATGGCAGGCGTCTTCGGCCTCGCTGCGGTCAGTCTTCTGGTCATGGGTGTGCTCTATTTCACCGTCGCTCCGGAGGTCATGCGCCAGGTACCTCCCGAAGCGGTCACGGCACTGAACCGCGCCATCGTGAAGAACGTCGCGGAGATTATCATCTATCCCGCGACCTTTGTGTGCCTGGCCGTCCTGTTGTGGCGCAGCGTCCGCAAAACCACCTGACGGGAATGGAGTCCCCGTGAAGGTGCTCGACGTTACCGCCGATCGCGCAGCTCGCCCAGCACCCGTACATGTCGATGCTGCCGGCACGGCGGCGGTTCGCGTCGGCCTCGGCTTGTCCATTCTGATGTTCTTCGCCCTGTACGGACCCGCCCTGGCCAGCCTGGTACGGGACTGGGCGTCGAGCGACGACTACAGGCACGGATTCCTGCTCCTCCCTGTGGCGGGCTACCTTGCATGGCAGAGCTGGAGAGGGAGCGATCAGCAGCCGAGTCCGGCGGTCGGCGGTGCCGTGATCGTGGCCGCAGTCGTCTTGTTCTGGATGTCCAGTATTGCGGCTGAGCTATTTACCTTGCGGTCCTCCGCTCTTCTCGCTGCCTGCGGACTCGTGATCTACTTCTACGGGGTGCCCCAGCTGCGGGCCTGGTGGCTTCCGGTAGCGTTGCTGGCGTTCACGATCCCGCTCCCGGCCGTGGTGCTCAACTCGTTGACCCTCCCGCTGCAGCTCCTGGCTTCGCAAGTAGCCGTCGAGCTGCTGCAGTTCCGGCACGTCCCGGCCACCGTGGCTGGGAACATCATCCAGTTGCCGGGGCACGAGCTCTTCGTGGCTGAGGCCTGCAGCGGTCTGAGGTCTCTGTCCGCGCTGTTCGGCATGACACTGCTAATCGGCGGCACCGGTCTGACGCGGGCCTGGAGTCGAGTGACACTCCTACTGTTGGCAATTCCGTGCGCCCTCCTCGCCAACGCCCTGAGGGTCTTCGCCACCGGCTACCTCGTCTACTACCTGGGGCCAGAAGGGGCCGAGGGCGCCATCCATGAATCAGCCGGCATCATTGTTTTCCTCGTGTCCCTGGCGGGGATCGCGCTCATCATGTTGGCGCTGCGAACAGTCGAGCGGCCCCGGAGCGCGACATGAGTGCACGCCGAACACTGATGCTGGCGGCGTTCCCGGCCGTGATTTTCTTGCTGGGTATGGTCGGTCGGGGAATTTTGCAGCCCTCGGAGAGCCGTTCGCTGATGCAGCCGCTCAAAGAGCTGCCGGCCCGCTTTGGTGACTTCGTCGCCACCGGCGATCACGAAATGACCGAAGGAGAAGAGCAGATGCTGAGGGCGGATGATTACGTCATTCGCACCTACGCGTCACCGGAAGGTCAGGAATTCGGCCTCTACGTTGCCTACTACGGCAAGCAGGCGCGGGGCGCCAGTATTCACTCGCCCCGCAATTGCCTTCCGGGCGCCGGCTGGGAGCCCGTCCAGCACAACCGCGTCGTGCTGACGAGCAGCACGGTCTCCGGCACCGTCAACCGGTATATCGTCGAGCACACGTCGGGGCGAAGGGCGCTGGTCTATTACTGGTACGAGGGGCGGGGTCGCCGAGAAGCAAACGAATACCTCGTCAAGTGGCAGATGCTCCGCGACGGCGTCTTCAAGCGTCGTTCCGATGAGGCGCTCGTGCGGCTGATATTCCCGCTGCCCGAGGGTTGGACCGACGCCGAGTCGCCGCGCGTCGACCAGGTTCTCGTCGATGTCGCGGACGCATTAGGTGATTATGTACCAACGTGAGACCCGCAGCCGCACCCACTTCCGGGCTCTGACCGCGGCGCCACTACTCCTCGGGGTCGCATGTGGGGGCGGATCCTCGGCTCCTCCCGAGCCGATCGCCGTCGTCGGCTCTGTCCTCATCGACGGCACAATGCAGGGGCCTCTCAGTGATGCGGTCGTCTTGGTGCGTGACGGCCGCTTCGAGTGCGTTGGCGATCGCGCGTCGTGCCCCCTTCCGCCGGATGCCCGGTTGATCGACGGCACCGGCCACTGGGTGTTGCCGGCGTTCATCGATACCCACGTGCACCTCTGGTGGCTCCAGGACAGCGTGTGGACCGCGCAGGCCCAGGTACTGAGGCTCGCAGCAGGAATCACGACAGTTCGCGAGATGGCCAGCGCCCATCAGCTGAGCGCGGTCCTCGCGCTCGCTCAGAGAGCCCAGAATGACAGCTATCCCGGACCGCGCATATTCGTGTCGGGTCGCGTCGCCGCCAGGTTCAATCGCGATAGCAGCGCCGCCACCTTCGGCCGCCTCGTGACGGAGCTGATCGAGCGTGGCGTCGACGGTCTGAAGATCAAGACTCACTTGACACCGGACCGTTTGGCCAGTGTGCTCGAGACGGCTGAGGGGCGCGGCATCGATGTGTACGGGCATGCGCCCGACGTGGCCACGAACGCGCAAGAGCTGGAAGCTGCGTTTCGGATGGGTCTCGACGGTGTGAACCACGTCGTCCTACTCGCCCCGCTCCTACAAACGGACAAGGGCCAATCGGGGTCGATGCAGAATGAGCGACCCGCCTGGATCGATCTCTGGCGGACTATCGACCCGGCGCTGGAGGATCGGCTGATCGCAGCGATGGTAGCCGAGGACGTGTGGCTCGAACCGACTCTCGTAGGGGTCTACTTTCAGGTCAATCCGGGTGCTCATGCCGGGGCTCCTGCCTTACCGTACCTGCCGGCCGAGATGGCTGCCGACCTGGCTGGCGATACGCTGCCTTCGGGAAGCGCGGAAGCCGCCGCGGAGAGCTTAAAGCGAATGGGCGAGTTCGTGGACCGATTCAAAGCGCGCGGCGGCATGGTCGTCGTCGGGACAGATCAGCTGGAGTATCCCGGCTTCGGGCTTCACGAGGAAATGGCGCTGTTGGTCGGCGCGGGCCTCACCCCGTCAGAGGCCTTGCGCGCCGCGACTTCCAAGGCCGCTTTCGCACTGGGTTGGCAGGATCGCGTCGGTACCATAGAAGTAGGAAAGGTCGCCGATATGGTGATCCTGACGTCCGACCCTCTGGCCGACATTCGCAACACGCGGGATATACGGCTCGTATTCAAAGGCGGCGTCGCCTACGATCCCGGCGAGCTCGTGGCGGGGCTCGTCCCTCGCGTCTCGCCGTGAGGCGCAGGTTGCGATAGATGATGCGGGATTGCCACAGGTCATGGCCCGGCACGCTGGCCGCGACGGATGTTGTTTCGCTCGTATGTATAAGTAATGTATGCGGTTATGTGGCCACCTGTAAGCATATGGGTATGGGCTCTATATTTGATACGGTGCGGGAGCACCGAAAGGCTCGAACAGTCTAATGGCACAGGGAGGCCACTGAATGTACGTCGGTCCAGAGACTCTAATGCCGCTCGCCTCGGCACTGGCAGCGATTGCTGGCGCCTTGCTCTTGTTTTGGCGGCGCGCCGTCGGCGCGGCGCGGTCAAGCTACCAGTTCATCAGTCAGAAGTTCACCCGGAACCGCTCGGGCAGCTGAGCCGCACCATGCTCCGGTTTCCGGTTCAGGGCCCAGTTCTGCGTTCCTCCCAGGACACGGGCTGTCGACTCGAACGTCGCGGCTGATTCCGGTCGTAGATCACGCACCCTCCCCATAGGCGGCCGAGTATCCTACATGTCTCAGACAGCGAGCATCTGGTGCCCACGAGTGACCTGAGCGTCGCTATCCTCGGAGCCGGCCCCGCCGGTTTGGGTGCCGCGGACCAGCTTCAGCAGACCGGGAGCGGCCGAGCGGTAGTCGTCGAGCAGAAGACTGCCGTGGGAGGGAACGCGGGCAGCTTCGAGGTCTCCGGGCAGCGGGTCGATTACGGCAGCCACAGGCTGCATCCGGCCTGCGACGATAAAATACTGGCGGACATCATTCAGCTGCTTGACGGCGAGTTGCTGAAGCGTCCGCGCCACGGGCGGATCCGATTGCGCGGACGTTGGATTCACTTTCCACTCAAGCCGCTGGACTTGCTGCTGCGCTTGAGCCCCACGTTTGCTCTCGGAGCCGCGCGGGACATGCTGCTTCGCGCCCGACCCGATCAAGACCATGGCACACAGACGTTTGCCTCCGTACTCCAGTCGAGCCTCGGGGCGACGATTTGCTCGGACTTCTACTTCCCGTACGCGAGAAAGATCTGGGGAGTGGAGCCCGAGAAACTGTCGGCGGTACAGGCACAGAAACGCGTGGCGGCGAATTCGTTCGGAAAGCTGGTTCGCAAGATCCTGGGTCGGGTTCCTGGAGTGAAACCCGTCGGATTCAGTCACTATTTCTACCCGCGGCGCGGCTTCGGCAGTATCGCCGAGGCATACTGGAAGGAAGCCGTGAGCCGTGGGGCCACAGTCGAGTTGGACAGCCGGGTCGAGCGGCTCACAGTCCCCTCCGGGCCGGCCGAACCGTGGCGGATAACGGTGCGCAGGGGCGACGACGCGCGCACGTTTGAGGCGGATTGGGTGTGGTCGACGCTGCCGATCTCGCTGCTGGCGCGCATGGTGTCGCCGGAAGCACCGGAGAGTGTTCGTGAGGCGGGGTCGCAGATCGAATACAGGGCTATGCTGCTGATCTACATCACGCTCGGTGTCGATCGGTACACGGAGTATGACGCGCACTATTTCCCCGAGGCCTCGGTGGCGATCACTCGTTTATCCGAGACCAAGAACTACGCGGCCCTCACCGAGCCCGTTGGCCGCACCACTCTGTGTGCCGAGCTTCCCTGCTCACCGGGAGATGGGCTCTGGGAGAGAAGCGACGCGGAGCTGGTCGAGCAACTCCGCCGCGATTTGCGTACCGCCGGCCTGCCGGAGATCGGCACCGTATTACACAGTGAAGTTCGCCGGCTGCGGCAAGCCTACCCGATCTACCGCGAGGGCTACGAGCGCCATTTCGACCGTCTGGACGCCTGGGTAAGCGGACTTCCACGCCTGCTCAGTTTCGGCCGGCAGGGTCTGTTCGCCCACGACAACACACACCACGCGCTGTTCATGGCGTACAGCGCTGTCGACTGTGTGAAAGACGGAGAGTTCGACTGGGAGAAGTGGTCCTCATATCGGTCGGTCTTCGAGACTCACGTCGTCGAAGACTGACCGGGGCGGGCCTGCTTGCCTATACGAGCCGGTTGTAAACGTATCCGATCGCCCTTCCGATGATGTAACCACCCACGAACGCGTAGATGAACCCGATCAGGCTCCCGACGAAGGAGACCGAATAGCCCGGGAAGTACTGGGACAGTAGCCGGAGGTGCTGTCCTACGTTCGGCCCGCCCTTCAGCACCAGGATGTTGGTGGCGAGGAAGAGCCCACCGCCAAGCAACAGGCCGACGGCGATTCCCCAGGCGCGCGCGTTGAGCCGCCTGATGGCGACCCGCAATTCCTGTTCGTTGTTGCTCATGCCCGTCCGCCGCTCAGATGTGGTCCAGGAAGTCGCGTGTGGCGCGAAGCTCCTGCCTGGTTCTAGTAATGAAAACCGACGTCGCAATGACCAGATTACGCACGAATGCCACGAACCATCCCATGACGAATCCGACCGCGAGCCCCCAGGCCAGCCCGATGAAGGCGCCCTTCCAGCTCAATGAGTAGCCCTGAAGATACTGGGCGAGCAAGGCGGTGCTCGCGCCGTCTGGGGGGACGAGAACCTGGTAGACGGTGACGACAAATATCAGCAGGCCCGTGACGATACCGATGGCTGTTCCAAACGCCCGCTTGTGGAGCGGGGCAAATGCCAGAAGCAACGGTTCGTCGAGCGCCGGCTCAGCTTCGGTGATCGGTCTGGACGGACTTTCAGGAGTCATGGTTCACCCAGATGCTCCGCTTCGGTCTCGATGGCACCGGCGGCCATGTCTCAACGCCGACCTCCGAGAATGCGGCCACGTCCAGGGGCGGATGCGGCGCCCCTACGACCGTGTGCGCCAGCCAGCCGATCGCCAGTGAGAGGCAATTGCTCAGGTAGTACATCAGGTGAAGGGGCAGCGCTGCAAGCGCAAACGGGAAGCCGCGCACTCGCTGAAGGAGCCTGTAGAAACCGAAGTTTGCTCCCAGCACCATCCCGACGGCCGAGCCGGTGATCACCAATGGCCAGGGACTGCGCAGCAGCGCGGAAACGAGCGCGGCAATGAAACCAAGGCCGACCAGGACTGTGCACATCTTCTGCACCGCCTGGATATTCAGCGTGCTCGGCGCCGTTCCGGCTCCAGCCTCGCCCTCGTGCATGATCAGTCGTGTCCACGGCACGCCACGGCTCTTGAAGTCGGTGGTGAGAACGTTGCCCAGGGTCCAGTGCTTGAGGTGCGTCCCCTGAATTTCCGGCCGCAGCAGGATCCGGTACCCGCCCTGCCGGATTCGACGGCCAAGCTCGATGTCCTCGATCTGGGGACGCGAGAAGTGCCACTCATCGAACATCCCCGTTTCCTGGAACACAGCGCTGCGAATCGCGCCACAGCCCGCCCAGAAAGTCTCGGCGTCACCAGCGCTCTGCTGGTGCACGTAGTGGTGGAGGAGATTTCGGTACTGCGACACGATTCCCGGTGCGGGCGGGTCGTCATCGTACGAGCCGAACACCGCGGCGACCTCGGGCTCTCGCTCGAAGCACTCCACGAAACTGGAAAGTGTATTGGGGTGCACACGCACGTCGGAGTCGATGAAAACGACAATCTCGCCCCGGGACACCTCGAAACCGCGATTGCGCGCGTAGGCCGGTCCCTTCGGCCGACCCGGTAGCCGAACGATCGTGTCGGCGAACCGCGCGCCGACCAGAGAGCTGTCGTCGGTGCTTGCATCGTCGACGACGATCAGCTCCCACCGCTCACGCGGAAGGTCGCTGTTGCAGAGCGCGTCAAGCGTATCCGCGAGGATGCCGCTCGCCTGGTGAACCGGCACGATTACCGACAGGGTGAAACTGGCTTCGCTGGCCATCATGTCCCCAACACGTTCAGCTTCTGGCGCAGGCGCCGAGCATTGGCCCGCAGCCAGATCCGTTTCCGGAAGAGCCCGGAGCCCCACTGCTCCAGCCGGCCGGAGTCCCGAAAGTAATACATGTCCAGGCGCGGAAGTAAGCACCGGGGCTCCGTCGGCTCCAGCAGCCGCAGCTCGGTCGTACAGGCCCAATCGTAGACCTGCGTGGCCGCGGCAACCGTTCGATCATCGACGGCCCCGTAGGGGTACGCCAGCCCGCGAGGCCGAGTCCCGACCTCCTCTTCGATCCGTTCCGCCGACCCCCACAACTCGTCTTCAACGCTCGCGGAGTCGATTTCCGGAAGCCGACGGTGGGACCGCGTGTGCGAGGCGATGCTCACCCCTTCTTCCGCCAGCTGCCCGATCGCGGTCCAATCGAGGAGAGACAAGGTGGGGATGCCGGCCTGCGGCCCGTCCCAATTGTTGTCGGCGCCCGTCCGATTCGTGACCACGCAGAGGGTGGCGGGGAGTCCGTGCTCCCGGAGCAGCGGCCAGGCGACGGTCGCGAAGTTCACGAATCCGTCATCGAAAGTGAGAGCAACGCCGTCGACCGCCGGATCGGCGGCCAGAAGCTCGTCCACATCCATGACTTGCACCGGTCCCGCGGCCAACCAGCTCACATGGCGGTGGAATGCTCCGGGGTCGATCGAGATCGGAGACCCGGACGCATCGACGGAGTGATAGGTGAGGATGGCTTGCATGGCCGATCAGGCCCCGGCTCCGTGGCCGACGTTGTTCGGCGTGAGGGCCGCGGACTTCTCGGCCACCACATCGGCGATAATCTCCTCGAGGCTGGTCGAGGGCACGAACCCGATTGTCCGCCGCAGCTTCTCGACATCGGGGACCCGTCGCCGCATGTCTTCGAAACCCTCGGCATACGCCTCGTCATACGGCACGTGGACGATCGGAGAATCGGATCCGGCGGCACTGCGCACCCGCTCCGCCAGCTCGTTCATTGTGACTTCCTGATCCGTTCCGATGTTGAAAGGCTCTCCGAAGGCGCTGGGCTCATTCAGCAACCGGATCACGGCCTCGACCGCGTCGTTTACGTGGCCGAAGCAGCGAGATTGCTCTCCATCCCCGAATACGGTCATCGGCTCACCGAGCAACGCCTGGGTCGCGAAGGTCGGCACCACCATGCCGTAGCGACCGGTTTGCCGCGGACCCACCGTATTGAAAAAGCGCGCGATCACGACCGGGACGCCTTTCTCCCGGGCGTACGCGAGAGCGAGCCACTCGTCCAGCGCCTTTGAGCAGGCGTAAGCCCAGCGCGAGTTCTTCGTCGGACCGAGCACCAGATCGTCGTCTTCGCTGAATGGTATCTTGGAGCTCTTGCCGTACACTTCGGAGGTCGATGCGATGACGATCGGCTTTTTCTTGCGCTCGACAGCCCGCAGCACCACTTCCGTGCCGTGTACATTCGTCTCGATTGTGCGGACGGGCTCGTTAACGATCAGCCTCACGCCGACTGCAGCTGCCAGGTGAACCGTCACGTCACAGCGATCGACGAGCTCGGCGACGAGGGGGGCGTCCTCGACCGACCCGATCCGATGCTTGAAGCGGGGATTGTCAATCAGGTGATCGACGTTGGCGATGGAGCCGGTGGACAGATTGTCGAGGATGAGTACTTCCTCGCCGTCCGCGATCAGCCGATCCGCGAGGTGTGAGCCGATGAAGCCGGCGCCACCGGTTATGAAGACTCTCATGAGATGTGCTCCCGACTCAGTTCCGGCTCTTGGGCAAGCGCCGCGGCGACGCCTCGCTTTCCTGCGCGCTCCGCGGCCCTGCGTACGATGTCGAAGTATTGAGGAAGAACCGCCTCCTCCGACCAGTGCTTCTCGAATCCCTCCCGGGCGACCCGCCCGAGGGTGTCTCGCGTCTCGGCGTCGGACTGCAGGCCGCGGAGCGCCGACAGGAGCTCTTCGCTGTTCGAGAAGAGCGCTCCCGCCGGACATGTTTCGAGGATCTCGGGAAACGGCCCGATACGGCGGGCAACGACGGGTGTTCCCTCCCGGAATGCCTCGATCAGAATAATCCCGAACGTCTCGTAGCATATGGAGGGCACGATCAGTGCCAGGGCATGCTCGTAGTAGCGACGCAGTTCGCCGGGCGCGACACGGCCGAGGAAGCGGACGCGATCGATCCCTTCCGCCAGCGCTCTCAACGCGTCTGCATACTCCCCGTCGCCCGCGATCAGGAGATCGGCGTCCCGATACTCGCCGAAGGCCGGAATCACGTCCTGAAGCCCTTTGATCGCCTCCAGACGGCCCACGAAGAGGAAGAAGGGACGGGGGTGCGGGGAAGGCCCACCGGGCGCCGCATCCGAAGCGGCCCGCTCGGGAAGGAAATACGGCATCACCTCCATGTCCCGCGAAAAGCCGAATTCCATGTGCTTCTCGCGACTGAAGCGGCTTTTCGCGATGAACGCGTCCACATGGGCCAGCTGGCGGTCGAGGTAGCCAGTGTGACGCCACAACTGGGGCGGCCGCCGGTAGTGAAGGGAGCAGCGCAAACACTCCCGCCCCGTGCACAACTCGCGCTTATGCCTCCACAACACGTGCGTCGGACATACGAGCCAATGCTCGTGCGCCGTGTAGACCTTGACTGCATCGCCCTCGGCCAGTATCCCAGGTCCTCCCACGAGGGACACGTTGTGAAAGTTGATGACGTCAAACCGACCCTGTTCGAACAGACGCCGGATTCTCTTCCGGTTCACGACCGGTCGCCCGGTTTGCTGGGTGAGTAGAGCCGACACGATCCCGAGGTCGCTTCGAAGTGACACGACTTCGATCCCATCCAGCTCCGGCTCGGCCTCCGGCCGATGATCCGTCAGAGCCCCATAGGCGTCGACATCGTGGATGACCGTCACCTCGTGCCCGGCCTTGGCCACGGCCCGAGCGAGCCTCTGCACGCCGATTCCGTCTCCCCCGAAGTTGTACGGAGGGTAGAAGGTCGTCACCATGCAGAATCGAAGCGACGTCATGCCGCCACCTCGTGCAGGGCGTCGAGCGCGACGCGAGCTGCATCCTGCCAGTTCAGTTGGCGGGCGCGATCCAGCGCCCGCTGGCCCATAGCCACTCGCCTCTCCTCGTCGGCGAGCAGGACGCGCATCGCATCGGTCACCTCCCGCTCGCATCCCGGCTGAACGAAGATCCCGCCGTCCTTCAGAAGCTCCGGGAGCGGGCTGGCCCGTGTCGCCACCACCGGCGTGCCGCAGGCGGCCGCTTCAACCGCTGGGAGCCCGAATCCCTCTAGCTGGGACGGGAATACGAGCGCGATGGCCCCCGACAAGAGATGCCGAAGCTGCTCATCGGGCAGGAAGCCCGTCCAATGCACGAGGTCATCGGTACCGCAGCGGCGGATCTCATCGCGAAGATGCTGGCGATCGGCATGGAAAACGTCCTCGACGGTCGGCCCCACAACCAGCAGGTGTGGAGCCGGGCCAGGGGTGTCGGCGACAATGGTGGCATGGGCACGAACGACGACGTCGACGTGCTTGTGCGGGTTGAAGCCGCCGAGGTAAATGAACCAGCGCGTGTCCGGAGGGACACCGAGGCTTCTTGCCGCCGCCGCGATATCTTGAGCGTTCGTCGATGGCTGGTAGATCGCTGCGGGTGCCTCGACCGCAACCCGGATGCGGCTCGGCGCGATGCGGAACACGTTTCTGATGTCGCGTGCTGAATAATCCGAGACCGTGAGGATGAGATCCGCTTGCCAGATGGCCAGCCTGACCTTGGCGTCCCAGAACAGCCGATCCCGCGTGCTCGCGTGCGCCAGTTTCGGATACCGGGTCGCAATCGTGTCATGTACGGTAACGACGGACCGGATGCGGGGCGGCAAAGGGAAGTAAGTGTACTCGGCGGGACACCAGAAGGCGTCGATCCCGCCGCGCGCGACTGCGCTGCTGAACCGTAGCATGTCGACGAGTGAACGCCGGCTGCGCGACGCGGCCGCGCGTGTGGGCGGGACGCTGCTCTCGACCTCGACGACTTCCACGTTTCTGCTGACCATGTCGAACCGCTCGGCGGTAGCCCCGTCCATGAAGCACACGAAGTGGTCTCCGGGAGCCTCGCATGCCATGGCGCGAAGCAGCTGCCGCGTGAACCGCCCGTAGCCCCGCTCGTTGACCCAACAACTGGCATCGACGCCGATTCTCACCTCGCCCTCATAACGCCGCGACGGATCTCTCGGAACGTCGTTGGTCGTCGTTCTGGGGAGTTTCGACGTGCTGCTCCTCGTGGTATTCGAAATCGGTGTTGACCGACCAGATGTCGTACGAGGCTCCCTCCATGTTCCACACGGCCATCATGGCTGTGAGCATGGAGTGATCTTGGTTGTTGTACTTGTGGAGTCCGTTTCGGCCCACCAGATGCAGATTAGGGATCAGGTCGACCTCCTCACGGACATGGTCCAGGTGTCCACTGTACTCGGCATCGTAAATCGGATACGCCTTGGGCATGCGGACAACAGTTCCGTCGAAGACCCGCGATGGGTCGGCGAGCCCCAGCTCGCCAATCTCACGTGTCGCAAGGGCGACGAGATCCGCATCGGCCATCGTCCACAGACCGTCACCTTCGAAGCAGAAGTACTCGAGGCCGAGGCAGCTCTTTCCGGCATCCGGAACGAGGGCCTGGCTCCAGTTCCCGAAGTTCTGAATCCGGCCCACCCGGGCTCCCGGGGTGTGGATGTAGATCCAGTTGTCCGGGAACAGGTCCTGCTCGTCGATCATCAGAGCTACAACGAGAAAATCGCGATACCGAAGTCCCTCGCCTGCCTCGAGACAGGACGATTGCAGTGCGTCACCCAGACTGCGCACGAGGTTCCGCACCGGCATCGACGACACGAAGTGCTGGGCCTCGAACCGTCGCTCCCCGTCGGGTCCCTGAGCGTGCGCGGCCGTGACCCTACCGCCGTCGACTTCCATCCGAGTTACCCTGTGATTCATCAGCACCTCGCCACCAAGCTCGACGATCCGGTCACGACAGAGCTCCCACATCTGGCCCGGCCCGAGCCGAGGATACCGAAATTCGTTGATCAGAGTCTTGATTTTGGTTGATCGCTTGTTCAATGAGGCGGCTGAGAGAATGGCCCGGGCGAGCGAAAGTCCCTTGATCCGTTGCGCGGCCCATTCCGCCCGGATCTCCGTACACGGAATGCCCCACACCTTCTCCGTATATGTCTTGAAAAAGATCTCGTACAGGCGCTTGCCAAACCGATTCGAGACCCACTGCTCGAAGTTCTCCTCGACCGGGTTGGGTCTGAAGTGCGCTTTGAGGTAGCTGAACAGAATCATGGTCGCGTTCCACGGCCCCAGTCCGCGGAGAGCGTTCATCGGCTTGAGCGGATAGTCGAAGAACCGTCCGTCGTAGAAGATACGCGAAAGACGTGGGACAGTGATGAACTCGGCTCCCAGGATCTCATCCCAGAGCTCTTGCACTGGCTGGATCTTGGTGAAGAACCGGTGTCCGCCGATGTCGAAACGGTATCCCTTGTAGACGGCGGTCTGGGATATTCCGCCCACCACGCTCTCTGACTCGAGCACGGTGACCGGCACCCCTCTCTTGGCCAGCAGGTAGGCAGCCGTCAGACCGGCGGGTCCCGCACCGACGATGAGGACACGATCGCCTTCCGCGAGGGGCTGGGTCTGGCGGCTACCCCGCGGGGCTTCTTGAATCATGCTCCGCCCTGGCCCCTGGTCCCTTTTCGGGTCTCCGGGGATGTGGTCGTCAGTCCGGTCAGCTGTCGCATGAAATTGGGTTCGACTTTACGGTCGTCTTCGATGATCGCAACCACGTCACCGGTCGCTGCCGCCATCCCTGTCGCGCGAAGTTCCGCCGTTCCCGCTCCCCAGGGGCCGGCGACGAGTGTAACCCAAGGGTATCCACGCCGCAGTCCCTCCAGCTCGTGGGTCGGACCCTTTCGCGCGACAACGACCTCGGCGTTGACCTCGGCGCACTGAGGCAATAGAGAATCCAGGCACCGCTCCAGAAACTTGCGCTCCCGGAGTGAGGCGACAACTACGGATATAGCAGGCGCAGAAGTTCTGCGCACACTTCTCTGGCCCGGAGGCACCGAGCCCGTATCGCCGGTTTCGTTCATCGGTTCCGCGCTTGCCGACAGCGGGCGGGTCGCCTCATATGACGACGGTTCCGCGGCCAATTGGTCACCCCGGCAACGCCCTGCTGGGGGCGGCCTTACCGGGAACGTACGTTGCAGGCGGTGTCCGCCCGCGACCGATTGACTCCGCAACAAGGTTGCCGGCAATCCTCGCGCCGGCCCGAACCGGAGGCAAGAGTGGAAAAGCATTGTAACATGTTGCAGATATTATGGTTGTGACACGGCGTCGCGGCCGCCTGTTCGAGTTGGTCTACACACGACGCGCTCCCCGTGTGGGGTCCTCGCTACAGGACTTGTGTTCGGATGCGAATCGCCGCGTAACCCCGGAGACCCGGTATGCCATCCACGGTTGATGAACGGGTGCCGAAGGCATCGCCGATTCGTCGTGCGTTGCGTCTGCTGCGCCACCTGCCAGATCGCTTGCTGCACAGCGGGCGCCGACGGCGCGCGCTTGCGCGGGTCGAGGCGGGCGGGTGCTCGAGTGTGCTGGTCGTCTGCCACGGCAATATCTGTCGAAGTCCGTACGCGGCAGCCGTCCTCAGCCGGGCGGCGGTCCGGAACGGAGTCGAGTCGATTGAGGTTGATTCGGCCGGCTTCATCGGACCGGGGAGGCGTCCCCCGGCACACGCAAGAGCGGTCGCGCGACAACGAGGAATCAACCTCGATGCGCACCTGTCGAAGCTCGTAACTGCGGAGATCGTCGCGGCGTCCGATCTCATCATCGTGATGGATCGTCGGCAGCGCCAGGCGATCAAGGACCGGTTCGAGCCGCCTCGCGACAGCGTTCTGCTTCTCGGCGACCTTGACCCTGAACCCATCCGGCATCGCACTGTGCTCGACCCCATAAACCAGTCCGAGGACGTCTTCCGGTCTGTCTACTCACGGGTCGATCGCTGCGTGAATGCCCTTGCCGACGTTCTGGGTACCGAGCCAGAGGCGGTCGAGAGCGGCGAGACCTAGACGGCCCCGCGCCGGACGAACCTTTGGAACGTCCAGCCGAGAGATACGCCGACCAGCACCGCGGCGAAGTGTGGCCACGGGGTAGCGAGCAGGGAACCGACGCGGGGAATCAGGGCCAGTCCCAGCCAGATCGTCACCATGCCCGCCGCCGCCTGTCGGTTTCCCGGCGCCCAGAAGCCAGTCGGAATCGCGATCCCCGTCAACCAGATCAGCCCGAGTAGTGGTGTGAGCCAGGCCGGCATGCTGGGCGACCAGAGCAACAGCGACCAGCCGTCGCCGAGGGTGAAGCCGAGGCCACAGCGGCTGGAGTCGTTGACCCACAGGCAGTAGGCTTCCCCACTCCGTTCCGCCCCTACTTGCAGAATCTCGCCGGGTCGGACACCCAGAAACGCCCCACTGTATCGCAACTCGGGGCGATCGAGGCGCAATCCATCCGATTGCATCCGGTAGCGGAAAATGAGGTCGAAGCGATCGACGCTCAACGAGGCGATCTCCATCTGGATCCCGTTGATGCTCAGCAGTGGAGCTGTGCCACGCGGAGCTGCACCGGCAACGATCACGGCTTTCATGGGCGCGCCGGCCAGGAGCTGCACACGGACACTCTCGGAGTCGTCAAGCAGTCCGTCCGGCGTCGATGTCTCTCCGACGGCCGCCGACAGCACGCTGCCTTCGTAGTACACGAGATGGCGCAGGCGAGGGGTCCACGCGGCGTCGTATTGTACGGAGGGAAAGACCGGCTGCAGCAAGAGGTTGGTAGCGCCCAGACCCGAGACGGCTCCGAGAGTGGCGATCGCTGCCATCAGCCGGCCCGTTCGGCGATTCGGAAGGAGCCAAAACCGCCATGACCGGGCGAGCCCGACTCCGAGCGCTCCGCCCAGTCCGTTGAACACGATGTCGGCGAGGCTGGAATCGCGCCCCGGAATGAACACCTGCGCCAGCTCGATTGCGGTTGATATCGCCACGGCGAGAGCGTAGGCCCGGATGTTCGATCCGACCCTGGCCCCGAGCGCGACGCCCAGGGGCACGAAGAGAGCGATGTTGAGGAACGTGTCGGCCAGCCCGCGTTCACCGCAGATCAGGCAGAGATTCCGGAAGTCGATCGTGCCGGAGCGGGATGGGGCGAGGGTGAGCACGAGCAAGAGGGCCAGGATCAACCCGATCACAATGTTCAGGGCGACGTCACGATCGGGTCTCTTCATCGCGATGCTCCGGGTGTCATCGCGTCAGCACAGGTGCCCTGGCATGTCCTACCCTGAGTGCGCCGGTCTCGATGTTAATCCCCCGCCTGGTCTTCGGGCCGCCGCTTCATCGACCATGCGCGCGAAGAGCGCCTCGTAGGATTTGGCACACCTGGACGCCTCATACGTTCGCGCCGCAATCAGATTCGCATCGCGCATGCGCCGTGCCGCCTCGGGTTGTACGTACAGACGCGCCAGGGCCGCTGCCAGTGCCGGGGAATCGGATACCGGAACCAGAAACGCGTTGCGGTCATGCTCGAGGAAGTCGGTATGACCACCGGTATCCGTCGTGATAATTGGCAGGCCCGCCGCCATCGCTTCCACGAAAACCAGTCCAAACCCTTCGTGCAAAGAGGATGACACGTAGACGTCCGCTGCCCTCAGCACCTGCAGCTTACGAGTCTCCTCGACGTGTCCCAGGAAGTGGACGCGCCCCCCGACGCCTAGCCGCTCCGCGTGCCGACGCAGCCCCGTCAGTTCGGGTCCTGTGCCGATCAAAGCAAGGTGTGCCTCGGGCGCCACCGGGTCGGCCAGCGCGTCGAGCATGCCATAGAGCGCCTTGCGCGGGATCAGGCGACCGACCGAAACGGCCAGGAACCCATCCGGCAGGCCCAGCTCTCGACGCTCGGCGGGGGGTACGGAAGGTTGGGCGATGCCGAGGGGAATGAGGTCGATGGGTCCCTGATAGCCGTAGTACCGCCGCGCGTTTTCAATCGTGTTCCGAGACGCGGCCACCACGGCATCCGACGCTCGCAGGATCGCACCCACGGTTGCACGCAGAGGCGCCACACGATGCGGTGACAGCTTCTTGGATGGATCGTAGAGATCTCCGCCCTGGACAGTGAGGACGTGGGGCAGGCGGGCGGCGCGGGCAACCGGAAGCGATCCGGGGCCGGTAGGAATGGCGAAATGGCCGTTGACGACGTTGAAACTCTCGGCCCGGAGAATAGACCTCGCGCGCAACCAGGCCGAGGGTGGATACGACAGCATCGAGCGCACGGTCGCCACAGGCGCATCTTCGCGTCCAATAACCGGGACGCGGTGGATCTCGACACCGCCCAGTACCTCCCGTTGCGGCAGGTTCTGGTATGCCGACGTGATTACGCAGACGCGATGATCCCGCGCCAGCACTTCGGCGACCGCCTGGTGGACGACTCCTCCACCGCCGCCGAGAGGCGGATACTCGTAGTTGAACATCAGGATGTTCATGAGGGATCGCCGACCAGTGTGTGAACCCCCTCGCTCACCCCCGGTGCGGCCCGTTCCGTTAGAACGCGCCGAACATCTGCGAACTCGCGTTGTCGGCGATCGTCACTCCAGTCGAGCTCGGACGCCATCAGCTCACAGCATTCAGTGATCGCTTCGTCGCCCGGATCACCAGCAGTACCGAGGTCCGTGCGACGGAATACGACGTCGCCCAAGCGGACGGCGGCTTCCTCGCGGACCGCGTGGATCACCTCGGCCCGCAGCACGTCGGAAGTGCCAAGCCGATCTCCCCCACCTGGCACGCTCTCGGCGTAGCGGGCGATGCGAGCGACCTCCGAACCGTAGTTCCGACCCAGGCGGTAGAGGGCGTCGGGACCGGCCGCGGCCAAAGATGGCGGAGGCGTCCGCTCCAGCTCGGCCATGAAATCCGGCATGTGTTCGATCGAGCCGCCGAACGCCGGAGTTGTATCGGTACCGGAGGCCGGCGTCTGGCGGCCCATCTTGCGGCTGGCGAGTCGAACCACCTTGTCGGCAACCGTCCGCGCGGTAGTCCAGCGTACTCCGATCGCGGTGATGAGTCCGTCGATGCCGTGCGTTTTCTGATGGTCGACCACCCGCGAACGCTTCCCGTAGCTCAAATCACGGGCTCCCGGAGCGTTGTCGCCGAACAGGACGAGGCCGGCGTTCCACGCCGCGACATCATCGATCGAGAGGTCCAGTGCCGGATGCGCTTGATTGATCTCGTCGATGAAGTCCTCGAGGTCATCGGCCGTCACCGTAAAATCGTCCGGTTCGGCACGGTGCACGACGTGCCACACACCGATAAGGGTGACGTCCCGCCACGGGACGACGAAAAGATGACGTGCCTGGCGGCTCACGATCGCATCCGGGTCGCGGGTCTGCCCGGGAACCGCCAGCCCGAACCGGTGCTCGGGACGCCGCCTCACGATGAAGCACGCATCGCGGGAGTACGTTCCGGCCGGCGAGAGAGCGAGACGGCGGCCGGCGAGGAGGCCCTCGGACCAAGGGCCAGCGGCGTTGACGACGACCTTGGCG
>JBFILW010000013.1:0-28130 GCA_041612005.1 Gemmatimonadota bacterium
CCGTTTCCGCAGTCGAGCACCATGGACACAGGGCCATCAATGTCCGTTCGTCTTGCGATCTCCTCCACGTAGCGATCGAGGATCTCCATGTGCTCTGTTTCGGCCGAGGCGGCCTCGAAGTCCTCCACCTCGATCATGGCACGCAGCTCCTGGATGGCCGTGCCGTAGATGGCCTTGTTGTCGACGACCATCTTGATGCCGTTGTACTCGGAGGGATTATGCGATCCCGTGATCTGAATCCCCCCATCGCCTTCCAATACCTTGGCGGCAAAGTACAGCACGGGCGTCGGGACCTCGCCGACCCGCTGGACTCGCGCTCCAGAAGCGTTCAGGCCACGGCAGAGCGCATCGGTCAGGGCCGGCGAGCTGGGACGGTTGTCGTGACCCACGACGACGGTCGGCTCCGACCGGTCGCGAACGAGGCGGGTGGCGTATGCGCGGCCGACCGCCTCAGCGACATCTTCCGTCAGGTCATCGCCCACAATTCCGCGGATGTCATACTCTCTGAAGATCCTGCTGGATGGCTTCATTGGTCTCGTCTCTGGTGTTCGACCGTATGCCGGGTGTGCGGTCTACTGCGGGCGCTAAGGACCGCTGACGACTGCTACTCTCCGAAGCTCCCTTCGCCACGGGTAGCAGCAGCGGCGGTGGGACCACTCGTGAACGGCATCACGGTACCGGGACGAAGGCCCTCTGTCGCCTCATCGATGCGTTCAATCCCGGGGCCGGGAAAGAGTCCGGCCGCCAGGACTCCAATCGCGCTCACGACCGTGGCCACGCGAAACGCGACTCCGGGCCGGGCCGGAATCGGACTGCCCTCCGGCATCTCCTCGAAGTACATCTTCCACACGACTCGGAGGTAATAGTAATAGGAGACGAGGCTGGTGAGCACGAGGGTGACGGCCAGGGCAATCTGCCCGGCGTCCAGAGCCGCGCGGAGAATATAGAGCTTGCCGACGAAGCCACCGGTGGGTGGGAACCCGGCCAGCGAGAGGAGGAACACGACCAGGGCGATTCCGAGCATCGGCCTGCGCCAGCCAAGCCCCCGGTAGTCGCTCAGGAACACGCGAGCGTCGCGCCGGCCGGCGACCAGGTACACGACCGCGAAAGCACCGAGCGTCATCAGCCCGTATACGGCGAGATAAAAGACGATTGCAGAGCGGCCGAGAGCGTTGGCCGATACCACAGCGACCAGGATGTAGCCGGCATGAGCGATTGAGGAGTACGCCAGCATGCGCTTCACGTTGTCCTGCGCGAGCGCGATCAGGTTGGGGACGATCATGGTAAGAAGTGCCAGCCACCAGAGGACCGACACCCATACCGCCTGGGCCGGGGCGAGCTGGATATTGAAAAGGCGGACCAGGGCCGCGAACGCCGCCACCTTGACGCCCGCCGCCATGTAGCCGGTAACCGGCGTCGGGGCGCCCTCGTACGCGTCCGGCGTCCACATGTGGAAGGGTACCGCCGAAACCTTGAAGCCGAATCCGATCAACAGAAGGCCGACCCCGACGAAGAGGATCAGACTTCCTTCACTTGCGGCGCGGACAACCTCGGCGCCGACCAGGGTCAGATTGGTGCTTCCCGTGGCGCCGTACAGCAGGGCGATTCCGTAAAGAAGAAAGGCGCTCGCAAAGGCGCCGACCAGGAAGTACTTGAGCGCCGCTTCGGCCGAGCGGGGGTCCGTCCGCTTCAGGCACACGAGCACGTAGATCGCGATTGACATGAGCTCGAGGGCCAGAAACAGAACCACGAGGTCGCGAGCCGCGACCATCAGCATCATTCCGACCGAGGCCAGGAGCAGCAGCGCGTAGTACTCGCCAATCTGCAGGCCTTCACGCTCCAGGTAGTCGACCGAGTACAGAATGGCGAGCGCCGTCACACCCAGGAGCACGAAGTTCACCGTGAGGCGAAAGCCATCGATCGCGATCATGCTGAACTCGTTCTGAACCTCGAACGTTCCGATCACGACGTTCGCCCCGACGGCGAGCGCCACACCGGCCAGCGACAAGCCCACGACCCAGGGCTTGCTGCTGCGGCTGTCACTCCCCCGCTGCAGCACGTCACCCAGCAGGACTGCGATAGCGGTGAGCGCTAGGACTGTCTCTGGAAGCAAGGCCAGCAGGAAGTGGGACTGCGAGCCGAAGTCGATCACCATGCCGATCACGGCGCCACCTCATCCACGCCGTAGATCGGCATGCGGTCGAAACGAAACGCTTCGTCGCCCATGTCGACGGGAGCCTGGCGGGCACGGTAGTCCACCTGACCGATCAAAGCGTCGACCGAAGCCGACATGCGGCTCAGGTACGGCTGCGGAAAGACGCCGATCAGTATGATCATAACCAGGGCCGGTGCAATGATCAGCTTCTCCCGCGCATCGAGGTCCGGCAGGTCCCGGTTCTCCTCTTTGTCCAGCGGGTTGAGCAGCATGCGTTGCACCATCGGCAGCATGTAGGCGGCGGCGAAAATGACCCCCGTTGCGGCCAGAACCGCGGCCACCGGATGAGTCTGGAACGCTCCGACGAGGATGAGGAACTCGCCCACGAAGCCATTGGTGCCCGGCAAGCCGATCGAGCTCAGCGCAACGATCACGAACGCGACCGCGAACACGGGCATGACTTTGGCGATGCCGCCGAAGTCGGCGATCATCCGCGTGTGTCGGCGCTCGTAGAGCATTCCGATCAGGAGGAAGAGCGCTCCCGTCGAGATTCCATGGTTCACCATCTGGAGGATTCCACCTTCGAGGCTCTGAGCAGTGAGGGCGAAGATCCCGATGGTGACGAATCCGAGGTGCGCCACCGACGTGTAGGCAATCAGCTTCTTGGCGTCCGGCTGCACGGCCGCCACCCAGGCGGCGTAGATCACACCGATCACGCTCAGCACCATGAGCGTACCGACAACCACGGCGCTGGTCGCCGCGTGGGAGAAGAACGGCAGCGCAAACCGAATGAACCCGTAGCCGCCCATTTTCAGCAGCACGCCAGCCAGGATGACCGAGCCCGCGGTCGGCGCTTCGACGTGGGCATCCGGAAGCCACGTGTGGAACGGGAAGATCGGAACTTTGATCGCGAAGGCCAGCCCGAACGCGGCAAACAACCAGAACTGGAGGCTGCGCGCGATCGGCATCTGCACCAGCTGGTTGTAGTCGAAGGTGACTTCGCCGTACTGGTGGGCGTAGAGGTACACGATCGCTACGATCGCGACCAGCATGAGCAGCGAGCCGGCGGCCGTAAACAGGAAAAACTTGATCGCCGAGTAGATCCTGCGCTTCCCGCCCCAGATCCCGATGATGAAGTACATCGGGATGAGCATGATCTCCCAAAACACGTAGAACAGGAAGAGGTCGAAGGCCACGAACACGCCGAGCATGCCGAGCATGAGCAGCAGCATGAGGCTGTAGTAGGCGCGTTGCCGGGTGGCTATGTAGGAGAACGAGCCGAGGACGGCCAGCGGCATCGTAAAGGTCGTGAGCAGGACCATGAGCAGCGAAATGCCGTCGATTCCGACTCGATAGGAGATTCCCCACGGCTCGATCCACGGAACGGATGCATAGTTCTGGATCGCGGCCGTGCCCGGAACGAACGTCCAGAACAACGGGAGTGAGATCGCCAGCTCGACAATGGTCACGGCGAGCGCCACGTGTTTGGCACGCTCTTCCGGCACGAAGGCGCAGGCCAACGCCCCCACCGCCGGGATCACCAGCAGCAGCGTCAGTACCCAGTGCGTCTCGAAGAAGCTCATCGCCAGCGGCTCGCTAAAACGCCAGGTTCCAGAGAATGACGACTGCACCGACCACAAAAATCACCATGTACGTGCCAAGCCGTCCGGTTTGCAGCTGGGCGCCGATCCAGCCGACTGCCCGACTCGCGTTTCCGACTCCGTTCACGGTTCCGTCGATGATCCCGTCATCCACGATGCTCCAACAGCCACGCCACAGAGCCAGCAGGGGGCGGACGACAAGGCGGTCGTAGAGCTCATCGACGTACCACTTGTTGTAGAGCACGCCAGCGAAACCCGCTGGCGGCGTGGCCTCGGCTGCTGGCAAATAGCGCCGCGCCACGAGGGCCCGGAAGGTGAGGATCACGACCACGATGGCGGCCAGAGTCGAGAGTCCAGCCCACAACGCCTCCCCACCGCCGATCGGCGAGCTGTGAGCAGCGTGGATCCCGTGTGCCGCGGCGACCGCGAGGCCCGGCTCGAACACTGGCTCGAGCCACGCGTGCAGGAAGTCCACGTGGGGTAGCGGGAGCGCCTCGGGAATGTTGACCCAGCCGCCAACCACCGAGAGCACGGCGAGGATGACGAGGGGGATCCACATGACCCTGGGGACCTCATGGACGTGCACCCTGCCGCCCTCACTGAGTCGGCTCTCACCGTGGAACGTGAGCACCATGAGGCGTGTCATGTACACCGCGGTAAGAAGCGCGACGATCAGCGCCACCGCCCACAGGATGGAGTATCCGTACGCGCCCGCGTACCAGATGATCTCATCCTTGGAAAAGAAGCCGGCTAGGGGAAACACGCCCGCGATGGCAAGCGTGCCCACCCACATGGTCCCGGCGGTGATCGGCATCCAGCGGCGGAGCCCGCCCTGGTTGCGCATGTCGTTGGGGTCGTCGTGCGAGCCGAGCTCGTGGTAGACATGGTGCATGGCGTGGATCACGGCGCCCGACCCCAGAAACAGCAGCGCCTTGAAGAACGCGTGCGTCATGAGGTGGAAGATCCCGGCCGTGAACGCTCCCACGCCAACGGCCAGGAACATATAGCCGAGCTGTGAGATCGTGCTGTACGCAAGCACCTTCTTGATGTCGTACTGTTGGATCGCGATCGTCGCCGCGAACAAGGCCGTCACCGCGCCGATCGCCGCCACGACGGCGCTCGACAGCGGCGCCAACGCGAACAGTACGTTGGAGCGCGCGACCAGATACACGCCTGCCGTGACCATGGTGGCGGCATGGATCAGCGCCGAGACAGGCGTCGGGCCGGCCATCGCATCGGGGAGCCACACGTAAAGCGGAATCTGAGCCGACTTCCCGATGCATGCGACAAAAAGTAGAATCGTGATCGCCGTGACCACGCCCCCGCCGTAGGTGAGCACGCCGGGCGCCGCGGCGAAAATCGGCTCGAAGCTCAGGGTTTCGAAGTGCGCGAAAAGCAGGAACATGGCGACCAGAAAGCCGAAATCGCCGATCCGGTTGACGATGAACGCCTTTTTGCCGGCGTCCGAATACTCCTTGTTCTCGTACCAGAAGCCGATCAGCAGGTACGAGCACAACCCCACCCCTTCCCAGCCGACGAACATGAGCGGGTAGTTCGCCCCCATCACCAGGACCAGCATGAAAAAGACGAACAGGTTCAGGTACGAGAAGTAGCGCGAGTAGCCTGGATCGGACCGCATGTAGCCGACGCTGTAAACGTGGATGACCGAGCTCACGCCAGTCACGATCAGCATCATGATGATGGAGAGCTGGTCGAACTGCAGGTCAACGCCGACTTGGAGCGCACCCGACTCCATCCAGGTCCACAGAGACACGACCGTCGCATGGTGCGGAAACGCCTCGCGCATGGCGAGGAAGTTGAGCAGCACGATCACGAAGGCGCCGATTATGGCCAGCGGACCGACGAGACTCGGAATCCTCTTGTTCTCACTCCACGCGAACGCGCCAATGCCGTTGATCAGCGCTCCAGCGAGCGGCAGCGCCAAGATGATCGCCGGCAGCACCGGCTGGTACGCCCCGTCTTGAAGTGCGAGCGACGCAAGCATGCCCGGGCTCACCATTTCAGAAGCGTAAAGCGGTCGACGTCCACGATCTCGTAATGCCGAAAGACCGAGATGATAATGGCCAGTCCGACCGCGGCTTCGGCCGCCGCGACGGCCATGACGAAGAAAGCGAGAATCTGGCCTTCGATGCCGAGAAACCGAGAATACGCGACGAGCGTGAGGTTAACTGCGTTCAGCATCAACTCGACGCAGATGAAAACGATGATCGCATTCCGTCGCAACAGCACACCGGCGACCCCGATCGCGAACAGCACGGCGCTAACGACCAGAGACAGGTAGAGCTCGAACATGGGTGCCGTCACGGCGCCCGACTCCGCGCTAGAACGATCGCCCCGATTATCGCCACCAGGAGGAGCAGCGACGTGATTTCGAACGGCACGAGATAGTTACGAAACAGCGGCCCGCCGATCGCGCCCACGGCCCCGTTCGCTTCGACCAGTGCCCGCATCGCTTCGGGACCGAACCCGGAGGTCACGGTCGGCCCGCCGACATCGGCCCCCGGGGATCCCGACACGACCACCGCCTTCACTGCGGATAGGACCAGCCCCACGGTCAGAGATCCCCCCACCAGCATGACCAGTGGTCCACGCACGTCGCTCGCACGGGGATCCCCCAGGTTCAGAAGCATGATGACGAACAAGAACAGCACCATGATGGCGCCGGCATACACAATCACTTGTACCGCCGCGATAAACGGGGCGTCCATGAGCAGAAACATGCCCGACAGCGAGAAGAAGGTGACGATCAGGAACATCACGCTCGCAACCGGGCTCTTCCGTGTGATCACAAGCAGGGCGCTCAGCACGGCGGCCCCGGCAAAGACGAAAAAGAGGAACTGGCTGATCATTCCGAGGCCGGGTCGTGCGGATCCCACAACGCAGTGAATGGCTGCTCCTGCGTGCAGAGACGTTCGAGATCGTAGACCCAGCGTTCCCGGCTGTATTCAGCGTTCTCGTAGTGGACCCCGAGGTGGATCGCCTCCACCGGGCATACCTCCTGGCAAAAGCCGCAGAAAATGCAGCGGAACTCATCGATCTCGTAGACCGCCGCGTAGCGCTCACCATTCTCATCCTCGGCGGGAATGAGCTTGATACAGTTGACCGGACACACCGTGGGGCATAGGCCGCATCCCACGCATTTGGCCCGGCCATCTTCGTGCGTCGCCATCCGGTGCGTGCCCCGCAGCCGCGGCGACAGCTCCCATTTCTCGTCGGGGTACTGTTGCGTGACGACGTGCGGACTGACGAGATGTTTGAGGGTCACGCCCATTCCCTTCACGGCGGCGCGCACGTACGACTCCTCGCCGCTCTTCCTTCGCATCACCTTCACTTCACCGGGCATCTTAGGCCCCTCCTCCAAACACTCGTCTTGGAATCAACGCACTGGCTCCATGGGCCGACTCCCGTAGCGCTTCCTGGCGATGGCCTGGCTGGCCCGCTGCTCGGCCCGGAAGCCGGCGCCGCGCATCAGGGTGCCCCGGTCGACGACCAGGAACAGGATGGCCGCCAGCACGAGGTTCAGTCCGAGAAGAATGGCGGCATAGACAAGACCGTACACGAAGCCCAGCTGATCGAGCGCGAACACGGCCGTGGCCATGACCACGATGTAGATCATCAGTCCCGGGATGAACACCTTCCAGCCCAGGTCCATGAGCTGGTCGTACCGAAATCGCGGCAGCGTCCACCGGATCCACACGAACAGCGTGACCACCAGCGTCGCCTTGATGCTGAAAGCGAGGAATGTGAGCAGCGTCTTCCAGACGCTCGGCTGTCCGATGACGGACCCATCGGCCAGCACCCTGATATTGTCGCCACTCCAGAACGGCACATCCCAGCCACCGAGGAAGAAGACGGTCACCAGCCCGGCCACGGTCAGCATGTGCGCGTACTCGCCCAGGTAGAAGGTGCCGAACTTCATGGCCGAGTACTCGGTGTGGTAACCACCGATCAGCTCTTGCTCGGCTTCCGGCAGGTCGAACGGCAACCGGTTGGTCTCGGCGAGGGCCGAGATGAAGAAGAAGAAGCCGGCCAAGCCGAGCGGGAAGAGGAACCACACGCCGAGAGTCGCCGGGCCTTCGGCGAAGCCCTGTTGCGTCGAGATGATCGTCGGGATCATGACGTCGCCCGCCAGCAGCAGGATCGGCACCAGGCTCATGGCCAGACCGATCTCGTAGCTGATCATCTGGGCCGACCCGCGCAGGCCGCCAAGGAATGAGTACTTGTTGTTGGACGCCCAGCCGGCCATCACCACCCCGTAGACGCCGATCGAGGAAAGCGCCAACACGTAGAGGAAGCCGATCGGGGCGTTGGCGACCATGATGTCCACGAGCCCCCACCGTGTCGGCATGGGCGCCGCGAACGGAATGACCGCGAAAATCACGGTCGCCGGCACGATCGCCATCGCCGGAGCGAGGAGGAAGAAGGCGCGGTTTGCCTTGGCTGGCCACGTCTCCTCCTTCAGGATCAGCTTGAGTCCGTCCGCGACCGACTGGAGAAGGCCCCACGGGCCGACGCGATTGGGTCCGCTGCGGTCCTGGATGAACCCGGCCACCTTCCGCTCGAACAGAGCTGTGAAGGCGACGAGCAGCAGCAGGAGCGTGAAGAACAGGATCGCTTTTCCGAGCGTGAAGAGGACGAACGCCGTGCCGGTGACGGGAGCCATCAGGCACCCTCCCCGACCGTGGCCGTATCCCGCGCCACGCCGCGAAAACCGATCGCGTCCCAATCGAGTCCGTCGAAGGACGCCGTCGCCGCAGCCAGCGCCGCGAACGCGTCCCGAGCCTCGGTGATCGTGCCGTCGCCATCCCCGAGGCGGGCGAGCAGCGCGCTAAGCGCCATCCAGGCCGGTCGCGCCATACCGGGAGGCGTCAGGGCTTGCTGGAACCGCTGCACGCGCCCCTCGAAGTTGGCGAACGTTCCGTCCATCTCCGCGAACGTGGCAACCGGGAGTACGACGTCCGCCCTGCGGGCGAGCGGCGACAGGCGGCTGCCGAGGAAGAGGAAGAAGCTTCGGCCGTCCACCAGCTCGGCCGGTGCGTCGGCCAGTGTGTCCTGCAGCACCAGGAGTGCGCCACCGGACACTGCCGCCCACTCGTCAGCGCGCGAGAAGCCCAGACCCTCGGCCCCGCTCACGTTCGGCGCCCGGTCCGCTCGCAACTGCAGCTTCGGGAAACCCTCCAGGGTCGCGGTGTCGCCTTGATCGACCCGGAACGAGCCGCCCTCGATTCCGACCCTGTCGAGGAGACGGCGGAAGTAGAAGAGGCTCTCGTTGCAGGCATGGGGGGAGACGACGGCCGCACCCCCGCTCGAGGCCGAGAGGCCTTCCGCCGCCCGGTCGAGCGCGACCTCCCAGCTCGCGGGGGTCAACCGATCACCCTCACGCACAAGCGGCACCTCGGCCCGCGCGCCTCGGTTGGACATGACCAGGTGCTTGCGGCCGTAATCGCACATCCAGTACGAGTTGACGTCCGGGTTGTAGCGCGGTTTGAGCCGGACGATCTGGTTCTCTTTGACGTCGAGCGTCACGTTGCAGCCAGTCGAGCAGCCCGAGCAGACACTGGGCGCGCGGTCCAGATCCCAGGCTCGCGCCTTGAACAGGAAGTCCTCGTGTACAAGGGCACCGACGGGACACACGTCAACGATGTTGCCGCGAAACGGGTGGTCGAGATCACGACCAGGGAAGGTGTCGATGTATGCCTTGTGCCCCCGTTGAGCCACGATGAGGGCATCGTCACCCGCGACGTCGGACATGAAACGAACGCAGCGCGTGCAGATGATGCAGCGGTCGCCGAAGTAGAGAATATCGTCGGCGACGCGATCCCGGCCCAGGACCAGCTTTTCATCGTGGAAGCGAGAGGCAAGCTGTCTTGTCTCGAAGGCGTAGTCCTGCAAGTTGCACTGTCCCGCAGCGTCGCAGATCGGACAGTCCAGCGGGTGGTTGATGAGCAGGAACTCGATGACCGACTTTCGCGCCTCTTCCGCCACCTCGCTCGTGGTATGAATGACCATCCCGTCGCCCGAAGCAAGGACACAGGACGGCTGGAGCTTGGGCTGCCCTTCGACCTCCACCAGGCACATGCGGCACTGAGCCGGCCGCGTCGGGATACCGGGGTGATAGCAGTAATGAGGAACGGACACGCCGGCGCGGGCAGCCGCTTCGATCACCGGGGTCCCGGGTTCGACGCGGACCTCGATCCCATCTACGGTGAGGGACACCATGTCGGGTTTCTGATCAGGCATCGTGCACCGCGGTCACGCTCCGGCCACTACGCCGCTGCGCGGCATGAGTGCCTCGTACTCGCCCAGAAACTTGTCGAGTGACGACTTGAGCGGGAACACTACGCTGTCGGCCAACACGCAGATCGTTCGTCCCGTCATCTGCTCACACATGTGGTACAACGTGTCGATGTCGTCCGGCTGCCCGTCGCCGCGCTCGATGCGCCGCAGAATCTTGGCGATCCAGGACGTCCCCTCGCGACATTGAACACACTGGCCACATGACTCGTGAGCGTAGAACTCCGCGATCCGTCGGATGGCCGCCACGATGTTCGTGTCCTCGTCCATCACGATCGGAGATGCGGTGCCGAGGGAGCTGCCGGCCTCCGCCAGCCCCTCGTAGGTGGTCACGCACTCCAACTCATCGGCCGTCAGGAGCGCGGTCGATGATCCGCCGGGGATCACTGCCTTCACCTTCTTGCCGTTCGGGGGACCACCGCACACGTCGTGAATGATCTCGCCCAGCGGGACGCCCAACGCCAGCTCGTAGTTGCCCGGCCGCACCAGGTGGCCCGAACAGCACCACAGCTTCGTGCCGGCGCTCTTTTCCGTCCCCCACTGCCGGTACCAATCGGCGCCGTTGGACAGGATCATCGGCACGGCTGCCAGCGTCTCCACGTTGTTGACCGTGGTCGGCTTGCCGAATACTCCCGCCTGCGCCGGAAACGGCGGTTTGATCCAGGGCTCGGCCCTGCCCCCCATCAGGGAGCTCATCAGCCCCGTTTCCTCACCGGCGATGTAGGCGCCCGCCCCAATGTGCACCGTGATGTCACAGCTCCATTTGCTGCCCATCACCTTTTCGCCGATGATGCCGGCCTCGTAAGCCTCCACAACGGCCGCGTTGAGGATCCGCGTGTACGGGAAGTACTCACCCCGCACGTAGATGTAGGCGTGTTCGGCCCGGATGGCCCGGGCCGCGATCAGGCAGCCCTCGATGAGGAGGTGCGGAGTCCAGCGGAGGATCTCGCGGTCCTTGAACGCGCCCGGCTCGCTCTCGTCGGCGTTGCAGCAGAGGTAGTGCTGCTGGCCGTCGTCCTTGGGCATGAAGCTCCACTTCATCCCGGTCGGGAAGCCGGCCCCTCCCCGGCCTCGCAGACCCGAGTCCTTGACCACCGTCGTGATCTCATCCGGGTCCATCTCGACGGCCTGTTTCAGGGCCTCGTAGCCACCATACCGTCGCCACGTTTCCAGATCACGAGCCTTCGGATCTCCCATATGCCGCGACAGCAGCGTCCGAACCTCGAGCTCGTGATCGTGAGGGTAGGCCATCGTCAACGCGCTCGCATACGGTGGCTCACTCTAGACCCCGCAGGATCTCTGGAACCTTCTCGGGGCTCACGTTCTCGTAGTATTCATTGTCGATCTGGACGACGGTGGCGAAGCCACATGCCCCCAGGCACTCGGCTTCGATCACCGTGTAGCGACCATCCTCGGTCGTCTCACCCTCCAGCGTACCGGTCTCCTCAAGGAATCGCTCCAACACTTCTTCAGCGCGATTCAGGTGACAGGAGATGTTCGTGCACACCTGGATCAGGTATTTGCCGACCGGGTGTTTGTTGTACATCGTGTAAAACGTCGCAACCGATCGAACGTAGGCCGGCGTCAGGTCGAGCTGTTCGGCCACTTCGACCATAGCCTCCGGCGACACCCAGCCCCTCAACTCCTGGACGTAGGCGATGAGCGGAAGGGTCGCCGCCCGCTTGTCCGGGTAGCGGCTCAGCACCATCTCCACCCGCTCCTTGCCTGCCTCGGTGTCGAAGAGGGGGGCATCCGGATCTCGCTCCGGGAGTTGAAACGGCTGGGCGCTGACCACCGCCGGGTGGATCCTCCCGCTCACCGGTCGATCTCCCCCAGCACGATGTCGAGGCTCGCGTTCACCGCGATCACATCGGCGATGAGCTCGCCCTCCACCAGTCGCGGCAGCACACTGATATTCATGAACGACGGTGCCCGAAATCGGCAGCGCACCGGCTTGGTGCCACCGTCCGAGACAATACCGAACCCGAGCTCGCCCTTGGAGGCTTCGATCGAGTACCACACTTCGCCGGGAGGCACCCTGAGACCCTCCATGACCAGCTTGAAGTGCGAGATCATGGAGTCGATCGAGGCCATCGATTCGCTCTTTGGCGGCAGGATCACGGCTGGATCATCGATGTTGATGGGACCGCCCGGCAGCCGGTCGAGCGCCTGCTGCACAATTCGCACACTCTGACGCATTTCCTCGATACGAACCAGATACCGATCGTACGTGTCTCCGTGCGCCCCCACCGGAACGTCGAAGTCGTACTCCTCGTAACCGAGATATGGTCGCGCCTTGCGCACGTCGTACGGAACCCCCGAAGCACGGAGGTTCGGACCGGTAAAGCCGAAGTTCACCGCCTCCTCTGCCCCGATCGTTCCAATGTCCTGTGTGCGCGCGTTCCAGATTGCGTTGCGGGTGAGTAGACGCTCGCACTCGTCCAACGTTTCGGGAAGGGTGTTCGCGAACTCGCGCACTCCATCCACCCACCCAGCAGGCAGGTCTGCGACCATTCCACCCACCCGTGTCACCGAGGTCGTAATCCGGCCACCGCAGTAGGCTTCGTGGAGGTTGTAGATCCGCTCCCGCTCCTGGAAGGTGTAGAGAAAGACGGTGAAAGCGCCAAGGTCGATTCCGGTCGTACCGAGCCACAACAGGTGTCCGAGGATCCGGTTCAGCTCGCAGAGGATCACGCGCACGACCTGACAACGAGGCGTAATCTCCACGTCCAAAAGACTCTCGACTGCCCCGGCGTACCCGATGTTGTAAAGCATCGGCGCCAGGTAGTCCATCCGGTCCGTATACGGCACGACCTGGTTCCACTCCCGGTATTCGCACGTCTTCTCGAACCCGGTGTGCAGGTAACCGATGTGCGGAATGCACCGGACCACCGTCTCTCCGTCCAGCTCGAGCACGAGTCGGAGCACACCGTGCGTAGCCGGGTGCTGCGGCCCGATGTTGATGAGCATGTTCTGCCCTTCCAGCCCAGCGTCATCGCCGGTCTCAGTCTCGCTCGCGGGCAGAGCGAATGGGCTTCCCACGGCGGAATCGTCGAGCTCGCCGCCGCCGCTGCGGGCCATCTCGAGCTCTTCCAGGCTGTACACATCCTCGAGATCGCGCGACAGCGCACGCCGCGTCTGCTCAGAGCGGCTGAAGCGGCCGCGAAGAGGAAAGTCCTTCCGGAGCGGGAATCCTTCTTCGTAGTTCTCCGGCATCAGAATCCGCCGCAGGTCCGGATGACCCTCGAAGCGTACGCCGTACATGTCGTACACCTCGCGCTCCAGCCAGTCCGCGGTGTGCCACACGTCTGTGACCGAGCTGAGGACGAGCGCATGCGGTGGGACTTCGGCCGTGATTCGAATCTGGAAGCGGTGGCGCATTGACCAAAGCTGATACCAGACCTGGAGCGGGCGGCCAGCCCCAAGATCAACGCCCATAATATCGACCAGCAGGTCGTACTGTTGAGCGGGATCATCGTGGAGAAAACGGAGAATGTCGGCCGCCCCCGCCGGTTGCACGACGACCACCGGCACGCCGATCGCATCGGAGTACACCCGGTCAACGGCATCCGCGAAGCGCTCGCGTATCGCCCTTACGGTTGGATGGCTGTCGGGCGTCACGTCCGGCTGCCGATCGGCGACGATCATACGAGCGGGGGCACTACCCGGGAGAGCGGCCACGCGCGTCAGTCCCGGTGCTCCATCAAACGCTCGCGCCGATCGGCCGGTCGATCGACTGCGGAGGTATTCTCCAGTCCGCTGACGCGATTCTGACTCGTCGAATTCCCGAATGGCTGAGCGACGAGCTCGATCGCATCCGGGGGCAGATTGGGCCGACCGGCGGCGGTCGGGCTCTCGATACGTGCGAGCGGGCTACTGATCGACTCGCCCTTGATCTTCTCCTGGATCATCAGCAAACCGTAGATCAGACCCTCCGGACGCGGCGGACAGCCTGGAACGTATACGTCGACCGGGACGACCGTGTCGATCCCCTGAACGATCGTATAGTTGTCGAACATGCCGCCGGAGCTGGCGCAGGCGCCCATCGAGACGCACCACTTCGGCTGCGGCATCTGGTCCCATACCCGGCGCAGGATCGGCGCCAACTTGTAGCTGACACGCCCCGCGACGATCATGAGGTCCGCCTGCCGCGGGCTGAACGACATGCGTTCCATCCCGAAGCGAGCGATGTCGTACTTGGATGCCGCCGACGCCATCATCTCGATCGCGCAGCAGGCTGTCCCGAACGGCATCGGCCACATGGAGTTCCTTCGCGCCCAATTGATCACGTAATCCAGCTTCGTCGTCAGCCAGTTGCGCGGGATCCCCGTGTCCACGAGCGAGCTGCTGTCGCTCACCACCTCGAGACTCTTCGACATTCTAGCCCTGCCAGCCTCGGCTCAGTCCCATTCGAGTGCCCCTTTCTTCCACGCATACACAAGCCCGGCCGCAAGTACGCCGATGAACACGACCATCTCGGCCAGTCCGAACCAACCGAGATCCCTGTAGATCGCCGCCCACGGAAAGAAAAAGACCGTCTCGACGTCGAAGACGATGAACAGCATGGCGACGATGTAGAACTTGACGGAAAACCGCTCGCGCGCGTCGCCGACCGGGACGATGCCCGACTCATACGGGCTCGCTTTGACGGGGGTCGGCCGGTTTGTTCCGGCGACCTGAGACAGCCCGATCATCACGACGGCGTTGAGGACGCCGACGATCAGAAGGAACAGTATGCCGAGATAGGGCTGGCTCATCGTTCCGGGGTATCGGTTCGGCACGGTGGCGACGCCGTAAGTGCATGCGCTACCGTGCGACGCCACCTTGTGAAATTCTTCACTTGGACGCGAGTATAGCGCGGCCCGCATCTGGGCGTCAAGCAAGTGTAGCAGCGACGCGGCACCGTCAGACGCGCAGTTGCCGGCCCCGCTTCCGGCGCGGCATATTGGGCGCTCCGCGTCCGCGGCGAACAGCCGTTTTTCGCCTTACGGGAGGGCTACCTCAAGGAGAGGGCGAGTCGATAGATGAGCATCAAGAGTGACGGCTGGATCCGGCGGCAAGCGACCGAGCACGGGATGATCGAGCCGTTCGAGGAAAAGCAGGTCAGGCAAGGGGTCATCTCGTACGGGCTCAGCAGCTACGGCTACGACATGCGGGTGTCCGACGAGTTCAGGATCTTCCACAACGCGCTGGCGCCCGTCGTGGACCCGAAGGCTTTCGATCAGCGTTCGTTCATCGAAGTGAAGGGCGACGACTGCATCATTCCGCCGAACTCGTTTGCCCTGGCCCGTTCCGTCGAGTATTTCCGCATCCCCCGTAACGTGCTGACGATCACCGTCGGGAAGTCCACGTACGCGCGCTGTGGGATCATCACCAATGTGACCCCGTTTGAGCCCGAGTGGGAGGGACACGTGACGCTGGAGATCAGCAACACGACCCCGCTGCCGGCCCGTGTTTACGCCAACGAAGGGATCGCGCAGGTGCTATTCTTTGAATCCGACGAAGTCTGCGAGACCAGCTACAAGGACAAGAAGGGCAAGTACCAGGGACAGCTCGGCGTCACACTCCCGAAGCTCTAGATCGCGCGCCAGGCGGCGACTGCCGCCAGCGCCCACCCGGCCAGAAAACAAACCCCGCCCACTGGCGTGATGGCGCCGAGCCAACGCTGTCCGCTGAGCGCGAGGGCGTATAGACTCCCGGCGAACAACACCGTTCCCGCGACGAAACACCAACCCGACCACGCCCACAGACTCGAGGGCCAACGGGCCGCCGCCAGCGCAACCGCAAGAAGGCCGAGCGCGTGCACCATCTGGTACCGCGCACCCGTTTCGAAAATGATCACCAGCTCGGGCTCGAGACGCGACTCGAGCGCGTGGGCTCCGAAAGCGCCCGCCGCGACCGCGATGAAAGCCGACAGTGAACCGAGGCCGAAGAAAGTGTGGCTCATAGTCCGCCAAGTTAGTGCGAGCAGCGTCTCGTGCCAGCGTGCGCCTTGCGATCACCGTGGGCACGCGGCAAACTGCTGCCCAAGGGGTCCGTCGATCTCACACGGGATCCGGTCGGCTCATAACAACCGATTCACTGCAACAGAGTCCGGGGGAATGGGCAGATGGTAGCGCAGCGAGCAAGGGCCGAGAGGTCGAACACGCCGCGCATCGTGACACTCCTGTCCGGGAACGACGAACAGGATGAGAGCACCTGGACCGCGCTGAGTGAGATCACCGCGCAGCTGACGCGATTCGGTGACTCCAAGGTAGCGCTCGAGCACATCGCTGCCGCCGGAGCCGATCTCGTGGTTCTCGATGCGGACGCACCCACCCCGGCGTCCTCGTTCGCCTCCGACCTGGCCCGTATCGAAGCGGCCCCTGCACTTCTCGTTCTGCTGTCGGAGAGCCGTGAACCACAGGATCTGTATGGCGCCGACGCCGGGATCGAGCACTACCTGTGCCGGCCATTCAGCGACGTGACGCTGGTGGCGCTCTGTCGATCGATCCTGGACAGTGTCACGGACAAACAGACCGTTCGCGTCCGGCGTCCCACCTTCTCGACCGCCCGCACACTTTACGTGGACGCTCGGCGCACCGTGGCAGAGACCCTGGCGCGAGCCAGGGAACAGGGCACGGTGGACATCTCGCAGGCCCGCGTTCTGGCCGAACAGATCCAGAGTTCCCTTCTGCAGAGCAACCTGCTCCTGCTGCGGGCCTTGGAGCCGAATGCGCCCTATCGTCTCGCCGATCACTGCGTGAACGTGGCGATCATCGCGGGCAAGATTGCGGATGGGATGGGCCGGGGCATGGAGGACACTCTGCAAGTGACTCTGGCGGGCCTCCTGCACGACCTTGGCATGGCTCGGCTTCCCCAGGAGCTGCTCCAGAAAGAGGGGCGACTCACCGAAGAGGAATACGACATCGTCAAGCGACATCCGGCCGAGGGCGCGGACATCATCGGGACGCTCGGCTCCGATTACGAGTGGTTGCGTCGTGTGGTCCACGAGGAGCACGAGCGCATGCGAGGCCAGGGGTACCCGCGGGGACTCTCGGGAGAGGATATCGCTCCCATGGCGCGCATTATCGCAGTTTCCGACATTTTCGAGGCCTTCTCGCATCCCCGCACGTACCGCTCGCACTTCACTACCTATGATGCGCTGCACAAAGTCATCGGGATGCGGAATGAGTATCTGGACACTGATGTGGTGGATGCGCTCGTCAACGAGATCTCCCTCTTCCCGCTCGACAGCTTCGTGCTGCTCAACACCGGCGAGATCGGCCGGGTCGTGGCCACCAATCCGGGAAATATGATGCGGCCCACGATCGAGACCGTGTGGGACGCGCAGTGGCGTCCGGTCGCTGAGCCGCGCCGCATCGACCTCGCTCAGGAACCGGCTTCCTCGATCGTCCGACCTCTGCACGAGACCGAAGTGCCGATCACCTGATGCAGAACGAGGAGCGGAGCCGTATGGCCCCGCCCCTCGTCACTCTCCCCACACCTCACATCCCCGCGACCGTCCCGTCCCTACAAACGGTCGCCCGTGGCGCGGCTAGTCCCCGATCAGGATCGCCGCGGTCACGGCCGAGTGCCACAGCAGGCCCACACCGCGCCTGCCCCGGTCGCTCGAGTTCATCCTTCGGACGCCAGCGTCGTGCAGGCGGATGGCGATGTTCAGGAGCACCGCCTGCGCCGGGGTCGGGTCGGGCCCGATCGCGGCCTCGGCTTGAGCGATCAGATCCTCGTCGGCGTCCAGAATGGCCTGCGCCTCTTCCAGCGACACGCCGTCTATGTCGACCACGGCCGCAAGAGCTGTCCATTCAGCTCGATGGGCGAGAACGGCTGCGCGTCGTGGCGAGCCCTGGCTGAGAGCTGCCTCGGCCGTGCGCTGCAGCGCTTCCGCCGCCGTCAGAAGGTCGGCCTGCGTCTGCGTCGGTGAATCTCCCAACATGCGCGTTGCCAGCTCGACCGCCTCATGTCCCCGTGCTACGGCGAGCCGGACGTGATTGATCCGGTCGCGAACCATGTCGCGGAACCGGAGTCGGGCTCGATCGGCCAGCTGCAGGCAATAGATGAGCTGTGCACCGGCACCAATCAAATCGTCCGAGTCGGCCAGCACCTGCGCCTCATCGGCACACGCCTCGAGCATCGCCTTGAGCTCGGCCGGGCGGTCGTACTGCTCGGCGGGCTCCGCGAGTCTCTCGATGATGTGGTCGACTCGGGCCATCAAAGCGTCGATCACTTCCTCACCGCGGGCGGTGATCATCGCCTCGGCGAGCAGCCGGCGGGCCTCGTCAGCCAGCTCCTTAGCAAGTTCCTTATCACCGGCCGCAAACGCCTCGCGCGCTTCCTTCCACTTGGCGCGCGCCTGGTCGATGAGATCCTGAACCTCGGGCGATGGCGTGGACGCCGATACCGAGAGGCTGATCTCGGCTTCCTGAACAGCAGTTTCGGCCAGGTCGGCATCGGCTGCGACCTCGAGCTCGGCGTCGGCGATCGATGCCGAGCCCTCGTTGGGTCCCGCCGGGTTCTCCGAACACGCGGCCAGCCCAAAGACCGCCACGAGCGCCAGCAGCACGCTCCTGTTGATTCCCTTGAATCGCATGACTCCCCTCCCTGTATTGCGGCCCGCTGCGGGCGGACCTCTGGATCTTCGTTCCGTGTGCTAGGACGCGCCCGGCGGACGGTTCGTTAACCGGACTGGGGAGAGGCCGAAAAGTTGTTGTGGATCAGGCGTTTACGCGGGACTCGGACAGGGGCGTGCCCGGTTGTATCCGGAGAGTCGGGAGGAGCGTCAGGCGGTGCCGGCCCGCATCGCGCGCAAGTAGTCGCGGTTGAGGCGTGCGATGACGTCGATGCTGATCTCTTTGGGGCAGGCGATCTCGCAGGCGCCCGTGTTGGTGCAGCTCCCGAACCCCTCCCCGTCCATCTGCTCGATCATCTCGAGCACCCGCGCGAGGCCCTCTGGCTCGCCCTGAGGAAGTGCGTTGAGGTGCGACACCTTTGCGGCCGTGAACAGCATCGCGGAGGCGTTCGGACACACCGCCACGCAGGCACCGCAGCCGATGCAGGCGGCCGCATCCATCGCCCACTCCGCATCTTCCTTCGATACCGGAACCGAATTGGCCTCGGGGGCGCTGCCGGTCCGCGCACCGATGAATCCGCCGGCAGCGATGATCCGATCGAAAGCGCTCCGGTCCACGATCAGGTCGCGGACGACGGGAAACGGGCCGGCTCGCCACGGCTCGATCCAGATCTCGTCTCCGTCGCTGAAGCTCCTCATGTGGAGCTGACAGGTGGCGGTGGCGCGTTGCGGGCCGTGCGGCTTGCCGTTGATCACCACGCCGCACGAGCCGCAAATACCCTCGCGGCAGTCGTCCTCCCAGGCGATCGGCTCCCGTCCCGCTTCGATGAGACGCTGGTTGAGCACGTCCAGCATCTCCAGGAAGGACATGTGCTCGCTCACATCCGACGCTTCATGCCGTTCGAATCGGCCCTTGGCGTCCGGACCGTCCTGGCGCCAGACGTGCAGAGTCAGCTTCATTTGTAGCTCCGCGTGCTCGGCGGCACGTGCGCGAATTCCAGTCCCTCACGGTGCTCGACCGGCTCGGAGTTGGCGCCGGTGTACTCCCATACCGAGACGTGCATGAAGTTGGCATCGTCGCGTTGCGCCTCGCCCTCCGGAGTCTGGTGCTCCTGCCGGAAGTGACCCCCACACGATTCCTCCCGCAGCAGGGCATCACGGCACATGAGCTCACCGAGCTCGAGGAAATCGGCGATCCGGCCCGCGCGCTCCAGACTCTGGTTCAGCCGATCGCCGTCGCCAATCACGACGCCGTTCTCCCAGAACTCCTGTCTGAGCTCCGGAATCTGAGCGAGCGCCTTCCGCAGGCCGGCCGCGTCGCGCGACATGCCGCACTCGTCCCACATCAGCCGCCCCAGCTCCCGGTGAATCGAGTCGACGGTCCGCGTCCCGTTCAAATTGACGAGTCGATCGATGCGCCCGCGCACCTCGTCCTCAGCCCGGCGCACGTCGGGGTGATCGACGTCGACGGGCTCGACCGGGTTCCGAGCGATGTAATTGCCAATCGTGTTGGGGACGATGAAGTACCCATCCGCGAGGCCCTGCATGAGAGCGCTCGCCCCGAGGCGGTTTGCCCCGTGGTCGCTGAAGTTGCACTCGCCGATGGCGTGCAGTCCCGGAAGAGTGGTCATGAGATCGTAGTCGACCCACAAACCGCCCATTGTGTAATGAGGCGCGGGATAGATCCGCATCGGCACGCCATAGGGGTCCTCGCCCGTTATTCGCTCGTAGATGTCGAACAGATTCCCGTATCGTTCGGCGACGCCGTCGCGGCCCAACCGCTGGATCGCCTCGGCAAAGTCGAGGTAGACGCCATATCCGGTCGGTCCGACTCCGTGCCCACGGTCCGCCATGTCCTTGGCCCGCCGGGAAGCGAGGTCGCGTGGCACCAGGTTTCCGAACGCCGGGTACATACGCTCCAGGTAGTAGTCGCGCTCCTCTTCCGGGATATCGTTGGGCGCCCGGGAATCGCCGGACTGCTTCGGCACCCAGATACGGCCGTCGTTACGCAGCGATTCGCTCATCAGGGTGAGCTTGGACTGGTACTCGCCGGCCTGGGGGATGCACGTGGGGTGAATCTGCGTGTAGCAGGGGTTGGCGAAGCCCGCTCCCCGGCGGTGGGCCCGCCACGCGGCTGTCACATTGCACTTCATCGCGTTCGTGGACAAATAGAACACGTTGCTGTATCCGCCCGTCCCCAGCACGACTGCGTCGGCGAGCCACGTCTCGACGGCTCCGCTCACCAGGTTGCGAGTCACGATCCCGCGAGCCTTTCCGTCTACCACGATGAGATCCATCATTTCGTGGCGATTGTGCATGCTCACGGTCCCAGCCTTGATCTGCCGCTCCAAGGCCTGGTAGACGCCGAGGAGCAGCTGCTGGCCTGTCTGTCCCCGCGCGTAGAAGGTGCGGGAGACCTGGGCGCCTCCGAACGAACGGTTGGCCAGCAGACCAGAGTACTCACGCGCAAACGGCACGCCCTGAGCGACGCACTGGTCGATGATCTCGACGCTGATCTGCGCGAGCCGGTAGACGTTGGCTTCGCGGGACCGGAAGTCGCCGCCTTTGACCGTGTCGTGGAACAGGCGCCAGATGCTGTCGCCGTCGTTCTGGTAGTTCTTGGCGGCGTTGATTCCTCCCTGAGCGGCGATACTGTGCGCGCGCCTCGGGCTGTCGTGGTACGTGAAGCAGTCCACCCGGTAGCCGAGCTCTCCCATTGTGGCCGCCGCGGCGCCCCCGGCTAGCCCCGTCCCTACGACAATGACTCGGTGGCGTCGCTTGTTGGCGGGGTTCACTAGCTTCATCTCGAAGCGGTGGCGGTCCCACTTCTCCTGAATCGCCCCGGAGGGAATCTTCGGGCTCAGGTCCATGGCCGAGATCGGTTCATGACCGTGCAGGACGTGCGACCGGCGTCACACACGGAGAACACCGGTGAGCACGGCGATCGGGAATGAGAGATTCCCGATCACCACGAGTAGAGCGATGGCACCGGCGACCGCGCGTCGGTAAGGGGCGAAGCGGGGGTTGTCCCAACCCAGTGTCTGAAAACCGCTCCATACTCCGTGGTAGAGATGAAACCCGAGTGCGATCATCGCCACCATGTACACCGCCGAGACCGGCCACGCCTGGAAGCCCACGACGAGATTCCGGTAGGCGTCTCCGGCGACGAAGTCGGCGTGTGCGGTGCCCGTCGTCAAGTGCAGGATGTGATAGACAACGAACAAAAGAAGGATAACCCCGCCCCACCTCATGGTGCGTGACGCGTAGGTGAGCTCCTCATGCGGCGTCTTCTTGTAGCGTACGGGCCGCGCCAGGCGGCTGCGGCGGCTCAGCTGCAGCGCGGCCACGATGTGTACGAGAACGGCCGCCAGAAGCGCCACACGGGCAAGCCATAGAAACTGGCCGTGCCCAAACACGGGAGCGCCGAAATCGCGGAGGAACTCCGCGTATGCGTTGAACTTCGAAGCACCCTGGTAGGCCTTGAGATTGCCGGCCATGTGGCCGAGAACGAAGAGTACGAGGAGCGCTCCGGTCGCGGCCATCGCGACCTTCTTGCCTACGGTCGATGAATATAGAGAAGCGACTCGTCGCATCGTGTGTCTTGGTTGTCAGCTGGCGGCTGATTGCATCATATCGGCGGCGCTGCGGTGCTTCAAGCGGGCAACGCGTGACTCGCCTATGGGGCTCTCTCTACGCGGTAGGACCCGAGCGACGGGTCATACTCCATCAGTCGAACAGTCCGCCCGAAGCGGACGCCCTCCTCCGACGTATGGCAATGCACGAGGTGGAGAGTACCGTCGGCCTGCCGCTGCGCGCGTCCTGAGCGTGGATCGCTGCCGACGTTCTTGCTCACGACGCGAGCCTCCATCCCGCTCAGGCCCGGGGAATCGATCTGCACTCCCTTTACCGGCGGAAAATACCGTTGCGACAACCTTCGGTAGCCCCAGGCGAACAGAAACGCAACGAACACCGATGCCGCGAGGACGAGCGGAAAGTCTCCAGCCGGATCGCCGAGCGTCAGGTCGTGAAGAGCGCCGTTGATCGTGAGGCCGGCGACCGCCGATCCCATCAGTATACCCGCGACGAGAGAGTTTCGGACGCGACCCCGCCGGCCGGCGATCCAGGTGATCGCGCCGAGCACGCCAAGCAGCAGAAAAACCACATTGTACCACTGCCCGAGAAACTCGACGTAACTCACTAAACCTGTACGACCCCCATGGTCGCCTTAACTTCGGCCGCCGATGCGTGCAGGGCTGCGCGCTCGGTGTCCGTCAGCTCGACTTCGATGATTTGCTCCAACCCATTGCGGCCCAACTTGCAGGGCACGCCGAGGAAAACACCTTCGAGGCCGAACTCTCCCTCAAGCCATGCGGCGCACGGGAGGACGCGGTTCTTGTCGCGCACGATCGATTCCGCCATCTGCACGGCGGCGGCCGAGGGCGCATAGTACGCGCTACCGGTCTTCAGCAGCCCGACGATCTCGCCACCCCCCTTGCGCGTCCTCTCCACCAGAGCCGCGATCCGATCCGTCGAAAGCAACTGCGTGAGAGGGACACCGCCGACCGACACAGTGCTGACCAGCGGCACCATGCTGTCTCCGTGGCCACCCAGGACCAACGCCTGAATGTCCTCGACGCTCACGCCGAGCTCCAGCGCGATGAAGCTCCGGAAGCGGGCCGTGTCCAGAACGCCGGCCATCCCGACCACCCGTTCCCGGGGGAAGCCGGTCACCTCCTTGGCGACGTACGCCATGACGTCGAGCGGGTTTGTGACCATGATGATGATCGAGTCCGGGCTGTGGGCGAGAATCTGCTCCGAGATGCCCTGGATGATCTGAGCGTTCTTGACGACCAGATCATCCCGGCTCATTCCGGGCTTTCTGGCCAGCCCCGCCGTCACCACGTACAACCCCGAACCGGCAGTTTCCTCGTAGGACTGTGCTCCGCGCACCCTGGTATCGAAGCCCTCTATGGGGGCCGATTCCCATTGGTCGAGCCCCTTCCCCTGAGGAAGTCCCTCGATGATGTCCACGACCACGACCTCGCGTGCTAGCTCGCGCTCCGCGATGCGCTGTGCGGCTGTCGCGCCGACGTGTCCGGCCCCGACTACCGTAATCTTCTCCACGCTAGTACCCGCCTTTCGTATACGCCCGGCACGTCGGAACCGACGTGCTCCAATCCATCGAGAATGGGGGAAGCTTGCCGGGCCCCGGGCGGGGCGTCCGACGATGGAAAGCTACCCGGCCGCCGCGAACGAATGCAACCGCGCTGGCGACGACCGGAGGAAGGGCGGACCTAGTCGCGCGAGGGGAACGCCCCCACTCTGCGCGACACCTCTTCGGCGATGGTGACGAGGGCGCGGTCCCACCGCTCGGGACTCACCAGCTCGATCATCGTCTCGACGAGCGTCAGGAGGTGGAGCGCCTCGCCGCGTGTGAGCGGATCGTATGGATCACCGGACTCGAGCTGGTCGCGGAGCGACTTGGCTCGCTCCTGCAGCTGCTGGTACTGTTGTCGCTCTTCGTATGACATGTCGTCTTCGTTTGTTGTGGACCGGCGACCTGGCAGGTGCCGGCTAGCCGCCAACCTGGCTCAACGCCGAGAGGCCGCCGCTGCCGGTTGTCGATCCGATCTGGAGCAGGTGTTGTTTCGGCTTCCCAGCGAGTGCCAAATGCACGGCTTCGTGCACGCTGCCCGTTTCCCGCAGCGGGGCACGCAAATCGACCTCGTGCGTTCCGAATAGACACGTGCGAAGTCGGCCATCCGCTGTGAGGCGCATCCGATTGCACCTGTAGCAATACTCGTGCGAAAGCGGCGTGATCACTCCGATTGTTCCCGCCGAGTCCGGGTAGCTGAAGTAGCGTGCCGGTCCGTTGCCGCGCGGACCGCTGACCGGCCGCAGGTCTGCCATTCGTGAGAGCCGGTCGAGAATCACGTCGGCCGCGATGAAACGGTCGCTGAGGTGCAGATTCTCGGCGACCGGCATCAGCTCGATGAAGCGCACATGCCACGGCTTTCTTCGCGTGATCGCCGCGAACTCCTCCACTTCATCATCGTTGATGCCGCGCAAAAGGACAGTGTTGATCTTGAGCGGCGCGAAGCCGGCCCGCTCTGCCGCCTCGATCCCCTCCAGGGTGGCGTCGAAGAAGCGAACCGGGCGGCGGGCGATTCTCTCGAAGCGCGAGCGACGCAGCGTATCCAGACTGATGTTCACCCTCTGGACGCCCGCCTTCCGGAGGCGTTGAGCGAACTGCGGCAGCAGAACGGCGTTGGTGGACAGCGCGATGTCGCGAATGCCGCGCACAGCGGCCAGCATCTCGATCAGGTCCGGAAGGTCGCGCCGCACGAGCGGCTCACCGCCCGTGATCCGAATCGTCTCCAACCCCATCTCCGCCATCTGGCTCACGATCGCCGTGATCTCCTCAAAGCTGAGCAGCTCCGAGCGGGGAATCCACTCCAGCCCTTCGACCGGCATGCAGTAGCTGCACCGGAGGTTGCACTTGTCGGTGACCGATATCCGCAGGTAGTCGATGCGGCGGCCGAACTGATCCTTCATTGCCGCTGCCACTCCGCCACTCCGTCGGCATAGGACTCGAACTTCCAGATCGGCAACCTCACCTTGATCTCCTCGATCACGGAACGGGACGCTTCGTACGCGGCGGCCCGGTGCGGTGCCGCCACCGCCACGGCCACGGCGATCTCACCGAGCTCGAGCTGCCCCGTACGGTGCACGGCCGCGATGTGGCCGACCTCGTATGCACGCTCCGTCTCCTCGATAATCTCCTCGAGGACGGACTGCGCCATCTCCTCGTACGCTTCGTACGTGAGACCGGTCACCCGGCGTCCTTCATTCGTGTCGCGAACCCGCCCGATGAAGACCGTCAGAGCGCCGTCGGCGGTCGATCCAACTGTCTCGATCAAGGCCGCGACATCGATGCGCTCCGGCGTAATGAGCGCCCGTACCTGGGAAGTGCCGTCCATCGGCGACGCCTCAGCCACCCGACACGGGAGGGATGAGCGCCACTTCGTCGCCGCTGGTCAGAAGCTGCCCGAAGTCCGCGTAATCCCGGTTCACGGCCACAAACGGATTCGGTGGAAGCGACTCGAGGCGATGATCTGCCCGCAACTGCGCTATCAGGTCGCCCACCGTAGCACCTTCGGCGAGCTCCACTTCGCATGCCGAAATGCCAGCCAAGTCCCTGTAGCGCGCGAAGAAACGGACGCTGACGACGGTCGTCGGACGCACGATGTCGGGCCCGGGCCGCGTTTCGGTGTCAGGCATCGACGGTGGCTTTGCCGCTCGAGGAGGCGCCCGAACCGGCGGTTCGGATGAAGGAGATGTACTTGGCCACCCGCTCGTCCGGCCTCAGAGTCGATACGCGCACCCGAGTCGGTGCCTCGCCATCCTCCGTGGCGACTGCTGAGATCGCGATCCGATTCCGAAAGTCGTTGAGCAGCAAACTGGTGTCGGTCTCGTCCTCGATCGTGCCGGAGTAACCGATCAGAGAGCGCGTGAAGTACCTCCTGCTCTCCGCGATCGCTTCCGTCGGAGACAGCTGTGTCGTGGTTTCCGTGGTCATTCGTCGCTCGGTTCGAGTCGTATGGCGCCCAGAGCACATTTCTTGACGGCCCTCAGCGGCGGCCGGTATGATCTCGACTCGGTGTTCGAGTCCGGTCAACGGCGGCCGACGCCCGGCAAGGTACCGTGCCACTCAACCCCATTCAAACGGCTACATACTCGTGAATCTCCGCTTCTCCGACAACGTCTCAACGCTCGAGCCCTCGGCCACTCTCGCCCTCGCGGCCCGCGCACGCGCCCTGCGGGCCGAAGGCAGGCCGGTGATCGATCTCTCGGCCGGCGAGCCCGTGTTTCCCACACCGGCCTACGCGGCTGAAGCAGGAATCGAGTCGATCCGGAAGGGCCTCATCGGATACCCGCCCACTGCGGGAACTCCGGCGCTCCGCGAAGCGGTTGTCCGCTATCTGGGAGAGTCGACAGCGCACGGCAATTTCGAGCCGTCTCAGGTGCTCGTTTCGGCAGGCGTCAAGCAGGCGCTTTTCAACTGCACCTATTGCCTGTTCGAAGCTGGCGACGAAGTACTGATCCCAGCGCCGCTGTGGCCATCGTATACGGAAATCGTCAGGCTAGCCGGCGCCACGCCGATCGTGGTCCCCACCAGCTGGGAGAATGGTTTTTCGCTCGACATAGACACCCTGGAGGCGGCGCGCACCGAGCGGACGCGCGGGCTCATGATCAACAGCCCGTCGAACCCGAGCGGAGCCACATACGATGCGACGCTCGTTCGGAAGCTCGTGGAGTGGACCGGCGAGCACGGGCTGTGGCTTCTCTCCGACGAGATCTATCGACGCCTCTACTATGAGGGCGCCACCGCCCCCTCGGTAGCCGATGTTCCCTCACCACACGAGCGCATTGTCTTGCTCGACGGCGTATCCAAGGCCTTTGCCATGACGGGTTGGCGAATCGGCTTCGCCGTCGGACCCGTGGAACTGATCGGCAAGGCGGCGGATCTCCAGAGTCAGACGACGTCCGGAGCCGTGGGGCCTTCTCAGGCCGCGGCAGCCCGGGCGCTTGCGGACACCGCCAACCGAGAGCGCTGGATTGCTGAGTTCGTGGGGGAGCTGAAAAGCAACCGCGATCTCGCGGTGCAGATTCTGTCCGACATCGATGGCGTCGAGATCGACAGCCCTCCGGGGGGAATCTACCTGTTCGCCCGCCTGACGGATCAAACGGCGTCGTTGGCCGTCGCCGAGCGGCTTCTGAACGAAGCTGAGGTCGCCTGCATTCCGGGAGAGACGTTCCACAGTCCCGGCTTCCTGCGGTTCAACTTCGCCGTCCAGCGGGAGACGCTGGAGATCGGAATGGAGCGGGTCGCGAAGTTCCTTGCCCGCTCCGGAGCGGCTTCCGCCTAGTCCGTCCGGCTTAGAATCCTCTCAACCCGGGTGCCGCCGGTCCCGGCTCATTGTCCTGCTCCTGAGCCACGTGGGTCTTGAATAGCCGGGAGGGCTTGAACACCGGCACCGCGCGCGCCGGCACGTGAACCGATTGTCCCGTCCGCGGGTTTCGCGCCGTTCGCGGCTTGCGGTACTTCACCTTGAAAGTCCCGAATCCGCGGATTTCGATGTGCTCGTCGTTGGCCAGGGCCTGCTTGACGGCGTTGAGGAATCCGTCGATGACCGCGCTGCAGTCCTTCTTGGTGATCCCGGGCCCGATCGCCTCGTACACCTGCTCGACAAGATCCGCCTTGGTCATTGATCGCTCCTGCGTCGTCGCGTTGTGAAAACCCCGTCGATATCCGCCGGGTCACGAGTGCGGCACTACGGTATCCACTGATAGAGCAGCCGGGGGCTCGCCGTCTGAGGCAGGAAGCCGCCGAACCACTCGCGAAGCCGTGACTCCGATATTCCCGAAAGCAGGTCCAGGAGACCGACTCGCCGTTCGCGCGGACGAATCGTCTGCGGGTCCTTGCCCA
>JBFILW010000014.1:0-27504 GCA_041612005.1 Gemmatimonadota bacterium
CGCCGACGCCCGCCACGCTCGCCTCGATTGCCACCTCGCCGCTGCGCTGAAGGGACACTTCTGCGCCGGCCGGATCGGTCTCCACCGAAATCCGCTGCATCGGCGCGCCGCAACCGGCAAAAAGAGACGTGAAAACCACAGCGAGCACAGAACATACAAGGCGACGTTCCATCGCAACCTCCAGGCGGAATCGAACCGCTGGCCACTTGGTGCGACCTTCCGAGCAACTCGAGTGCGCCCGGAGGGATTCGAACCCCCAACTCCCAGATCCGAAGTCTGGTACTCTATCCAGTTGAGCTACGGGCGCGCCGAAGACCGACGGATCGTATCGCGGGGCCATTTGGCAGACAAGGCGGCCGGGTTCCCCGCCACGGATCAGCTGAACAGCCGATCGACACCCCAGTTGAAGAGGGTCAACAGAGCCGCGCCCCAGAATGCGGGCCCGAAGCTCCGGACCTTGAACCCCGGAACGATCGCCGCGGCCAGCCACAGCATCAGCGCGTTGATCACGAGCAGGAAAAGGCCGAAGGTGATGATGGTGAGCGGGAGTGAGAGAAATATTGCCAGCGGCCTCACGAGGCCGTTTACCAGCCCGAGGATGATGGCGGCGAACAGCGCCGACCCGAATCCATCCACTTCGACCCCGTCGACTATCTTCGCCACCAGCAACAACAGCGCCGCGGTGACGAGCAAGTGAATCAAGAAAGCTCCCATCAGGCCCCCCTTTTGGCCTTACGTGCACTGTCGAACTCTCATTGGCTTCTCTACGGAATCGGTGCACCCGGGGTTTCGGGAGTTGACACGACCTGCGCGGCTTGGGCTCCCAGCGCCAGTACCGTGTCGAGCTTCGCGCGCATTCGGATCGTGAGCTCCTCGCTACCGGTCTCGATCAGGTTCCGCGTCTCCCAGGGGTCGTCCGTCAGGAGATACAACTCCTCGTTGCCCAGTCGATCTCTCCAGTAGTGGTAGTCGCCGATCGTGAGCGACTTCTTCCCTACGAGCTCGGAGAGCACGTAGTCGCCGGACCCGCCTACGGAGTCAGACCGGCTACCCGGGTCTGTCCATTGGGGGACGAGCGAGTAGCCGGGAAACGGAGACCCGTCGGCGCCGCCGACCAGATCCAGCACCGTCGCCGCGATATTTCGCAGCGACGCGGGTTCACTGATCCGAGTGCCCGCGTACGATCCACCGGGGAGGACAACGAGGAGCGGAACGTGAATCTCGGTCATGTAGACGGAGAGTCCGTGAGTCAGTATCCCGTGCTCGGCAAAGCTCTCACCGTGATCGGACGTGATGATCACCACCGTGTTTCGCAGGCGACCGGACTCCTCGAGCTCTTCGAACAGCACCGCCAGCTGCGCGTCCAAGTAGGCGATCGAACCATCGTATGCGGCTTTGAGCTGATCGATTTCGTCGGGCTCGTACTGGTCGGCCTTTGTTCCGCCCACCCAATAGCGTGGTTGTCCCGATGGCCAGTAGAGCCCGTTGTACGGCTCTGGAGGCAGATAGGGATCATGGCCATCGAAATAGTTGAGAAAGGCGAAGAACGGACGCTCGCCGATCTCAGACAGCCAGTCGGTGAACTCTTCGTTGATCGAATCCGCGCGTTTGCGCACGAACGTCTGGTGGTTCCCGAATGAGGCGCGCACCTTCGGAATTGTCTCCCGGAGAATCCACGAGCTGGACAGCAACATCCGGAGATTGAGGGGCTGAACCACGTAGCGCTCGAAGCCGCGGCTGAGGCCGAAACGCTCGTTGACGAAGATCATGTTGGCGACGAACCCGCCGGTGGCGTAGCCGCGCGCCGTCATCTCCTCCGCAAGGATCGGGTAGGTATCGTCCAGGGGAGTGATGTGATCTGTGCCCAACTCGTGATTGTAGCGGCCGGTGAACATGGTGGCGTGCGACGGCAGGGTCCACGAAGACGTGGATACCGCCCGGTCGAACACGATCCCGCGACTCGCCAGTCGCTCCAGGGTTGGCGTGTTCTGCCGTTCGTAGCCGTAGAGGCCGAGGCTGGAAGCCCTCACCGTATCGAGAATGATGAGGAGTACGTTGGGCTGTTCCGGGCTCGCGGCTGCTCGCGGCTCGAGCGGGCCGTATGCGTGAGGGCGTTGCCAAACGCGCACGGCGACGGCGGCCGTCACCCAGACAATGAGCATCGGAACCAGCGAAGCCCGCATCGCGCTGCGGAGCGCGGCGTCTTTCCGCTGCGCGTACTTCGAGACCTGATAGGCCAAGCCGAGCGCGAGAATCAGGGCCGCGAGCGCGTGCAGCCGGCCGTGCATGCTGAGGAGGGTGAACCCCGCGATGAGCGAAAAGACGAAGATGGCGATCAGAGAAGCTCGGCGCCGCGCTACGAAAAAGCAGCCAACGGTGAGCAGGACCGCGACACCGATGTAGAGCGCGAGGTCGGCGACGGGCGCCATCCAAATGCTCTCTCGACTGACCCACCGAAAGCCGAGAATGACCTCGTGGACGAAGAATGCCTTGCCGGCGATGTACCAGGCTTCACTCAGCCCGACAACGAGTCCGAACCAGACGGCGACCGGCATCAAGTCGCCAAGCCGAGCCCCGAGCCTGGACCAGCCTCTGAGATCCTTCTCGGGGGTGGGCGGGGCGTCCTCGCGTGTGCCGAGGAGTGATCGGAACGAGACGAGGGCGCCGACCATGATAGCGATGGTCGCGAAGACGAAAGTCAGCGACTGCGCCAGCTCAAGCCATTGCCTCAAGTACTGCTCGAGCGGATGGACCGAGCTGCCCGAGATAACCCGGTTCAGAAACCCGATACTGCGACCGTGGTACGCTTCCTCGATGAGCCAGGGAACGAACGCGCGGGCGAAGACAAGCCAGATCGCGAGCGCTCCGATCGCCGACGCCCACACCAGCGGAAGACGCCATCGCCGGGGGACCCTCAGTTGCACGCCACCCCTGACTCCGATCGAACGTCATCAGCCTCGGCCAGGGCCAGGCCCTGTTTCCACGCGGAGAGGCGCCCGGTGAAGCGAAACGCGAGCAGGCTGCGGAAGAAGTCCCAGCAGGTGGAGGCACGAACATGCGAGAGGCCGCTTCCGCGCATGCGCGCGAAGACATTCATCTCCAGGACTCGGACACCAAGGTATCGGGCCTTCACCAACGCCTCCGGGTCGATCAGGAAGTCGGTGCTCTCGAGCTTCAGGGCCCGCATGGTCTCGCGCGTCATGATCCGCGGATTGCCGTTGATGTCCAGTGAGTGCATACCGGGCCACAGGATCCACACGAACACGTTGTAGAAGATCGAGATGATCTTGCGGGGCAGGCCGTCCATGCGAAACCGACGGCGCACCTTGGCGATCACGTTGCCGTTGGTGGCCTGCGCCGCCTCGTACAGCCGTACGACATCCTCGGCATCGACCTGGCCGTCGGCCGGGATCATTCCGACCCAGGGCGCAGTCGCGGCAGGCATGCCGGTGATGACGCCAAACCCGTACCCTATGTTCTTCTCCACCCGCCTGGGGACGATGCCTGGATACTCAGCCGCGAGCTCCGCGATCACCTCGGCGGTTCGGTCGCTGGAGCCGTTGTCGACTGCCACGATCTCCAGATTGTATCCAGCCTCCTCGAAGGCTTTCAGGAGCCGCGGGATCGTGAACGGGATGACCTCCTCCTCGTTGTAACACGGCATGACGAGGGAGAGGTCGGCTCTGTAGTCTTGTGTGTCGGCCTGGCTGCCGTTCATTGTAATCCGTCCGGCTCCGCAGCTCGCATTGTTGTCTCGGCGCCCCAGGCTCTCGGCCCGGGAGGACGCCGCGGTGGCCCCCGGCGACTCGCTGACTCCGCAATTTGGGGGCTTCCGGGGGGCAAAAGGCAAGATCCGGGCCTGCCTCCGGGCTGAAACGCCAGGGGGCGCGGAGCCGTAGGGAGGGGACATCTACGGGCCCTTAGCAGGAGAGCAGCATGTTCGAGTATGAGTTCTTCGGTATCCTCGCGTTCGCGTTCTCCACCCTGCTGCTCATCTCGGGCGTGGTGCTTCTGTTCCCGGTGACTCGGCGGCTCGGCCAGTTTCTGGAGGAGTGGATCAAGCTACGCCGCGACACCGTCCTCGATCAGGACCATCTCACCGACGTTCGCACCGACGTGCGCGAGATGCGTCAGCTCATGGAGACGATCGACTCGCGCATGGACCTGCTCGGAGAGCGCCAGGACTTCGTCGAGTCGCTGATCGACTCAGGGGAAAGAAAGCGGCTCGGCGAGCCCGACTTCGGCTGACCGACGGCGGGTTCGACCGATCTCAGGTATCAGGAACCGAAGCCCGAGCGGTCTCCGAGCGCATCGACGAGCTGGGCGATGACCCAGGCCGCCGCCAGGTAGGCCAGAGCCCACTGGACCAGCGTCCGCTCTCGGAGTCTCGCGAACATCTCGAGGGCGTCTGTTGGAGGTGGCCGCCCCTAGCTGTATGCCGGAATCCCGGTGATCGCCTGCCCGAGAATCAACCCGTGGATGTCGTGCGTGCCCTCGTAGGTGTACACGGACTCGAGGTTGGCCATGTGACGCATGGACTGATACTCGATGAGGATCCCGTTGCCGCCGAGCAAGCGGCGGGCTTCACGTGCGATTTCAGCCGCGATGTTGACGTTGTTGCGCTTCGCGAGCGATACCTGCTGGGCCGTCATCGTTCCAGCGTCTTTCAGGCGCCCGAGTTGTAAGGCCAGAAGCTGTCCTTTGGTGATCTCGGTCAGCATCTCGGCCAGGCGGATCTGCTGGATCTGGTACCCGCCGATCGGCTTGTCGAACTGCACTCGCTCCAGGGCGTAGTCCCGCGCCTCGCAGTAGCAGGCCATCGCGGCGCCGACCGCGCCCCAGGCGATCCCATAGCGAGCCTGCGTGAGGCACTTGAGAGGGCTCTTGAGGCCACCGCTCTCGGGAAGCAGGCTCGAGTCGGGCACGCGGACGTCCTGCAGGACCAGCTCGCTTGTATCCGAGGCCAGCAACGACAGCTTGCCTTTCTGGTCCTTGGCCGAGAAGCCCTCTCGGTCCGTCTCCACGATGAATCCGCGGATCGAGCTCACATCGTCGATGTCGCCTGTCTTGGCCCACACGATCGCGATGTCGGCCATCGACCCGTTGGTGATCCACATCTTGGCGCCGTTCAGCACCCACTCGTCACCATCCTTCACGGCACGCGTGATCATGCCGCCGGGGTTGGAGCCGAAATCGGGCTCGGTGAGGCCGAAGCAACCGATCTTTTCGCCGCTGGCCAGCTTCGGGAGCCACTCGCGCTTCTGCTCTTCGGAGCCGAACGCGAACACGGGGTACATGACCAGCGCGCCCTGCACCGACGCGAAGGACCGGATCCCCGAATCGGCCCGTTCCAGCTCCTGCATGATCAGGCCATACGCGACGTTGTTCAGCCCGGCGCACCCATACTCCTCCGGAAGATTGGCGCCATAGAACCCGAGCCCGCCCATTTGCGGCACGAGCTCGCGCGGGAATGTGTGATCGACATAGTGACGGCCGATGATCGGCATCACCTCGCTGTCGACCCAGTCGCGCACCATGTCGCGCACGGCGCGCTCCTCCTCGCTCAGCAGGCCATCTATGTCGTAGAAATCTACTCCATCGAAACTCATCGAATCTCTCTCGTCTGTTGGGGTTGTCTCGGATTTCGTGCTCGGCGGCCAGTCACATCTCCGGGACCGCGTCTCTGCTGCGGCGCCACCGCAGGTAGCCCTTGGCGAGCTCCCGACCGATGCGCAGCCCCAGGTAATAAGCAGCCCCGAGCGGCAACAGCCAGGCGTAGAGTGGGAAGTAACCGGATCGTCCGCCGACGAGTATCCAGATGGCGAATGGAATCACGATCAGCACCGCGATCAAGTGTGCGGCTCGCCAAGTCCGACGCCGCAGGGCGGCCTGGCAGGCCGGACACCAGCCGTACACGTCCAGGTTCGCGGGCGAGTTGGAGACGCCGCACTCGCGACAGTCGGCGTCGGTCTCAGACTGCGGAGACATCGGAGGACAGGTGCGCGATGACGGCGTCTGCGAACTCGGTTGTGCTGGCGTTGCCTCCCATGTCCCGCGTCAGAGTCTGTCCTTCTTCGATCGTTCCTCGCAGAGCGCCCCGGACCCGGCCGGCGAGCCCGGCGTAGTCGAGGTGATCCAGCATCAAACAGGCGGCCAGGAGTACGGATGAGGGGTTTGCGATTCCCTGTCCCGCAATGTCCAGCGCCGAGCCGTGAACCGCCTCGAAGATGGCCGCCGTCTCGCCGATGTTGGAGCCGGGCGCGAAACCCAGACCGCCAACCAGCCCCGCTGCCTGGTCCGAGAGGATGTCGCCGAACATGTTCTCGGTCACGATCACGTCGAATTGATACGGATCGAGCACGAGTTGCATGGAGGTGGCGTCGACAATCCGCTCGTCGAACTCGATCCGTCCCTCGTACTCGGTAGCCACCTCCCGCCCGACCTCGAGGAACAGGCCCTGCGTGCACTTCAGAATATTGGCCTTGTGCACCAGCGTGACCTTGCGGCGCTCGTGCTGGAGCGCGTATTCGAACGCGAAGCGAACGATTCGTTCCGACCCGTATCGCGAGATCAGCATGACGGACTCGGCGACGGCCTTTGGATCCTTTTCCATACCGATGAAATGCTCGATACCGACGTACAGGCCCTCAGTGTTCTCTCGCACGATGACGAGGTCGATGTCATCATAGCGGCCGCCGGGGAGAATGCTCTTCACCGGACGCACGTTCGCGTACAGGTCGAAGTGCTTGCGCAGTGCGACGTTGATCGAACGGAATCCGGAGCCGATCGGAGTCGTCAGCGGACCCTTGAGGGCAACGCGATGCTCTTCGATGGACTCGAGCGTCTCCTGCGGAAGCGGGTCGCCATACAACTCCACACCGGCCATGCCAGCGACCTGGCGGTCCCACGCGATCGGAGCCTCGACCGCGTCCAACACCCGAACCGTCGCCTCGGTGATCGCGGGCCCGATGCCGTCGCCCGGTATCAACGTCACTGTATGACTCATCCGCCGTGCCTCGTGACTCGTGAGCTTGGGACTAGCGACCCCGCACGTATTTGGTGTTGTACTTGAACTCAGTCTGCTCTTCACCGTAGCGGGTGAGATCGACAATGTAGCTCGGCCGCTTTGTTCCCTCGCTGCGCGCCTTGGCCGACTTCAACATCGCCGTCTTCCAGGTGACGCTGTTCAGTGTGCCACGGCGAAGCAACGCATCAGCTACCCAGGCGCCGGATTCGTCGACGGTGCGGACGCGCACGCCCGCCAAGCCGGGAAAGCGCTCGAACAACGTCTGGGTCGGAGGCGAGAAGAGGTAAATGTAGGGCCCGACCTTGGCCCACACGGCGCCCCCGCGTTGCAACTGTGAGCTCTCCTGCACGACCTGGACATCGACCACGTTCCCCTTGAGGAGCACATCTGCCGCCGGCCCGTACAGATTGCGGATCTCGGCGTTGGTGGGAAGCTGAGGCTCGGCGTCCCCGCGGCAAGCGCCGGCAACGATCAACAGGAGCGCGGCGGTGAACGCGACCCGGATGTTCACCAGCTTCATTGCGGCGATGTGAGATAGGCGACCCGACTGGCGAGAGTCGCCAGCAGTGCCGGCGAATGAACGCTGGCCGGTTCGCCCTTGATGTTGCCATGCCACATCACGGCGCTGCGTCGGATGTCAATCATGGCGACGAGCAGGACCGCCTGGCCAGCCCGTTCTCCATCCTCGATCGGCTGTTTGTCGTCGTCGCTCGAGGCTCCATCCCCTTCGGCGGCCCGAGTGACCTCGTCCGTCGGGATGAGCGGCTCGAAGCCGAGACGCAGCGGCACGATGATGAAGCGGGCGTCGAACAGGGCCGCGATCCGCCGAAGCTGGCTATGCAGCGGCTCGTACAGTTGCTCCTCGGGCATCGGCTTGGAGAGCAGGCCCTGATACGCCAGTCTTTCGGGATTGACCCCGATGAGGGGATTGCGGCTCGCTTGGGCGACCACGTCCGGTGGCGACACCCAGTAGTCCCCGCCTCGCGTCTCACCGAAGGCGAACGCCAGCTCGGCGTCGATCGTCTCCAGCGTCTTGTCCAACGACAGCTGGTCGCCGGGCCAGCTCCCGTCGACGAGCGGCGTCGCCGACTGGACCGGGAACACGACGACGGGCACTCCGGCCGGAAACTGGGGAATCGACCCCTCCTGCGCCGAGAGTGGCGCCGGGAGACCGAGCGTGGCCGCGGCCAGCACCAGCATCGGAACCGATGTGAGACTGGTGGACCGAATCGGCGTTCGCGTCGGCCGCACGCTTCTGTCGTGGTTCAAGAGCTCCCCCGTTCTTGCCCGTTACGGCTCACCGAAAAGTGCTACGGCGCCGCGAACGTCGTTGGTGATGATTCCGTCTACACCCCATCCGGCTAGAAGGATCATCGTCTCCGGGTCATCCACCGTCCACACCTGTACACTCCGGCCCACCTTGTGGGCGGCCCGAACGAGCCCCACCGAGACGATCGGGACCCCGTGCCTTCGCATGGGTGCGTGGATGACCTCCGGAAAGGTGTCACCTCCCTGCCGGGGAAGCCACCGGCCGAGGACGGCCAGCCACAGCGCCTGGCGGGTCGAGGTAGCCCGGCGCCCGCCGTAGCCCGTAAAGGCCGAAAGGCTGGTGCCGTGCTCCGCGTAGAGGATCGTGCGATCGACCCGATCGTACTCCTCAATCAGGCTCACGACATCGCCGACCGCTGCCGGATCTTTGACGTCGACCGTGATCTCGAGGTCCACGTAGCGAACAAACACGTCGCGGAGGAGCGGTATCGGCTCCGCACGATCGGGTGGAGGCCGGCCGTCCGGGGTTCCGAAGCGGGCATCGACCGTAGCCAGCTCAGCAGCGTTGCGTGTGACCACGGCCCCCATGGATGAGGTGGTCCGATCGAGAGTGTCATCGTGAATGACCACGAGCTCACCGTCGAGCGAGCGACGCACATCGAGCTCCAGGGCGTCGGCGCCAAGCTCGAGGCCGAGATCGAACGCGAGCATCGTGTTTTCCGGGGCCTCTGCAGCGGCACCGCGGTGCGCAATGATGGCGGGCCGGTGACGGGTCATGTGGCTCAACCTCCCGACAAGCTATCGAAGCGGAGCCGGAGGCCTACCTGGAACCAGGCCTGCGATATTTGTGGAACGAGGCTGCCCGTGCCATCCGCGAAGAACGTGATGAACCCCTTCTCCGCGATGGGGACCTCCATTCCAAGCAGGAGATCCAGGCCCGGACGCACGCCGTTTCGGGATCCGGTCCGGTCGGTACCCCGGATTCGAGCCGAGATGATGTGCACGCTCAAGCCGAAGCCGCCGTAAACAGCCAAGCCGGGCTCACCCACGTAGAGGCGCTGCATGATGCCGATCGCGAAGTCGTCCAGCTCGACGGTGCTGATCGGACCCAGAATGTTCTCGGAGGCCCAGAGTCGGAACGCGAATCGGGTGGAGAAACCCTTGAGGATGAGATTGGAGACATCGGCGCCGACCGTGAAACCGATCCCCGGCTCGGCGTTCTGAATCAACACCGCGCCCATGCTCACGTCCGCGGCTACGAAAGCACGCGGATGCGAGTTGGGGCCGGGCGCGGCAGGGGGCTCCTGACCGATCGCCGTCGCGGGAGTCGTGGCGAGGAAGGCAAGCATCGGCAGCCGGCGTATGCCCATGCGCCCGCCGCCTCGGATCACGGGGTGGCGTCCCGGGTGCGCTGCTCATCGGGAGTGGCCCGGGGCAACCGCCACAGCCACCGGACAGCGAATGCGCATGTCACCATTCCGATCGAAACAGCCGCGAACGTGAGACCCTGACGACCACGGGCCGCGAAGGCGAGAGCGCTGAACGCGACCAGGAGACCGACGAACAGAACCGTGAGCGCTGTCAGCCGCCGTGCTTCGAGGGACTGGATCATGAGCGCGACTCGGCCAGGACTCGCGCGATCTCCACCTCGATCTCGTCTCGGCTCAAGGTGTGGTCCGTGCTCTTGCAGAGCGCGAATACGGCCCCGCAAAGAGTCTCGTCGTCGTCATCGTACCCATGCGTACGCAACCAGTAGCGAACGTTGCTGAGGCCGGAGACCGGGGACACTTCGATCACCTGCCGCAGCCCGAACTCCGACGCCGGCACGCCGCTGTACACCCGATCCTCGAGCCATGGATCGTTCTTTTCGATCGCCTTGATGATGGCGGCGGCGTGCACGCCGGTACCGGTCCTGAAGGCGTCGCTCCCGACGACGGGATAGCTGTGCGGAATCTCGACTCCGCACATCTCCGCTGCGAGGCGACAGTACCTCGGGAGGCTGGTCAGATCGCGATCGTGCATCCCGAACAACTTGAGGTTGACCAACAGCAGATCCATCTCCGTATTCCCGACCCGTTCCCCGATTCCGAGCGCCGTCCCGTGCACGCGGTCGATCCCCTCCTCGATCGCGGCCAGCGCGTTGGGCATGCCCAGGCCCCGGTCACGGTGCCCATGCCAGTCGATCTTCACGTCCTCACCGGTGTCCGCCACGACCTCCCGGATGAACCGCACCAGCTGTCGCACGCCGTGTGGCGTCGCGTGTCCCACCGTGTCGGCCAGACAGACCCGTCGGGCACCACACTCGATCGCCGTCGTGTACAGCTCGCGGAGCGTCTCGGGGCGCGAGCGTGTCGTGTCCTCCGTCACGTACATGACGTCGAGCCCTTGCTCGACGGCGAAGCGCACCCCGTTCTCGGTGGACCGACGCATCATGTCAGACTTCCAGTTCTCCGCGTAGCGTCGGATCGGAGAGCTGCCGATGAAGGCACCCACCTCCATGCGCAGCCCGGTGGCCTGGGCGATGTCGGCGATGGGCCTGATGTCGGCCTCGACGGTGCGCGCCGCGCAGTTGGCCGAGATCTGCAAGTTTGAATCGGCGATCTCCTTCGCCAGCGCGAGGCAGGCTTCACGAGCCCGCGGCCCGGCTCCGGGAAGGCCGATGTCGGCCGAGTGGATTCCAAGCTCGACCATGAGATGGAGCATCTCGATCTTGCGCTCGATGGGTGGGTCCTTGACGGACGGGTTCTGAAGCCCGTCGCGCAGGGTCTCATCATCCAGCTCCACCGTCACCTTCGAGTAGTCGAAGGAACCGGGGAGCGTGTTCCAGTCGTAGATCAGATCCTTCGTGTCCATGTCTCCCAGCCAGGCCTGCCTAGCGGGCTGCTTCCACCACCGTGTGATCGCCCGCATTGACGCTTCCTGATACACCTCGCACGACGGCGTGATCGCCGATCAGCGAGTCGCGAAGGTCGCAGTCCTCGACCACCGCTCCGCTTCCCACGATGCTGTTGGAGAGGCGGCTGCGGATGATGCGCGAGCCGGCGGCCACGCTCACGTTCGGACCCAGCTCGGTGTCTTCCACGACGACGTCGGGCGCCAGACAGACCAGCTCTCCCTCACCCTCTGTGTCGCGGCAGCTCCCCCGTGACTGAAGCAGAAGCTCTCGGTTCGTCTCGAGCAGGGTCTCCTGCTTCCCGCAGTCCCACCACCCACCCACCTCCGACGTGAAAATTCTGCTTCCCCGGTCAATCATGTACTGGAATGCGTCAGTGAGGAAGAACTCGCCTAGCTTGGGTGGGCTGTCCATGACGTGATGGATGCCCTCGAACATGAGCTTGTGGTCTCGGATGTAGTAGACACCGATATTCGCGAGCCGCGACACTGGCTCGCTGGGTTTCTCCACGATTTGCCGCATGCAGCCTTCGTCGTCGGTGATGATGACGCCGAAGCGCTGATAATCTTCGACCTCCTTGGCCCAGATGATTCCGTCCAGGTCCGGCCGTTGGCGGATCAGGCCGAGATCAGCCTCGAACACCGTATCGACGAACACGATCAGCACCGGACCGGTTACGAACGGCTCCGCGAGGCGGATCGCGTCAGCTGTTCCCAGCTGCTGGACCTGCTCGACGTAATGCTTGCTGAAAGCCGGGTAGTCGGTCTCCAGATAGTGCTCGATCTGCCCGCCCAGGTGCCCCGTGATACAGATCAGCTCGTCCACTCCCTCGTCGGCCAGCTGGTCGAGTATGTAGGAGAGAACGGGACGGTTGGCGACGCGCAGAAGAGGCTTCGGACGGGTATGAGTCAGGGGGCGCAGTCGCGTGCCCTTGCCCGCCAGCGGTAGTATTGCTTGCATGATTGTCCCTTATATTGGCACCGTCTCTCAGGTGCCGATCGCGACCGCCTGGCGCGACCGCGCAGGCAAGCCCGAACGTATCTGCGAGTACAAGCACCGGCAACCGATACAATGACCGATTCCGAGCCGAGAGCGGGCATGGAGCCCAAGTCGACTTTGAGCCGCTGGCTGAGCGAGAATGTGGCCGACACGCGGCTGCCGAAGGGACCGAAAGGGCGCCTCTACGCGACTGTTCCGTTCGCCCGCGCCTGGGACGCCGTGATGCGGGAAGTCGAGCGCAATCGAACGTGGTCGCTCGTGCACTCGGATGAGGACCTCGGCATCCTGACGATCGCCTGCCGCACACCGGTGCTCAGCTTTGTGGACGACCTCACGGTATGGGTGTCGCTGGATCCGAACGGCTTTACGCGGGTCGAGGCGCGTTCAGCCTCGCGTGCGGGACGCGGAGACCTGGGCGTGAACCGCCGCCGCCTCACTCGCCTCATGAAGCGGGTCGATCGGTCGGTCGGGCAGGCAGGTCGCTAGGCTGCCCTGTCGATCGACACACCCGGCGCGAGCGACTCTCCCTCGGAGTGCGCCACCACGGTCGCCGTGGTCAGGTCCCCGGTGACGTTGACCGCTGTGCGGAGCATGTCGAGGAGCCGGTCCACGCCGAGGATGAGGGCGATTCCGGCCGCCGGATCCACGGATGGGGGAAGGGCCTGCTGCAGAACGACGATCAGGATGATGATCCCCGCCGACGGGACGCCCGCGGCGCCGATCGAGGCCAGCGTCGCGGTCAGCACGATCGTCAGCTGCCCCACGAGCGAGATGTCGCCCACCCATATTTGTGCGATAAACATGGTGGCGACGGCCTGATAGAGTGCGGTTCCATCCATGTTGATCGTGGCGCCCAGAGGCAACACGAAACTGCTCACCGACCGGCTCACACCCAGTTCGTCCTCGGCCGTCTCCATGGTGAGCGGCAGCGTCGCGTTCGAGCTCGATGTGGAGAACGCGATCAGTTGCGGCTCGCGGATCCGCCGGAAAAAACTCAGCGGCTTGACCCGTCCGAGGAAGCGGAGCGCCAGATTGTACGTGATCAGCACGTGCAGGATGAGGCCAATCACGACCGTGACCGAGTAGACGAGCAGGCTGCCGAGGACGTCCAGGCCAAAGCGGGCGATCACGGCGCCGATGAGGGCGAACACCGCGTACGGAGCCAGTTTCATGACCCAGTGGATCATGACCATGGCCGCCTCGTTGATCCCGTCGAAGAAGCTTACGACCGTGGCCCGCCGCTCGGCGGGAATCGCCGACAGGGCGGCGCCAAGGAAGATCGCGAACACGATGATCGGCAACATGTCGCCATTGGCTAGCGCCGCCACGGGATTGGTGGGAATCATGTCGATGATCAGCTGCACGAGGCTGGGCCGTTCCGCTGCCAGCTCCACGAACGCTGCACCCTGGTTGGGATCCGTGTTGCGCAGGGCTGCGAGCGTGGCCGCGTCGATGCGGCTGCCGGGGACGATCATATTGGACACGAGCAGGCCAATGGTCACCGCGATGGCCGTCGTGCACAGATAGAAGGCGATCGTCTTGCCGCCGATCCGACCGAGCTTGGTGATGTCCCCGAGCCCGGTCGTGCCCATGATGAGGCTGGCGAACACGAGCGGGATCACGATCATGGTGATGAGGCGAATCCATGCCCGCCCCAGGGGCTCGATGAAGACGAGCGCTTCCCGGAGCCAGTCCAATCCGGCCAGGTTGGCAACCAGGCCGGCGATGGCGCCGAGAATCAAGGCGATCGTGATTTTCGTATACAGCTTCATGGGCAACGCGATTCGGGGGGTCGGAAGATCGGCCTCGGAAGATAGGGATTCTGCTATGGGGCCAACAGGGCGCGGATTTCGCTGTTCCCGTGCTAGTGGCGCGGCTATCTTGGGCCCGCCGAGCGCCGGGGCCGTACAGAACGCCCGGACCAGCGACCACCCGCCAATGAGCCGAGCCGTCAGCACCCCGAACTCTAAACGAGAAGGCGCTGCAGGGGCGCGTGCGAGGACCTGCCTGGTCCTCGCCCTGGGGACTGTGTCGGGAGGGATCGCCGGCTGTGACGGAGAATCGAAGCCTGCGAACCGGCTGGATGCGCAGGCGGAGGCGAACCGGGACGCGGCAGCCGCTGTTACTCCGGCGGTCTACCAGACGACGCTCGCTTTCCTCGGCTTTGGTACGCCGCCGACCCGCCTGTTCCTCCACCTCGAGAATCGCACCAGCGCCGAGACCCTGGAGCTGCGCTACGATGGATGGCTGCAGAGCGGCACCGGATGGCGCACGGTGCTGGATGTACGCGAGGTCACAGGCGTTCCGCGGGCCGCCTGGCGAGTACTGCCCGTCGGGCCTCTTCGCGTTTCCGTCACCGATGGCGAGGAGCTGGCAGGCGTGGCGATCGACGACGTGGAGAGCCGCCCTCGGCTCCGATTTGGCGAGCGGCTGGCGGAGTGGGCGAGCGCGACGGGACAACGCGAATCACTGCGACGGGCGGCGGTGGAGATGGAGGGGTCGACGCAAGGCGGGATTCTTCTCGCCAGTCAAACGGCCCGCGTCGCGGGGGCGGCTTCCCGCGGCGGCGAGCAGGCGATTCTGTTGGCGGACACGCTCGGCAACGCGCTCGTGATCCTGCGCAGCGCGACCGCTGCTGACGCGCGGGTCGTCGTGCACACGGTGTTCGGGGAGCGCAGCCGACGTTGGGACGGCGCCGAGCTCGGGGACGGCGCGACTTCCTCCAACGGCGCGGAAGTCGCGGCGACCGAACGGACCGCGGGAGCGGCGGGGGAAAACGGCGCTGACGGAGATCACAGGCGCCTGACCCTGACAATCCCGGCCGCCGACATCGTAGCGGAGATCGTGGTCGAGGCGCCTTCGTCCGGCGCGGACGCAGTCAGGATGGCCGACCTGCCGGCTGCCTCGGGCGTGGTGACCGTGGACGGAGGCGAGCCGTTTTCGATGTCCGGCTACCAGGCCGCGCTGAGCAAGGTGCGGGCGGAAGTGGGAGAGCCGTGATTTCGGTTCCCATGGAGTGGGTGAGGGCGCTACTCACCGTGTTGTTCGGGTCGCTGGCAGGTGGCATTACCAACCGCGTCGCGATCTGGATGCTGTTTCACCCGTACCAGCCGCCACGTCTGTTCGGGAAGCCGCTCAAGCAGCTGCAGGGCGCAGTCCCCAAGAACCAGGCGCGTCTTGCCGCTTCGATCGGCCGCACCGTGGGTACCCGTCTGCTCACGGCCGAGGATGTCGCGGCAGAGCTTCAGGATGAAGCGTTGCGCGGTGCATTCGACGAGAAGCTGCGCGAGCTGCTGGCCGATCTTGTCGAGCGCGACCTGCCGTCGATCGGCGAGCTGCTACCCGAGCCGGTGGTCGCGGAGGTCCGTCACATCTTCGACCGCATGCTGATCGATGCGGAAGCGCGCTTCGTGGCCGAGCTCCGTTCGGGCGCCTTCCAGGAGGACGCGGAACGCATGCTCACGGCAGTGGCGGGATCGCTTGAAGGCGAGGTATCGGACGCGCTGGATCCGGAGCGAATTGCAGCACTCCGGGAGAGGTTGGACGGCTGGGCGGGCCAGCTGGTCGCGACGCCAGCGTTCGAAGAGACCGTGCGGGAACACCTCGAGCGAGCCGCACGCCAGATCCTGCGGCCGGGACGCTCGTTCGAAGAGATCATTCCGACCGGGCTCGTAGCAGCTCTCGAGCACGCCATCCGCGACTACCTCCCCGTGGCGATGGAACGCCTCGGACGCCTGCTGGAGGATCCGGCGGCGCGTCACCGCGTCGAGGGAGCCGTGCACGGGCTTCTGGACCGGTTCATGGCCGATCTGCGCTTCCACCAGCGAGTGGTGGCCAAGCTCATCATCACCGAAGAAACCGTCGACAAGGTGATCGACGCGCTGGAGGCCGAGGGCGCTGACCGGGTCGGCGAGCTGCTGCGCGAGTCAGAGGTCCAGGACGCGATGGCGCGCAACGTCAACGATGGAATCGTCGAGTTTCTGCGCCGCCCGACCACGAAGGTGCTGGGCCAGCCGGATGACCCGCAGGTACAAAGCGCCATCAACTCCGTCACCGCCTGGGTGGTGGACGCGGCACGCAATCCATCGACGCGAGCTTTCCTCTTGGATCGGTTGGAAGGCGGAGTCTGGAAGATCGGAGAGAAGAGCTGGGCCGACGTCGTCGCCCTCGTGCCACCGGAGCGGGTGGGGCCGTGGCTCGCGACTGCTCTGGAGTCGGAGCCCGGAGCGAAGGTCCTGGATGCTGTTCGGAGCGCGCTGATCGAGCGCGTGCTCACCGAGCGTATCGGTGCTCCGGGGCGTTTCGCCCGCGAGGATGCCGCGCACCGGCTGGCTGAAGCGGTGGGGCCCCCGCTGTGGGGCTGGGTCGGCGACCAGGTACCCGAGATCGCGAACAGGGTGAAGGTCGCCGACAGGGTCGAGAGCAAGATCCTCGAGTTTCCGCTACCCGAGCTGGAGAAGCTGGTTCGATCGGTCACCCAGCGTGAGTTGGATGTGATCGTGCGGCTTGGCTACGTGCTGGGGGCCGTGATCGGTTCCGTCCTCGTGCTGGTGCAGGCCGTACTGGGCTGAGCGGGGCTGTCGCGCCGATACGACCGGCAGCGCCGGATGACCTACAGCGTGCCGAGCTCCCGCGCCTTCCGGTACATGATCGCGGCCCGATCGGGCTGACCTTGCCGGTCGTAGATGATACCCATTGTGTAGTAGGCCCGGCCGTGGTTGGGTTGCAGATCCACGACCTTCTCGAGTGCCTGCATCGCCTCCTCGGCGCGCCCGATCCGGTTGTACGATTCGCCGAGGTAGAAATGAGTCGCGGCTGGATCGGCCCCGAGACGAACGGCGTGCTGCAGCACTTCGGCGGCTCGTTCGTACAGGCCTTTGCGGAAGAAAACGAGGCCGAGGTTGAGGTGCGCGTCCGCGTCGGTCGGCTCCAAACGAAGAGCGCGGCGAAGCCCCTCCTCCGCCTCCTTGTACAGTCCGAGCGAGCCGAGCACGGCGCCCATGTTGACCAGGAGGCGTGTGTTTTCGGGATCCAGCTCCAGAGCCGCCGTATACTCGCGGAGGGCGCGCTCGGGCTCGCCGAGCAAATCGTACACGTAACCGAGGTTGTTGCGTGCCCGGACGAACCATGGAGACCGCTGAACGAGGCGGGCGTAAACCTCGGCCGCCTCCTCCAGGCGCCCGCCCTCCGCCAGCTCGCGACCGTACTTGTACTGCTTCTCCAGCTCCGGGTCCATCATCGGAGGCGCGGCCTGTACGGCTGTCGCCGCCCCGGCCTCCTCGGCCGCGGTCGCGGCCGCGATCGGTTCTCCGGCGCCGGGACCTGTGTCCTCCGCCAGCTCGAAGATGGGGAGCGTCTCTTCAGTCGCGCGGTGATCTGCAGGCTTGTGCCGGCTGCTCCCTCCTCCCGTGGCGCCGGTCGGGCGCTTGGCGCCCTTCCTCCCCTTCTTGCCTTTGTCGCTCATACCGCTCTTTCCGCAGTCATATCTGTGCGACCACCGACTCGATGACCCAATCCATGTACGAACGTGAGCCCGCTTTCACCTCGAGAGCCAGAAACTCGGGCTCCGAGTAAGGGTGCAGCGCCCGTACCCTGGCTTCGAGCTCCGCCGCGCGATCAGGCGAGGTCTTGAACAGCGCCAGCGCCTCCGAATCTTCCTCGATGCTGCCTTTCCACCGATAGATCGATCGTACGTCACCGAGCACGTTGACGCACGCCGCCAATCGCTCTCCGATTACGGTCCGACCCAAATCCAACAGCGTCTCAGGATCCGGACCCGTGACCAGGATCACCAGCACGGTCGCGTCGCTCACCCGCCGACCTCCGCTTCCTCCTCGTCCTGCCGGCGCTCGAGCTCAGCGTAGGCAGCGTCGATGCGATCCGCGTACTTGGACGCGATCTCGCGTCGCCGCACCTTGAGCGTCGGCGTCAGCTCGCCGCTCTCGATCGCGAACGGCTCGGCGATGAGAATCACGTCGCGTGGTCGCTCGTAGCGGGCGAACTCACCGACCCGGCCCAACACCTCGTCACGAAGCTTCTGGCGAACGGATTCATGGCCGAGAAGCGCCGCGAGATCCTTGCCCGGCGCTCCGTTTCGCGCCGCCCAGACGGCGACCGCCTCGGGGTTCGGATTCGCGATCACGATCGGGAATTTCCGCCGGTCGCCCAACAAGACCGCATAATCGACATATCGGGAACGCGTGATGGCGCCCTCGATCGGCTGTGGAGCAATGTTCTTGCCGTAGGCCGTGACGATCAGCTCCTTCTTGCGATCGGTGATCGAAAGAAAGCCGTCGCGGTCCATTTGGCCGATGTCACCGGTGTGGAACCACCCGTCCGAGTCGATCGCCTCTCGCGTCGCCTCCTCCTTCTTGTAGTAGCCTCGCATCACCTGTAGACCACGGCACAGGATCTCTCCGTCTTCCGCAATCTTCACCTCGGTGAGAGGAATGGGCGGACCGACCGTGCCGATGCGGATATCCTCGTGGGGGTTGATGCAGATGACGGGTGAGGTCTCGGTGAGGCCGTAGCCCTCCAGGATGGGCAGGCCCGCTCCGTGAAAGAACACCGCGACCGGGGGCGGGAGCGGCGCTCCGCCACTCAAAAAGTAGTTGATCCTCCCGCCGGTGCGAGCCCGGATCTTCGAGAACACGAGACGATCGGCGAGTGCGTGCTGGGCTGACAGGGCCGGGCCGACCGGTCGCCGCGATTGTTGGCGTTCGACCTTCCGGCGCGCCACGTCGACGGCCCAGAAGAACAGGTTGCGCTTGACGGGACTGGCCTCGCGCGCCGCCGCGATGACGCCCTCGTAGAACTTCTCGTACAGCCGCGGGACCGCCGTCATCACCGTCGGCCGCACCTCGCCCATGTCCCGTACTACTGTCGTCACCGACTCGGCGTAGGCGATCGTGGCGCCCGAGTACCACATGCAATAGTGACCCGCCATGCGCTCGAACACGTGCGCGAGGGGGAGCCAGGAGAGCGATGTATCGCGGGTCGAGAGCCTGAACACCGAGAGCGAGAGCACGGTGTTGCTGTAGAAGTTGTCGTGCGTGAGCATCACGCCCTTGGGTGTTCCCGTCGTGCCCGATGTGTAGATCAACGTCGAAAGCTCGTCGGGGCTCGTCCGGGAGGCGTAATCCTCGTAATCCTCGGCGTCCGCCACGTCGCCACGCGCGCCCAAGTCGGCCAGTGTCATGATCTCGAGCCGGGCCTGACGGACCTCGACCGGATCGAACACGAACACGAGGTCCAGGTCCGGCAGTTGGTCGGCGACTTCGAGCACTTTGTCCAGCTGCTCGGCATCGGAGACGAAGATGGCGCGGGCCTCACCGTCTCCGAGGATATACTCGATCTGGTCGGGGGGCAGCGAGTGATAGATCGGAAGGCTCACGAGGCCCGCCATGATGATCCCGTAGTCGGCGAGCGCCCACTCGAGTCGTGTCGGCGAGAGGATCGCGATGCGGTCGCCGCGTTCGAAGCCGAGGCTCCGCATGCCGAGCGCGAGGCGGCGGACCTGGTCGGCGATCTGTGAACGGGTGAATGACTCCCAGCTCCCGTCCTCGTGGCGACGCCGCATGGCTTCACCCTGCGGATCGACCCTGATGCCGTTGAGGAAGAGGTCGACGAGCGTTCCGGGCGTGTACGGGACCTGTGGGCCGGCCTTCAGAATCGTCCCGTCAGTCCGATCAGACTCCATCGGCCGTCCCGGCGTCGCCGGTCGCCAGGATTCGGTCGAGTGTCACACGCGCGTGCTCGGAATGCTTCTCCAGATCTCCATCCGTCCGAGGTTGTTCGAGGAAAGCGCGCAGATGGTCGGCCGCGGCCTCGTTGCGCCCGCGATTGAGTAGCAGAAAGGCGATTCCGTAGTGAGCGGCGGCACTGTTCGGCCGTTCAGCGAGGGCGCGTGCGTACATCTTGATGGCCTCGTCGGTCATCCCAATGCGGGTGTAGACAACGGCCATTTGCTCCAGAGCGGCGGCGTCCCGGGGATTCTCCCGCAGCGCCAACCGGAAGGACGTCAGGGCCTCGTGAAAGCGCTCCTGGCGGGCCAGATCAATGCCTTCGTTGTAGTAATCCGGCTTTTCCCTGCCCGTATTACTGTCGTTCCCCCAGGGCTTCCACCAGGGCATGATCCAGTTCCTTCTCCCGGGGTCAAGGTGTACCGACGTGTCCCGCCCACAAATCATCGTCGGGGGCGCCTGCGCAAGTTAGAAGGCCCGTCGCAGGCCGGCAACGCGACTTCAGCCCCTCGTCGCGACCACGCCCAGGAAAGCCGCCGCCTCGTCGGCAAGCGGCTGCACCGGCAGCTCCTGGAGTAGCTCGCGCGTCTCCGCCGTCGGGCGCAGTACAACCAGACGGCCCTCCGGACGGATGGCTCGGATCGCGTCGCGCAGCCGGGCTTCGGTCGGGTTCTCGAGGGCGAGGGCGCGCAGCCTTCCGCTTTGAACCGGAAACGCATCGCTGGCCCCGGCCACCCGGTTCGTCCCGGGCGCCAGTGGGTCTGGCCAATCAACGTGCGTGTCTTCGGATGTGTTGTGCCCGGATCCCGGCCCGGCCAGCGCGATCACCTCGCAGCCTTTCGCGAGCCGGGCCACTCCGGGAGCCGCCGAGCCCAGAGCCTCGTCCAGCAGGAGGTAGCCACCGCCGTCGCGAGCGTCGAACAATGCCGCGATCATGACGGCCGTCTGCTCGATGTCGAGCTCCGGATACGGCCCCGGAGCGGCTTCACCAGGCCTGTGAAGCGGGGCGTCGGGATGGGCGAGATCCACCGCGCCGGACCGGATCGGGAAGCGGGCCTCGCAGATGGGGCAGCCCAGGAAGCCGTCCAACACCCGGCGGCCGTCGAGACGGTCAACGACAACGACCAGCTCCTGTGGCGGGCCGCACGCCGGACAGGCGAGCGCCTCGCTCAGCTCGATGAACAATCGGCTGTTATGTGATGAAGGGCTGCTGTGTCAGGGCGAGCCGCAGGAACTCATCGCGCGTACGCATGTCTTCGCGGAACGCGCCGTGGACCGCGCTGGTGATGGTCTTGCTGTTCTGCTTCTCCACTCCGCGCATCATCATGCAGAGATGATATGCCTCGACGACGACGCCGACTCCGCGTGGTTCGAGAGCTTCTTGAATTGCGCTGGCGATCTGCTCCGTGAGTCGCTCCTGAAGCTGCAACCGGCGGGCGAACACATCGACAACGCGGGGGAGCTTGCTCAGCCCCACGACATGACCATTCGGGATGTAGGCGATATGGGCCTTCCCGAAGAATGGGAGCAGGTGGTGCTCGCACAACGAGTAGAGCTCGATATCCTTCACGAGCACCATGCTGTCGTGCTGCTCCTCGAACAGGGCCTCGCCAAGCGCTTCTTTCACATCGAGGTCGTACCCTCGAGTCAGCCAGCGTAGGCTCTTCTCCACCCTTCGCGGGGTGTCCCGCAAGCCCTCCCGGTCGGGATCCTCGCCCATGCGGATCAGTTGCTCACGAATCAGATCCTCGAAGGCGAGGTCCGCGGCGACAGTTCGTTTCGTCGTCGGTCTCTCGTCTAATTCCGTCCTGGCCGGCGATAGTCCAGCACCGGCTGCTGAGTCAGCCACCTTGCGCTCCAGTGTAGGGTGAACTCGGGGTTTGCCACCGGAAACAAGGTATGGCACCCCGGCGGTTCCGGGCGAGTTGACGCCCCGCGGGCTCGCTTCGCATCTTCGGGCATGCAAACCACCAGCCAACAGCAATCCACGCGGAACCGATGGCAGCCAGACGTGCGCGCATTCGCCCTTCTGGCGTCGATCTGCGTGATCCCGGCGGCGTGCGGAGCAGAAGCACCCCCGGCCGGACCGGATGACTCGCGGACCGGCACGGCCGGAGCGGTGGCGGCCGTCGAGCTCACGCCGGGACAGGTCGCCCTCCGCCCCGGCGAGAGCCTGACCCTCAGCGCCACGCCCCTCGACGCCGAGGGGCAGCATATCTCCGGCGTCCGCGTGACATGGAGCTCCAGCGACCCTGCGATCGCCTCTCTTTCGGCGGATGGTCTGCTTATTGCCCACGTACCGGGCGCCGTCAAGGTGACCGCTTCTGCCGGGGACGTGTCCGGGCAGGTGACGGTGACGGTCCTCGCTCCGGTCGCCCGCGTGAACGTGCAGCCGGGGACGATCGATCTGCGGCGCGGTCGATTCATCATCGTTCAGGCACAACTGACCGACGCGGAGGGCAATGACCTGGCCGACCGCACCGTTACCTGGCTGAGCGACGATCCCGCGGTGGCCACTGTGTCCACCACCGGCCGAGTCGAGGGCGTCGGGAAAGGATCGACGACGCTTCGTGCCGAGAGCGAAGGGATGAGCGGAACCGCCACGATCCGTGTGCAGGCACTCGACTTCGCCAGCGTCACCAGCGGCATGGGACACACCTGCGCGCTGGCAGTGGACGGTACCGCCTGGTGCTGGGGCGCCAACGAGCACGGACAGCTCGGCACCGGCGACAAGTCCCCCAGCACCGTTCCCCTCCCGGTCGCCGGCGGGCTCACCTTCACCAGCATCGCCGCCGGCGCCGGCTATACGTGCGCGGTCACGCCGAACGGCCAGGGCTACTGCTGGGGCGACAACTCGATGATGGAGCTCGGTAACCGCCAGGCCGGAAAGACGAGCGCCACGCCGGTGCCGGTCCTCTCCGCGCCGGCCTTCGCCAGCACCGGCGGCGCCAGCAACATGGCTCACACGTGCGCCCTCACGACCACACAGGCTGCGTACTGCTGGGGGTACAACCGTTTTGGCATGGTGGGGAACGGATCGGTGCGAGACGAGCCGTATCCGCTGGCGGTCGTGGGCGGGCTCTCGTTCTCGAGCATCTCGGCCGCCCACATGCGTACCTGCGGCGTCGCGCTCGACGGCTCCGTGTACTGCTGGGGCCGAGGCGGCCGCATCCAGTTAGGCAATGCCGCCGCTCCGCTCGACCTCTGCGATGGTTTCGAGTGCAGCATGAGCCCCCGGGCGCTCGGGGACGGACAGCGATACTCGTCGGTGTCCACCGGACGCGTGCACACCTGCGCGATCGCGGATGACGGCAGCCTTCACTGCTGGGGTGAGAACAGCTTCGGACAGGTCGGAGACGGCACATTCTCGGACGCCGGCGCCCCCATGGCGGTCGAGGCCGGGCGGCGATTCACCCTCGTCAGTGCCGGCGACAGCCACACCTGCGGCCTTCTCGGCGATGGCCGCGCCATGTGCTGGGGACTCGATCAGGACGGCCGCAGCGGAACCGGGACAGGCCAGTGGTCACCCCTGCCTGCCTTCGTGTCCGGCAACATCCGGTTCCACACCTTGAGCGCCGGCTACACCCATACCTGTGGGGTGAGCACCGACGCCGCACTCTATTGCTGGGGCGACAACATGATGGGTCAGTTGGGCGATGGAACAGACATCGCCCGACTCACGCCGGTACGGGTCGCCGAGCCCTGAGCACCTGAGTCCCTGCGCCGGCTGTGTGCGTCCAAGTGCGCTTCAGCTGCGCGACGCAGCGATTCGGTCGTTTGCCTATCCCGCGTCGCGCCAGCTGCAAGCGCCATAAAAAAATGGGCGGCACAGTGGCCGCCCATTAATGGTCGATGCGAGGGGAAGTTTTGAAGCCCGCTTACACGGTACGCTCATCCCCCCGGGTCTTCGCCGTCCCTCTCGGGCGTGACGTCCTCCGGAAGATCAGACGCTTCAATTGATCTTGTTGGCTCAAACAACAAGCCTCACACCTTCCGTCATAAGGTTAGCGAACGGCCGGTATCGGGTCAACTCAATTGGGCTCCACGCCGAGCACGAGCATCAGGACGATGAGCGCGACGCCGAGCAGGAAAATAACCGTGTTACGGCGCAGGCCGGATGCCTGGCCTTCGGGAAGCAGATCGGCGGCACCCACATAAAGGAATGTGCCCCCCGCGGCCGCGACCACGGCACCCAGCAGCTGCACCGAGGCGCCTCGCATCAGGACGAAGCTCGTGATCACGGCGATTGGTGTGAGCAGGCTTACGAATACACTGTAGCGGACCGCTCGGGCCGTGACCTCGCCGCTGTGATAAAGAGCTCCCATGGAAGCGATTCCGACGGGCAGTTTGTGAGCGACCACCAGAGACACGATCACACCCCCGGTCACCAGGCTCGTCGAGAAACCCGCCCCTACGGCGACTCCGTCGAGGATCGAGTGGACCGCGAGCCCGAGTATGACCGCGATTCCGGTGCTGCCGCGGTGCTCCGGGTGGTCGTCGCGCGTGTGGGGGTGCGGTAGAAAGTGGTTCTCGGCCACGTAGAGGACGACGAAGGCGCCCAGTGTCCAGCTCATCGCCGCTCCAGGACCAATCATCCCCGATGCCTCGGGAATGAGGTAGAGGAGCGACCCGGCAACGAGGATACCGCTCGCGAACGTGATGAGCTCGGCGGTGTGGGCGCGTGCCCAGGGCTCGTGCCGGAACATGAGCCACACACCGAGCAGGCCGGCCCCACCCGCGATGAACGCGAACAGAAGTACGGCTGGCCACTCGGCGCTCAACAGCCCGCTCTCCATTTCATCAGCTCACGCCCCGAGGATCGCGCCGGTTATGGCAAACCCGATGACGGCCACCGCTCCGGCCACCAGGGCGTAAGGGATCTGCGTGCGGACGTGCTCGATGTGATCGGACGCGGAGGCCAGCGAAGAGATGATGGTGGTGTCGCTGATCGGGCTGCAGTGGTCACCGAACACTCCCCCCGAAAGCACGGCGGCGACAAACGGCGACAGCGATACATCCAGAGCCACGGCGAGCGGAACGGCGACCGGAATCATGATCGCGAACGTGCCCCAGCTGCTTCCGGTCGCAAAGGCGATTCCTGCCGCCGAGAAGAAGATCAGCGGCAGGAGTGCCGCGAGCGGCACGCGGCCACCAACGACCCCGGCAACGTACTCGCCGGTGCCCATCACCTGAGTCACGTCGCCGAGCGTAATCGCGAGCAGCAGAACGAGGGCCATTCCAGTCAGGCCGCTGGCGCCGGTGAGGCTAGCCCGGCTGAGACTCTCAAGATCGAGCAGTCGCTGCGCGAGGGTCAGCGTCCAGGCCACGCCGAGGCCGATCGCCACCGCCCACAGGACGCTGGTGGAACCCGAGCCGTTCATAATGTCGCCATCTCCAGTGACGTACATCCACACCGGCATCGACAGCACCATGGCGGCGACGGGGAGCAACATGTTGACGGGCCGGAGGGGGATTCCATCCGGCGGCGGCGGTGCGATGTCCTCCGGGTCGGCGAGCGCCACGGCGTGCTCCCAGTGCAGCTCGCCATCGCGTGTGCGCATCTCGGCCGCCCGCATCGGCCCGATATTTAGACCAGTCGCAGCACTCACGCCGGCGAGGGCGATGGCAGCGAGAGCGTAGAAGTTGAGGGGGATCGCGGCGACAAAGACCGTGACCGGGTGCATCACGCCAAGCCCGATCAGCAGGCTGAGGACGTACGCACCCCACGCGTTGAACGGTATGACAATACACACCGGGGCCGAAGTCGAGTCCACGAGGTAGGCCAGCTTCTCGCGCGAGACGCGAAAGCGGTCGAACAGCGGTCGGCAGATCGAGCCGGCGACGAGAATCGTGATGTTGGACTCGATGAAGATCACGATCCCGATCAGCCAGGCGAGGATGCGTGCACGACGCGCGCTCGTCACCCAGCGACGCGTCTCGACCCATGAGACGAACCCTCGTACACCGCCGTTGGCTTCGATGACCGCGATCAAGGAGCCGATCGCAAACGTGAAAAGAATCACGCGCGCGTTGCCCGCGTCTCCGAGGACGCGGACGGCGGCGTCGATCGCCGCCCCGGCTCCGGCAGCCGGATTCCATCCTGAGACGATGGTCCAGCCGAGCCAAATGCCGCCGGCCAGCGACAGGTATACCTGGCGAGTGCGGATAGCCAGGCCGATCGCCAGCAACGGCGGCAGCAGCGAGAGGAATCCGGCCGTTATGGGTGCCTCCTCAGCTCAGGATCGCCCGAAAGTAACGGAGGAAATTCCCTCCGAGCACGGCTTTCAGAGACTCGGGCGCCGCGCCACGCCGCGCAAGCGACTCGGTTATGCGTGGCAGACCCCGCACATCATCCAGTCCATCGGGAAGCGCCACCACTCCGTCGAAGTCGCTGCCGAAGCCGACGTGCCGCGGCCCGGCGACCCTGATCGCGTGATCCAAGTGGTCGACCAGACGCTCGAACGGCACCGGAGTCAACTCCTCGCTCACACGCCGTTTGAGCGCTTCGTACAGTTCGGCGTGACGGTGCGGATCGTAGGGCTCGAGCTCTTTCTGCAGTCGCGCGACCTCGCTCCCGAACTCCGCGTCCAAATAAGCGCTGAAAAAGTTGATCCCGATCACGCTGTCGGCTCGCGCCAGGCGCTCCAGGATATGGTCAGAAAGGTTTCGGTGGTGGTCGGCGACAGCGCGCACGCCAGAGTGAGAGGCAGTGATCGGTCCGTCCTCGCGGTCGAGGAGTTGCTCGACCACACGATCGGATGCGTGGCTGACATCGATCGCCACCCCATGGCGCCGGAGCCTGTCCACGACCCGCTGCCCGAACTCGCTCAGTCCTTCGTGCAGTGGGCGCTTCCCCGACGCATCGGCCCAGGCGGTCGGTTGCATCCAGGTCAGGGTCAGACACCGCATGCCGGCGGCAGCCAGGCGGTCCACGGCCGCGAGGTCGTCATCGATTCCGTAGCCTCCCTCGACCCCGATCACGGCCGCCACTTCATCCCGGTCGCGAGCGATGTCCAGGTCGCCGGCAGTGAGGACCGGGTGAAATCCCGGCGTCGCCTCCAGATACTCGCGCAGGCGTCGGACGCCATCGAGGCTGCGCCGGAACGGCTCCGGCAGAGCCGGGTCGATCCACACCGCGAACACGCCCCCGTCGAAGCCGCCTTCCCTCATGCGCGGGAGGTCCAAGTGTCCGTCCTCCCGCCGGCGAGAGATGTCGACGCCCTGCAGGACCTTCAGCGCCACGTCATTGTGGCCATCGAAAAGGAACGCGTCGTGGTGGAGCTGCGCTACCCTCCCTTCGGGCGTTCCGTTCATCGACGGGAGACCCAGCGACTGCGGCGATCATAGAAGCGCAGCGGCATGGACGCTCCCTTCGAGATTCCGATTCGAACGGTCGTCACGATATCGCCCTCGGGTACCGGCGTCCCTCTCTCGATCCAAAGGGGCGCTTCGACCAAGAGATGCCTCTGAAGCTGGGGCCCGACCCCCAGCGCGCGAACGAGCCGCGCGGGGCCGGTGGTCAGCTCGCCACGGCCGCGCCGCCGCAGCATGACCTCTTCGCCTTCAGCTGGTTC
>JBFILW010000015.1:0-27313 GCA_041612005.1 Gemmatimonadota bacterium
ACTGGCCCAGGAGCAGAGCGCGGAGGAGTTGGCAAGAAAGGCGCAGAACCCGGTGGCCAACCTGATCAGCCTTCCGCTCCAGAACAACACCAGCTTCGGTATCGGGCCAGAGAATCAGACCCAAAACGTGCTCAACATCCAGCCGGTGATCCCGGTCAACGTCGGCAAATGGAACCTGATCAACCGTCCGATCCTGCCTCTGGTGTGGCAGCCGGATGTCGCGGCCGGGAGCGGCAGCACGTTCGGGCTCGGCGATCTCACCTATCAGCTGTTCGTCTCGCCGGCGGATGCCGGTGCCGTGACGTGGGGCGTCGGTCCAGTGCTCATCGTTCCTACGGCAACGGAGACAGCGACCGGCAATGGGAAATGGGCGGCCGGGCCTGCCGGGGTCGTGGTGGCGAGCGTCAACAAGTGGGTGCTCGGGTTCGTGACCTTCCAGGCCTGGTCGTTCGCGGGTGACGCGGACCGCTCGAGCACCAGCAGCTTCCTGTTCCAGTACTTCGTCAACTACAACCTCGAGAACGGCTGGTACCTGTCCAGCGCTCCGATCATCACCGCCAACTGGAAGGCGGATAGCGAGAATCGGTGGCTCGTTCCATTCGGTGGGGGGGGCGGGAAGATTTTCGGAATCGGCAGGCAGAAGTTCAACGCCTCGGCGCAGGTGTTCTGGAACGTCGTGAAGCCGGACGACCTGGACGGTCCTGACTGGTCCATGCGGCTTCAGCTCCAGGCGCTGTTCCCGAAGTAATGGCAGAGTGGAACGAACTGACAACAGAGAGGGGTGGCGTCAGGCCATGAGAGTATTCAGTCAGTGCGGCAACCGTGTGCTCATGTCGCTGTTGGCGTTGAGTGCGTTCAGCACCGTGTCGGCGCGCAGCAGCCTGGCACAGGAACGCGCGGACGCATCGCCGGTGTCGCTGGGTGACCGCTGGGAGTTCCTGGTCGCGCCGTACGTTCTGTTTCCGTATATGAGCGGGACCACGACGATCCGCGGAATCGAGACCGAGGTCAGCGCCAACCCGGGTGACATCTTCAGCCGGCTCCAGTTCGGGGCGATGCTTTACCTGGAGGCGCGCAACTCGGTGTGGGCCGTGACGCTCGACGGTCTGTACATGAGTCTGGAGCAGACTGGGCGCCTGGGAGCCACCGAGGTGGGCGTCAAGCAGGGCATGGTGGAGGCAACTGGCTACCGGCGGGTGATCCCGTGGCTCGAGGTGCTAGCCGGTGGGCGACTCAACGTTATCGCGGGCGAGATTGAAGTCCTGCCGACCGCGGGGCCCATGCTCCTCCAGGTCGATCGCACGAAGACGTGGTTCGACCCCTTCATCGGGGCTCGTGCCAGCGTTCCGGCGGGGAGCAAATGGTTGTTCGTGCTGCGGGCCGACATCGGTGGCTTCGGGGTGGGCTCGAACTTCGCGTGGCAGATCTACCCCGTCGTCTCGTACCGCTTCTCGAACCTGTTCGGCCTCGCGCTCGCCTACCGTGTGCTCAGCATGGACTACGAGAGCGGCAGCGGCACCGATCTCTTCAAGTACGACGTGACCACGTTCGGGCCCGAGCTTGGCTTCCTGTTCCACTTCTGAGTGTCGTGTCGTTCTTAGAGTGGGACCGAGCAATGCACCTCAGTCTGCGACGTCTCCTGTTCACAGTGAGCGCGCTCTCCCTGTGTGTCTCCGGGCTGCCGCGTGAGTCTGCCGCCTCCACGGCAGTGTTCCAGCAGGATGACGCGGCTCGAACGATCTACTTCGTTCGTCACGGGCAATACGACCACGCCGATACCGCGGACGCCGATGTCGGCAAGCACCTCGTGCCGCTCGGCGTGGCGCAGGCCCGGCTCACCGGAGCGCGCCTCCGCGGCCTTCCGGTCGAGATCACGTCGCTCACCAGCAGCACGATGACGCGGGCAAGAGAGACGGCGATCGTGATCGGCTTAGAATTTCCGGACCTGGAGCGCCAGCAGTCGCGCCTGCTCCGGGAGTGCACGCCGACCACGTGGCGGGCCGACGTCATGGCGGATCTCGAGCCTGGAGAGGCCGAGGCGTGTGAGAGCCAGCTGGAATCCGCCTTCGCCGAGTACTTCGTTCCGTCGCCCGGCGGCGAGCGGCACGACATCATCGTCGCGCACGGCAACGTGATTCGCTACTTCGTCACCCGAGTCCTCGGCGTCGACACGCACGCGTGGCTGGTGATGTCGGTGGGGAACGGCAGCATCACGATCGTCCGCATCCGAGCCGATGGGCGCATGAAGCTGCTGGCCGTCGGCGACATGGGTCATCTGCCGCCGAACATGCAGAGCGGCTTCGGCCAGAACGTGGGTCCGCTCGTGGTGCCGGGCGAGGACTAGTTTCGATGGGGAAAGCGGGTCGTGACATCCCGAAGCTCCTGGTCAGCCTTGCGGCCGCGGCGTGCGCCACTCCGACGGCAGAGCCTGTCGACGGGCGACCGATCCCGGAGGTACCACAGGAGGGGCCGCCGGCCGACACGCGAGCACACGCAGAGGTGACCAACCGGAACTGGTCCGATGCGGTCGTCTACGTCGTGGCCGGAGCCGAACGCGTGCGCCTCGGTACGGTCACGAGCATGAGGACGCACTCATTCTTGCTGCCGCCGACCGTTGTCGGAAACGGTCGCGAGTTCCAACTCGAGGCAGATCTCGTCGGGTCCACTGAGTCCTATACATTCCCCCGGCTGACGGCGAACCCCGGCGATCTGGTTGACGTTACCGTCCACAACTACTTGCCATTCTCCGTTTTCTCGGTCTGGTAGGCCCGCTGGGCCAAGAAAGCTTGGAGTCCGGTACGGCTTTCCGATTGCGGATTCACATCCTATAATCACCCTTTCCCACCGATGGCCTACGCGCGAAACGGCCGCTACACGGCCTGAGTCGCATAGATGCTGCCCGGGGCGAATCCCGCGTCCTTTCCCCTTATTACGCTTGAAACCCGCATCGATTCGGGTGGATGACCACTAAAAGAGAGGCCGCTCATGAAGCTTCTACGTGGTATGCTGGTCGTTCCGTTCGCGCTACTGCTGGCCACCGACCTGGTTGCCCAGGACCAGGAAGTCCCTCAGCGGACAGTGACGGGAAGTGTGGTGGACGACGTCACCGGGCAACGCGTCGATTTCCCCCAAATCGAGATCCTCGGCACGAGTATCGGCACGGTCGGGGCCGAGGATGGCACGTTCTCGCTGCAGGATGTGCCACGCCGGGAGCTGACCCTGCGCGTATCGAGAATCGGGTACAAGCGCCAGGAATTCATCCTCGCTGCCGGTCGGGACACAATCCGCGTCAGACTGGGTTCGGATATTCTGCGGATCGAGGAGCTGGTGGTTTCAGGGCGGGTGACGACTGTCCAACGCCGGAACCTGGCCAACGCGGTGTCGGTGGTGGACGGAGTCGAGCTCAACGAAGTGCCAATCGCGACGATCGAGGCGGCTCTGGTCGGCAAAGTCACCGGAGCGATCGTCGAACAGAACTCAGGTGCGCCCGGTGGCGGAGTCCAGCTGACCCTGCGGGGCGTATCTTCGATCAACGCGAGTTCAGACCCATTGTATGTGGTGGACGGCGTGATCACGTCGAACGTGGCCATCTCCAATAATCAGGAAGTGGTCACCCGCTCGAACGAAGGGTCGAACCCGGATCCGAACCAGCAAAATCAGGTCAACCGGATCGCTGACTTCAATCCTGAGGACATCGAGTCGGTCACAGTGCTGAAGGGGCCTTCCGCCGCCGCGATCTACGGGGCCAAGGCGAGCAACGGCGTGGTGCTGATTCGCACCAAGCGAGGTCAGCCCGGGCCGCCCCGCTTTGATTTCACGGGGCGTTTGGGAATGTTCGATCTGTCGAACACGATCGGCTCGCGGGTCTTCACCAGTGCTGACGAAGCCGAGGCCGCGTTCGGAGCGGCGGGTCGGACCGCGTTCGAGCGTGGCAAGACGTTCGACAACGAGGCGATCCTCGGCGGAGAGAACGACGCGTCCTGGGAGGGAAGGTTGAGCGTCGCGGGTGGCGATCGAAACACTAGCTACTACGCGTCGGCAATGGCAGAGAACCAGCGGGGCGTGATACGCAACACCGGATTCAAGCGCCAGGCGCTTCGCGTCAACCTCCAGCAGAACGTGGGCACGACGCTGAATCTCGGTGTGTACACAAACCTGACTCATACGCAGACCAGCCGCGGAATCACCAACAATGACAACGCCCTCGTCAGCTACTGGATGGCGCTGGCCTTTACGCCCAGTTTTCAGAACCTGCGCCCCAACGCCGACGGCGTATATCCGTTCAACCCGTTTACCGGAAGCGGTAGCAACCCACTCCAGACGGCGGCTCTGGTCGAAGACGACCAGGACGTGTGGCGGCTGACGGCGTCGACGGACTTCGACTGGAACTTCGCGCGTGCCGGGCGCCACGATCTGCATCTCACTGGCCTAGCCGGCGTGGACTTCCTGAGCCAGAGCAACTCGCTTTTCTTTCCGGCCGAGCTGCATTTCGAGGCCACATCGCCCGAACCCGGAACCTCGCTGCTCAATGATGGTCGGAACACCAACGTCAACACCGGCGTGAGTATCGTCGACAACTTCACTCCGGCCTCCGGAGCTTTCACGTCAACGACGTCGATCGGTTTTCAGTACGAGTCGACGGATTTGGAGGTCAACCGGATCGTGAGCTCGAACCTCGTCGCCGGGCAGGCAAACGTCGACGCGGGCACTTCGGTGGGCGTCGAGGAGCGCCGGGAGAAAGTCCGGGATCTCGGCTTCTTCCTTCAGGAAGAACTGCTGCTCTTGCAGGAGCGGCTGTTGCTCTCTGCAGGAGTCCGCGCGGACCAGAGCAGCAACAATGGCGATACCGAGAAACTATTCTGGTATCCGAAAGCGGCCGTGTCGTACCGGATCCCGTTCGGCGTCGGATGGCTGAACGAGCTCAAGCTGCGTTCCGCGTTCGGTCAGACGGGAAACCGACCGCTCTACGGGCAGAAATTCACGCCGCTCTCATCGGGAGAGAGGATCGCGGGCGAGCCGGGTGTGGTGATCCAAGGCACACTGGGCGATCCGGGAATCGAGCCGGAGCGCATGAGCGAGATAGAAGGAGGCTTCGACGCTCGTCTGTTCAATGACGCAATCGGGTTCGAAGCAACGTTTTTCTATCAGAAGGTCACCAACCTCATTCTGGAGCGTACGCCGGCGCCCTCGTCCGGATTTGCACGAGAGTTCTTCAACGGCGGCAGTTTCCGGAACCAGGGCATCGAGTTGACTGTCGTCGGTAGCCCGGTCCGGAATCCGGTGTTCGGCTGGTTCACCGCCGTGCGCTTCTTCAAGAACTCGACAAAGATCACTAACCTGCCGGTGCCGGCGTTCGAGTTCGGTGCCTTCGGTTCGGACCTCGGAACGTTCAAGATCGAGCAGGGCAAGTCAGCTACGCAGATCGTCGGTAACAACGGGCTCGATCCCGGGGGACAACCGATCATCGAACAACTCGGTGACGCCAACCCCGACTTCGTCATGTCATTTACGAACGAGCTCAACTACAAGGGCTTCAGGTTGTACACGCTGTTGGACTGGCGGGTCGGCCAGGATCTGGTGAACCTGCAGCAGCTCCTGTGGGATCTCGGCCAGACGAGCCCCGACTGGGTATCGCCCGGTCCGGTCCGGGAGGTGCCCGACTGCAATCCGGATTGCTCCGGCGAAGAGCGTATCAGCGGGCTGGGAGATTACACCCAGCAGTACGTGCAGAGCGGCTCGTTCCTGCGGGCCAGCGAGATTTCCGTGTCGTACGACCTGCCGAGCCAGGTCCTGGGCCTGAATCTGCGTTTCCTGCAGCTCAACCTGGCGTTCCGAAACCTGTTTACCATCACGTCCTATGCCGGGCTCGACCCGCTGGTAAGCAACTTCGGCAACAAGCCGATCGGGCGCAGCGTCGACGTGGCGGCGTTCCCGCCGAGCCGCGCAATCTGGTTCTCCGTCCTGATGGGGATATAGCCATGAAAACTATCGGGAGATTTGTTCTGGCGAGCGTTGTGTCCGTGACGGTTCTGTGGGGCTGTAGCGATCTCACGGAGCCGGACTTCAACAATCCTTCAATTACCGAGGTGACGGAGGATCCGACTCGGCCGGCAATCATCAGTGTGGCGACAGGCCTGCTAATCGGAACTCGCGTCGATGCTGCCCGAACGAACGGCTACATCTCGTTGCTCGGGATCATCGGTCGTGAGTCGTACAACTTCGATGGAGCGGATCCGCGGTTCGTTACCCAAATGCTGTCGGGCCCTCTCACGAACAACGCGCCGCGTTTCGGCGGAAATCTGTGGGCGAGTCCGTACCGCAATATCCAGAACGCCAATCTGCTTCTCGATGCCGTGGACCAGATCGGCACCGATCCAACCGCCGGCTTTTCGGCTACGGAAAAGGAGGCGATCCGCGGCTTTGCCAAGACCATTCAGGCCTTGGACTTCCTGACTGTGGTCAATACGAGGGATACGAACTGCGGCTGTGCGATCGACACGCAGGATGGGATTTTCGAGCCTGCGCCGGAGGCCACGAAGTCGGAGGTCTTTGCGCATATCGTATCGCTCCTCGACGAGGCGAAGAACCATTTGGAATCGGGTGGCGGGAGTTTCCCGTTTCCGCTTTCGCCGGGGTTCGCCGGTTTCGATTCGCCGAGCAGCTTTCTCACCTTCAACCGGGCTCTGAAAGCGCGGGTCGATGTCTACATGATGAACTACAACCAGGCACTGCAGTCGCTCGGGGAATCGTTCATCAATGCCGGCGGCTCCCTCGACCTCGGCGTGTATCAGGCCTATTCGACGGGTCCCGGTGACATCACAAACGAGCTTTTCGACCCGGGTGAGACGAGGAATATCCGGGCACACCCGTCGGTCGCGACGGACGCAGAGCTGAAGACGAACGGGTCACCCGATGATCGCTTCACCCGCAAGGTGCAGACGATTTCGCCTCGCACCTTCTTGGACCTGACCAGCGATCTGGGGTTCCAGCTCTACGCGAGCAACCAGGCGTCGGTGCCGATCATCCGCAACGAAGAGCTGATCCTTCTACGGGCCGAGGCCAACATCGGGCTGGGCAACCTCGGGCCGGCAGAGGCCGACATCAACCTGATCCGGGCGACCTCGGGTGGGCTTCCGGCCGTGACGCTGTCGACTGCTCAGCAAGCTCTGGATCAGCTGCTGTACGAGAAGCAGTACTCGCTGCTGTTCGAAGGGGGACACCGCTGGATCGATATGAGACGTTACGGTCGGCTCGATCAATTGCCGCTCGACATGCCGGGATGGCCACCGCCCCATCCGGCGTTTCCGATTCCGATTGCGGAGGTGAACGCGAGAAACTAGGAGGACTGGAATCGAGGTCCCCGTTGCCCGACGAGCGGCGGGGGCCAACGATCGTATCCTGGGAGAAAGCGGTGAGCTCGGCGCGCCGGAGTCGGAGACTCGTTTGCTCCGGACACGCCGTAATGAGCTCACCGTAGCCCGAGATTCGGGTCGGCGCGACCCTTGATCTCACAGTTGGCAGGTAATTCCGCTCACCGAGTAGTTGACTTGGGTGGTATTGCCCGCGGATACGACGACGGATTGTGGGCTGCTGACGCTGAAGCCGAGCCTCGGTCCGTCGTAGAGCGTTTCTCCCGGCTCCAACTGATAGCGGTCGGTCGGCACCCAGGTGATCCGGAAGTTGCCGCTGGAGTCCGACGTGCCCGATACCCGAATCGGATCTCCGTCGGCGTTTCTCAGTGTCTCCGACACACCAATGATTCGCAGGTCGCTCAGCGACCTCGGCTGTCCCGGCGGACATTCCGGCACCACGATGCCGGGCGGTAGCTCGAGCGCGGCCTGGATCGACCCACTCTCATCCGTATCCATTCCGTTGATGACCGGCCGCATCACCCATCGTCCGGAGTTGCCAGCTTCGTGGGCCAAGCTCTGGCCCGCGTCGAAGTCTACGACCACCTCGTTGCTTCCCGCGTCGAAGGCAAGGGTGCCGTCGGGCAGGTTGATCTTGAGGCCGCTCTGGCTGCAGCTCGGACATGCCAGCGTGCCAGCGACGTCCGTCGAGATGGCGCCGGGCGGAAGCCCCCCGTCCTTCGAGTAGATCTCGCCACCGGTCGTGACGATCGCGGCCTCACCGATCACGAGGCGAAACTGCGAGACCGTCTGGGGGTCCAGCTGTACATCTTGCGCGAGTGTCATCGCGGTCCCTGCCAGCGACGTGAGCTCGACCATGTCCCGGCTGTCGTCGAACGGCAGTACGGTGACGCGCCCTGACGGGCCGCCCTGAAGGTAGGCCTCCTGCACCTGAACCCAGACCTGATCGACATTGCCCGGGGCATCCGTCAGGAGTACGGTCAGAGTCGCGGAGCCGGCACCCACCGGTGCGGTCGAATCGCCGCAGGCGGCGACCATGGTGAAAAGAACGGCGAGCAAGGTTGTCGGGACCGATTTCGCTGCGTTCGCGACATACGTTTGAAGCATTAAGGCCTCCCAGATGTTCGTTCGCGCCTGTCGTGCGGGCAAACAGCGTGCAGGAGGGCGCCCCGGGGCCGGCTACAGAGGTCATTCCTGTGACTTTTGTATCCACTCTTCGGGCCTGGGCCGGGCCCCGGAACGGCGTGGTTCAACAGGCGAAACCCTGAATCACCCCTCCTGACGGCCGATTGATGTCGCAAGGGCCGGGCCCGATTCCGGGGGCCGAATCGACGCACCGGCTGGTGTCACGAGCCATGTCGTGTACATTGATGCGACCGAGCAACGAACGGATCGGATTCCAACTGCGAGAGTTAGCGAGGTATATTGGCTCGAAAGCGACCAAAGCTGAAGAAGTCCGGCCGGCGGAAAGTGGGTCGCAAGAAGCGACGTCAGCTGCACGCCCGGCGTAAGCGTAAGAGGTAGCGCAGGAAGCCTTCCCGGCGGGCTCGCCCCGGGTCCGCCGAGTTGATCGGTGACAGCGATGCGCAGATTCTCACGGCGTAAGACGTACGATGTCTGCGTCGTCGGCTCGGGGGCCGGCGGCGGCATGGCGGCCAAAGTACTCACCGAAGCCGGTGCCGAGGTCGTGATGCTCGAGGCAGGTCCGTGGTGGGACAACACCACCGACTCCCGCATGCTCGAGTGGAACTACGACTCGCCGCTCCGAGGGGCATCGACGCCCGAGCGGCAGTTCGGAGAGTTCAACGCGGGCTTGGGCGGCTGGTCTCTACCGGGAGAGCCGTACACCCGCGCGCCCGGTGAGAAGTTCGACTGGTTTCGGGTGCGAATGCTGGGCGGCCGCACCAACCACTGGGGGCGCATCTCGCTCCGATTCGGCCCGGACGACTTCCGCCGCCGGAGCCTGGATGGTCTGGGCGACGACTGGCCAATCGGCTACGAGGACCTCGCCCCGTACTACGACCGGGTCGACCGCCTGGTCGGGATCTACGGCAGCGTCGAGGGCATTCACAACGAGCCGGATGGCGTCTTTCTCCCTCCGCCGCGGCCTCGCTGCTACGAGCTGCTGGCCAAAGATGCAGCCGAACGCCTCGGTCTCACCGTCATCCCGTCGCGCATGTCCATTCTCACCCGGCCCCACAACGGGCGCGCGCCGTGTCACTACTGCGGACAGTGCGGACGGGGTTGCCGGACGAACTCGAACTTCTCGTCGGCCAACGTGCTCGTACCACCGGCCATGGAGACGGGGAAGTTGACCGTGCTTACCAACGCAATGGGCCGCGAAGTGACCGTCGACGCGAACGGGCGCGCCACGGGCGTCTCGTACGTGGACAAGACGACCGGCGCAGACGAGCACGTGCAGGCCCGCATCGTCGTGCTCGCCGCCAGCGCCTGTGAATCAGCGCGCATCCTCCTCAACTCGAAGTCGTCGCGCTTCCCGGAGGGGCTGGCCAACTCCAGCGGAACGGTCGGACGCTACCTCACCGACACGACCGGAACCGACGTGGCGGGCTTCATCCCGGCACTCGTGGACGGCGCGCCGCACAACGAAGACGGCGCCGGCATGCACATCTACATGCCGTGGTGGCTCGACAACTCGAAGCTCGACTTTCCACGCGGCTACCACATCGAGACGTGGGGTGGGAGAGGCATGCCGGGTTACGGCTTCATGGGTGGAATCCAGGCGTATCCGCCGGGTGGCGGCTACGGCCTGGCCCTCAAGAACGACTATCGCCGCTACTACGGCGCCACGATCGGTTTCTCCGGACGCGGCGAGATGGTTGTCAACGACGACTGCTACTGCGAGATCGATCCTGACGCCGTAGACGACTGGGGCATTCCGGTCCTCCGCTTTCACTGGCAGTGGAGCGATTACGAGTACAAGCAGTCGAAGCACATGCAAGAGACCTTCCGGGCCATGATCGCCGAGATGGGTGGGGAGGTGTGGTCCGACATGCCCACCGCGGAGCAGGGTTACGGACTCGCGACCGGTGGCCGGATCATCCACGAGCTCGGAGTGACGCGGATGGGAGATGATCCCTCGAGCTCCGTGCTCAACAGCCACTGCCAGGCTCACGACGTGGCGAACCTGTTCGTGACGGACGGTGGACCGTTCGTTTCGCAGGCGGACAAAAACCCGACCTGGACGATCCTGGCGCTTGCCTGGCGCACCGGTGACTACATCGTCCAGCAGCGCAACGCGGGAGCGCTCTGACCATGAGCGATATGCGACGACGCGATGTGGTCAAGCTCCTGGCCGTGGCGCCCCTGGCCGCCTCCTTCACTTGGACATCGAAAGAGGTAGACGAGGCTCGGCGAGCTGTAGATGCGTCCCGCGAGGGCCACGAGCGGGGCGCCGGCCGCGGGACCGACTTCGAGGCGCACTTTTTCACCCCGCACGAGCTCGCGACCGTGACGATCCTGGTCGACCTGATCATCCCGGCGGATGAGCGCTCGGGCGCCGCGACCGACGCGGGCGTTCCCGAGTTCATGGACTACATCCTGACCGTGCAGCACGATCGGCAGACTGCGATGCGCGGCGGTCTTGCCTGGATCGACCGCGAGTGCCTGGAGCGCTTCGGACAGGTCTTCGTCGACTGCCCGGAAGCGGAGCGGGCCGCGCTGCTCGATACGATCGCCTGGCCCGCGAAGGCCGCTCCGGAGCTCAGCCAGGGCGTCGCGTTCTTCAACAGCTTCCGGGACCTCACCGCGGCAGGGTTTTTCTCCAGCAAGATGGGGGTCGAGGACGTCCAGTATCTGGGGAACCAGTACGTAATCGAGTGGACGGGGTGCCCCGAGACGCAACTTCGAAAGCTCGGCGTCAGCTACAAGGACTGAGGCGGGGCGACAGACGCCTGCGACCCGCGGCCGGCCCGGGAGGCGGGAACAAGCGCCGCGCCCTCGTGTCCAACCTTATCATGCAGCGAACTCTCTCTGGTTTTCTGACAGTTTCCGCGCTATTCGGCCTTTCGGCCTGCGGGGGAGATTCGACCGGGCCGGGCGATATCGGCGCCCTGTCCGGCGACTTCACCCTGGCAGTATCGGGCGACATTACGCGCACGATCGCCGGAAATGAGGGTGGCTTCTGGGAAGTGGCCGACGCGCAGATCGGGCAGACGGTCTGGGTCCTCAGCCTCTCGACCGGGGAGGCGGCGGCTCTCGAAGGGATCCAGATACTGGTCGGCGGCCCGCGCCCGGCACCTGGTGAGTACGCGCTTTCCACAGCTGATCCCGACGCGTTGGAGGTCGGTGAAGGGGTCGCGTTCGTGGTCGTGAACCCGTCGTTCGAAGGATCCGGCTTCCTCGGCGTCTCGATCTCCGGCTCGATCACGATCACCGAGTCGTCGGCCGAGGTCGTGAGGGGAAGCGTGCTGCTGTCCGCCCAGGGGAACGTGTTCCCGCCCGGCGAATCGGCGGTCCCCGGTGTGGTCCTGATCGACGGCAGCTTTCAGGCCCTGCCAACCGAGCCCAAGCTTCCGGAGCCCATCGATCCTCCGACCGTCAATCCCGGGTGAGTATCAGCACGAGGTCAGATAGCGTAAGCGGTTCGTATCAGGTGACGTAGAGGAAGAACGCGACCACGATCGCCATGGTCGCTCCGAGGTGGGCAAAATACGTCACGCCCCACTCGCCCCGGCGCAGGGCGATCAGGCTCCATATGATCCCGGCCAGGAAGATGCCGGAGACGCGAATCACGGTCGATCGCCCGTCGTAGAGCGCCGCGAGCGTGAACACGTGGTAGGCCGCGAAGGCCACTGCCGCGAGCAGGATACCTCGACCACGTCCGAACCGCTCCATGCAGCGCGGAAGCGCCTGGCCCCGCCACCACCACTCCTCGGCGATTGGGATCAGCATCACGAAGAGAAGTGCGTAGAGCAGCCCGTGCTCATCGCGCCAGCCGAGAGCCCGGAGTTGCGCCATGTAGCGCTCCGGGTCTCCGATGTACCGCCTTAGAAACGCGTAGGCCGCAAAGAAGAGCGGCCCGAACACGAGCCACGCCGCGAGCCGGTGACGGTTCAAAGCGCCACGGGATGACGTGGACCAGGGGAGCCCGGCTCCGGTCGTGAGAGGTCGCGCTCCAAGCAGCAGCCACGGCGCCAGGCCACAACCAATGGTGACATAGAGAGTGAACGCAACCCTCACATCACGCGCTCCGAACATGCCGAACGCGACCAGTACACTCGGCAGGGCCAACGTCAGCAACAACTTCCACCCCGCGCCTCGAGTTCCTATCATTGAAATGACAGCACTCTCACCACAGCCGGAGGATTACGATGGCCAAGACGCTGAGCTGCGCCGATACCGGACAGGAATGCGATTTCTCCGCCTGGGCGGAGACGGAGGAGGAGTTGCTGGAGCTGGTGGCCGTCCATGCAAAGCAAGCGCACGGCATCGATGACGTGACTCCGGAGCTGCTCGAACAAATCAGGGGCGTGATCAAGGAGTCCTGAGTGACCGTGGACGTCGGACACCTTACGCGAACGAGATCGCGCCCGGCAAGCAACGGCTCGGCCCGCTTCGGCGGCCGGTCGGCCGTGGCGCTCCTCGCCCTGGGGCTGTTCGGGTGTGCGGGAGCGGACGATAACGAGTTTCGGATCGACCCTGTCCGTCCGATTGTCGAGTTGCGCGAGGAAGCGCTGGCTGCCGCGCCACCCAATGAAGAAGGCGATTTTCTGCAGCCCGACCTGGTCGATCTGGCCAGCCTCGATCCGATGATCCGCTTCGACATCCGCTACGCGACCGCGAACAACTTCATGGGCACGCCGTTCTACCAGAGCGCCCGTGCATTCTTGCAGCGGCCGGCCGCCGAGGCACTCGCGAATGTGAGCCGATCGCTGGCGACGCACGGGTACGGTTTGCTGATCCACGATGCGTACCGGCCGTGGCACGTGACCCGGATGTTCTGGGACGCGACGCCGGAGAATCTCAAGAACTTCGTCGCCGATCCCGCGCGTGGCTCGCGTCACAATCGTGGCGCCGCGGTGGACCTCACCCTGTACGACCTCGTGACCGGAGACGTCGTTCAAATGCCCAGTGGCTACGACGAATTCAGCGAACGCGCGGCGCCGGGCTACAGCGGTGGCACCGCCGCTCAGCGGGAGGCTCGGGATCTCTTGCGCCGGGAGATGGAGTCGGCCGGGTTCGGAGTCTATGAGTATGAGTGGTGGCACTTCGACTACGCGGACTGGCGGGAGTACCCGATCATGAATGCGACATTCGAGGAGCTCGACAAGGCCTCGATTCCCGGGTAGCGGGTACGCCTGAGACCGACGGACGTAGTCGCCGCCGCCACGACTTTTTTCACATCCCGCTGCAAATACTGCCGATTAGGGCGTTTTGCCGTGTGGGCGCAATCGACCAGCGCTCCCGCTCGGACAACGTCCGGCAACCCCCAAGGCTGCCCGCCAGCGGCGCTTCGGTCGCTTACGCTCTGACAAGCGCTAAGCCGGTCCCGTTCCTGCAGTTCGCCTCTGAATCGTGGAGTGCGCTTCCGTGCACCGAACCATGTGGCCGATCGCCCCCGAGAATCGTCTTTCTTACCGATATCGAAGACGTTCAGGGCGGAGCGGCGCGCGAGGCGTGTCAATCGTAACCGGTGAAGAAGAATCAATGGATCATCAGGCGGGTCAGAACGAGGGATTCTCAATGGCTGGCCAGGTCGGGTCGGCTGGATCTGAGGCGTTGCACATCTGGCGGCCACGACCGCTCGTACGGGCCATCAAATGGACGGCGAACGACGCCGGCGCGACGAACGAAAAGAACGCATATGAGGTCTTCGTCATGCAGGACACGCTAACGGAGATTCTCAAGCGCGTTTACGCCAGCACAAGTCGATCGGAGTTCGGCTTCCTGGTCGGCGACCTCTGCGAGTGTCCGGAAACGGGCATCCGGTACGTGGTGATGACGTCCACGATCCAGGCTCGCAACCGCTTCGATGAGAACGGTACGCCGCAGATCCCCGCCGAGGCGTACGTGGCGATGCAACTCAAGCTCGACCGCCGCGTCGGTGGCTTGGTAGGCTGGTACCACGTCCACCGCGACGCGGACGAAATCAGCCTGTCCGAAAACGACATCGCCACACACGAAAAGTACTTCAGTGAGCCGTGGCAATCCGCGCTGATCGTGGCGCCGACTCCGGACGGCCCCCTCGGCGGCTTCTTCCGTCGCGCTGGCGGAAACCTCGCAGCCGATGTCTGCCGGCCATTCTATGAAGTCTTGACTGCCCGATCCTTCGTGGCCCGTGGCGTCCGCCACACGTGCATGAACTGGCGGAACTACGGATCCGAAGGCGACACGGTTCTGATTCCCTACGAAGGTGCCGATGGGACGACGACGGATCTGCCGGCGAGTCCCACTCCGGTTCCCGAGCCGATGATCGTTGCGCCGCCGCCGGTAGAGGAAGTCGTCGAGCCCATCTCCATGGATGAGCCGTCGCTCGCCGCCGAGCCCGTCCTGGAGCAAGGGCCCTCCATACCGGAAAGCGCGTTCATACCACCTCCGCCTCTGGTCGAGGAACCGCCCGCGGCTGTACCGCCGCTTCTCGCCGAGGAACCAGTGGTGGTAGAGGAGCCTACCGCGCCGGAGCCCCCTTCAGCCGGAGGAATCGCGGCGGACTTCGCGGACCTCAAGGAGGCGGCGCCCGAGACCGACGGCTGGACAGCCGGCCATGAAGGAACGCCGCAAGAAGACGATCCGCTCTACTCCGCCGAGCTCGGACAGGGCATCAGCCGCCTCGCCGATCGCCAGGGCGAGCTGCCGGACCAGCGGTTTGCCGGGATGCGGGCGGCCTATCCGGCCCCAGAGTCACCGGCCAGTGCGGAGACGCCCGCGACGCGCGACAATCAGCCCGGCGGTCCGCTGGCAGCCGCTGCCGGGTTGGGTATGCGCCCTGAGCCCGCCCACCTGGACGAGGCCGCGGTCGACGCGGAAGCGGATACGGTGAGCGTGCCCGCTCCTGTAAAGCGGAAGCGACAAAGCAAGAGCCGTAGGTCGCGCAAGAGCCGCAGCTCGCGGAGGCGCAGCGGCATCAGCGGCAGGCGCGTCGCCATGGCGGGGATCGCTGTAGTTGTACTCGCCGCCGGCGGCTTTGCGGCCCTCAAGCTGCCCGCCTTCTTTGGTGGGGACAGAAACGCCGCGACCGTGCGACGGCCTTTGGCTGGCACGGAAGGTCCGGCGATCGCCGTGGTTGGTGGTCTCGACGCGGATGCTCAGAACGCGGACGCAGCCGGTCTCGGGACGGCAGGAGTGACAACCGGGCCGACTCCGGATGCGGTCGGCACGGATCCGAGTGCGGCAGGCGGCCAGCTCGCCGCGGGTGACTCGGCGTCCACCGGCGACCAGCTCCTCGCTGACGCCGAACTTCCCGGAGAAGGGGCGCCATCGATACCAGCCGGGGACGCCGAGGATCCGAGTTCGGTGGCGAATGAGGTAGCCCGTCTGGCCAAGCCGCTTCCGGATCGCGCGTACGCAGCACCGGTACTTGCGATTGACGGTGGCGTTGTCGAGCTCAACGATGAAAGAGCGCGCCGCGCCGCAGCCCGCCGCAGAGCCTTGGAGTAGGCGGCCGCGGACAGTAACGCGGAGGCGCAGCTCCGGACAATCCGGCGTCCGACAGTATCCGCCCCGGCTCCGGTCGCCGGAGACCCCGGCTTGACCGACGTGTCGATCGATCGCCCCGAGCTGCTCCAGAAACTGGATCGGCTGAGTGACACGCTCTCCGCGGCCCTCAACGCGTACTTCGTTGAGACGCTGGCGTTCCAGAACGATGAGGGCAGCTGCGACGATGTTACGCAGGCCTTGGAGAGAGTGGACGATTCCTGGAAGGCCTACAACGGGGCGCTGGGGAGCCCGCGTGTAGTGGCGTTCGAGGGAGCCCGAGCGGCGCGCGACGTGCAGCTGTCGGAGCGCTTCCAGGAAGTGCAGTCGAGCTACTCTAGTTTGGATTGCGATCGCTGATCCAAACCGACGCCAACGGGGACCGAAGGCCGGGGCAGGTGCCCCGGCCTTTCTGTTTTGATAGTTTGCCGCTCGCCTTCGCTCAGCGTATTCACTCGACCTCTGTTATGCAGCCAATACGCGCCGGCACGGCCATCCTGGCCGCGACCCTCACCTTCTGTGCCGCGGCGGCTCCCGTGTTCGGACAGGAGCGCCCGCGTGCCCGCGACATCGGCGTCCGAGTGGGCGTCATGGAGCCGGGTCCGCTCAATGCCATCACCGACGTCTCCGGAGTGCGCGTCGGGCACCTCACGCTCCGGATCGGCGACTCGATTCGAACCGGTGTGACGGCCATTCTCCCGCACGCGGGAAACGTTGCGGAAGACAAGGTGCGAGGAGCGATTGCTGTTGGGAACGGGTATGGTAAGTTGGTCGGCCTAAGTCAGGTGAATGAGCTGGGCGAGATCGAGTCGCCCATCCTCCTGACCGGCACTTTGAGCACGTTTCGCGTCGCGGACGCTCTGGTCGACACAGTTCTTCTCACCCCGGGCAATGAGGGGCGCCGCTCGTTCAATCCGGTCGTTGGAGAGACCAACGATGGCTACCTGAGTGACATTCGGGCCCGTCCGATCGAGCCTGAGCACGTGCGGGCGGCGATTCGCGACGCTACGGCCGGAGCGGTGGAGGAGGGGAGTGTCGGAGCCGGGACCGGAACGACCGCTCTCGGCTTCAAGGGCGGTATCGGCACCGCGTCCCGGCAGGTCGGAAAGTTCACCGTCGGAGTCCTGGTTCAGACGAACTACGGCGGGCTTCTGCGCGTAGACGGTGTGCCCGTGGGTGCGATTATGTGGCGGGAGCGACGCGCCGCGCGCGCGAGCGAGGACGGGTCGGTCATGATCGTGATCGCGACCGATGTACCGCTGGCGTTTCGAGAGCTGGAGCGGCTTGCCACTCGGAGCTTCCTGGGGATCGCCCGGACGGGCTCCGTCATGTCACACGGGTCGGGTGACTACGCAATCGCTTTCTCTACTTCACGCGAGCTGGAGACCGAGCGAGATGGCCGCATCCTCTCGGTGCTGTTTCGCGCCGTTGCCGAGGCCACCGAAGAGGCTGTGCTCAACTCGCTCTTCCGCGCGACCACGGTGGTCGGCTACGAGGGCCATCGTGCCGAGGCGCTGCCGGTCGAGCGGGTCATCGAGCTTCTCCAGGCGTACGGACGCCTGCGCCCGAGTGGCGCGGAGACGGAGCCCAACTGAATGCACGTTTTGATTGTCGGAGCGGGAGCTGTTGGCTTCCAGCTGGCGGAGAAACTATCGGAGCAGGGCCAGGACGTCGTTGTCATTGAGGCGGACGAGGAACGAGCCGCGTACGTCGGTGACGTTCTCGACTGCATGGTCGTGCACGGCAATGGTGCTTCGGTCCCGGTGCTCAAGAAGGCGAGCATCTCCAAGGCGGACGTGGTCCTCGCAGTCACCAGCAAGGACGAGGTGAACCTGATCAGTAGCCTCGCCGCCTCGAGGCTCGGGACCCGACTGATCGTGGCCCGCATCAGCAGCCCCGAGTACTACGAGCGCAGCGACGTACTATCCCGCGAGCAGCTCGGGATCAATGTGATGGTCAACCCGGAGCGTGAGAGTGCGTGGGAAACGTTTCAGCTCCTGAGCAGCGTGGCGGCCACCGACCTGGTGAAGTTTGCCGACGGGCGAGTGCTGTTGCTCGGCCTCAGGGTACGGGAGGGGGCACCGGTTGCCGGGAAGACGCTGTTTGAGCTGGACAAGGAGCTCACCGACCGACGCTACACGACCGTCGCCATCGTTCGGGACGGGATTACGGAGATCCCCACCGGCGCCAGCCGGATCGAGGTCGACGATCAGATCTTTCTTCTCTCACTGTCATCAGATCTCTCCGCCATCTCGCGCCTGGCCGGGTACGACGACTTCGTCCTCCGGCGCGTGATGATCGCCGGCGGCAGCGCCGAGGCCTACTATCTGGCGCGGCATCTCGAATCGCACGAGATTGGCGCGACGATCGTGGATATCGATCGCCGCCGCTGCGTGGAGCTGGCCGAGGCTCTGCCCAAGGCGCTGGTCCTCAACGGCGATGCAACGGACATCGAGCTGCTCGAGGCCGAAGGGGTGGGCAGCGTCGACGGTTTCTTGGCGAGCACTGGCCACGATGAGACCAACATGCTTTCGGCGCTGCTGGCCAAGTCGATCGGGGCCAAGAAGGTTGTGAGTCTCGTCAACCGGATCGACTACATGCCGCTGGTCACCAAAGTTGGGATCGACGCCGCGGTATCTCCGCGCCTCTCCACGGTCAACGCGATCATGACCTACCTCAAGGGGCGCAACTTCCAACGCATCGCTGCACTTAAGGGCACGGGCGCCGAAGCGATGGAGATCAACGTCGGTACTGATTCCCGCGTGGCAGGGCAGACGCTCGCCCGGAAGAACTTCCCGAAGAGCAGCGTGGTGGGAGCGATCATCCGCAATGATGCAGTGATCATGCCCCGGGGTAGTGATGCGATCCTGCCCGGAGACCGTGTAATCGTCGTCGCGCTGCCGGACGCCATTCCGGCAGTGGAGCGCTTGCTCGCTTGAGCGTTCGCCATCTGGTCCACATTGTCGGGCTCATCCTGCTGGCACTGAGCGCGGCTCTGGCGACGACGACACTTGTCGCCCTGCTGCTCGGCGATGGCGACTGGATGGCTTTCATGATCACCACCGCTGTGGCGGCGGTGACGGGGCTGCTGGGCTTTCGGGTCACCAAGCTCGAGCGCGAACTGACAGCGCGAGAAGGGTACGCCGTCGTGTCGCTCGCCTGGCTGGCCGTCGGGATCGTCGGCTCGCTGCCGTATCTGCTGACCGGCGTCGTGGCCACGCCGGTGCAGGCTCTGTTCGAGTCCTTCTCCGGTTTCACCACGACCGGCGCCTCGGTGTTCTCGGACATCGAGAGTCTCCCGCGCGGGATTCTGCTCTGGCGGGCACTCACGCAGTGGCTCGGCGGCATGGGGATCATCGTGCTGGGGATTGCCATTCTGCCGTTTCTGGGCATCGGCGGCATGCAGCTGTTCAAGGCTGAGGTGCCGGGTCCGACGCCGGAGAGGCTGCGGCCGCGCATCACGCAGACCGCCAAGCTGCTGTGGTATGTGTATGCGGGACTGACGGCCGCCCAAGTCCTGCTCTACACGATTGGCGGACTGTCGCTGTTCGATGCGGTGACCCACGCGCTGACCAGCCTGTCGACCGGGGGGTTCTCGACCCGCAACGAGTCGTTCGCGGCGTTCTCGTCGCCGTACATCCAGTATGTCACCATTGTGTTCATGTTCCTGGCGGGAGTGAATTTCACCTTGCATTTCCGAGCCGTATCCGGCAACCTCAAGGTCTACGGCCGCGATGCCGAGTGGAGGTTCTTCGTCCGGGTCATCACCACCGCCTGCTTTGCCATTCTGCTTCTGGTCCTTCTTCAGGGTGTCTACGCTCGTGAAGGGTTTGAGCGCGCCTTTCGCGACTCTCTGTTCCAGACTGTCTCGATCGCGACCAGCACCGGCTTTGTGAGCTACGACTACGGACTGTGGCCGTTGGCGGCGCAGCTCATCCTTATCTCGCTCATGTTCATGGGCGGCATGGCCGGCTCGACTGCAGGCGGAATGAAGACGATGCGGGTCCATGTACTCCTGCGGCAGGGGTTCTCGGAGCTCACCAAGGCACTGCACCCGAAGGCAGTGATCGTGACCCGCCTCGGTCGCACGGTAGTTCGAGACGACGTGGTGCTGAATATCTTCGGCTTCGCGATGCTGTACGTTGGCCTTTTTTGCGCCGGAGTCCTGGCAATGGCGCTCCTGGGACACGATCTGAGCACGTCGATTGGGGCGAGCGTTGCCAGTATCGGGAACGTCGGACCCGGGATCGGAGGGGTCGGTGCGGCGGAGAACTACGGCTGGATGGGTCCCGCCTCGCATCTGGTGCTGATAGTCTTGATGGTCATCGGCCGCCTGGAGATCTTCACAGTCATGCTCCTGTTCCATCCCGATCTCTGGCGTTCCCGCTAACCGCGCTGCACTTGCCGAAGTGTAGACACTCGATGGTTCCGCGAGCATCTTGTCGCCTCGATTCGCCGACGCGCCGACGTCCCGGAACCGTGAGCTCCAGATGAGCAAAAACCACGCGCCGCGCTTCGTACCGGCCGACTACCAGCCGCCTCTTCCCATGGATCGATTCGTGGTCCACGAGCCGCCCGACGATGAGGCGGTGCCACTCGACGTCCTCTTTGTGGGCGGCGGTCCTGCGGGACTGGCCGGCGCCATCGAGTTGGCACGCCTGGCGCGAGCCGATGCGGAGGCGGGGGGACCCCTCGGCGAGCTGGAGATCGGCGTGCTCGAGAAATCGGCGGCCCTCGGCGAGCATACGTTGTCCGGCGCGGTCGTGAATCCCGGACCCTTCCAGGAGTTGTTCCCCGAGCTGGCGCTCGAGGAGCTGCCGTTTCGCGGCCCCGTCACAGCCGAGCGCGTCTACCTGTTGACCGAAGGGCGCCACGTTCGCCTCCCGACGCCGCCGTCCATGAATAACCACGGAAACCACGTGGCCTCGATCTGCGAGATCGTGCGCTGGTTGGGCGAGCGGGCCGAGGAGCTGGGTGTGAACGTTTTCACGGGATTTCCGGCCGAGGCGCTTTTGGTCGACGCGCAGCGCGTGACCGGAGTGAGAACGACCCCGTCCGGCCTGGATCGAGATGGCCAGCCCGGGAGCGGGTTCATGCCCCCGACTGATCTCGCCTCGCGCGTTACGGTCCTCTGCGACGGCTCCCGCGGCTCGCTGTCACAGGCCTATCTGGAGTGGCAGGGCATCGAGTCCGGGAACCCGCAGATTTTCGCCCTCGGCGTCAAGGAGCTGTGGCAGACGAAACGGCAGCTCGACGCGGTGGTTCACACACTCGGCTGGCCTCTGCCCGCCGACGCGTTTGGTGGCAGCTGGATGTACCCAATGGGAGAGGACCTGGTGTCGCTGGGCCTGGTCGTCGGCCTCGATTACCGCGACGCCGGACTCGACGTGCATGACCTGTTGCAGCGCATGAAGCTCCACCCGCTCTTCAAGCCCTATCTGGAGGGAGGCGAGATGGTCGAGTGGGGTGCCAAGACGATTCCCGAGGGCGGCTACTATTCACTGCCGGCCCGCCTGCACGGGGATGGAGTTCTCCTGGCGGGCGATGCAGCCGGGATGGTGAACGTGGCCGCGCTGAAGGGCATTCACCACGCGGTGTTGGCCGGAATATTCGCGGCACGAACCGCATTCGAAGCGCTCAAGGCGGACGACACGTCCGCCGATCGTCTTCGTGCGTACGACGCGATGGTGTGGGACAGTCCGATACAGGGTGACCTCTATCGCACCCGCAACATGCGGCTCGCCTTCAAGAACGGCTTCGTCGGGGGCGGCATCCGGGCATCGCTCATGGAGCTTACGCGCGGCGGCTTCCCCGGTGGTCCGATCAACGTTGAGCAGGATGCCGATGAGCCACGCTCACCGGGCGCCGTGACGCCGATCTCGGCCGATGGATCGCTCACCTTCAGCAAGGTGGACGCTGTGTTCCGGTCCGGGAACGCCACCCGTGATGACATTCCGTCGCACCTCATCGTCGCCGACGGTGTCACGGCCGAAGTCGCGGAGTTCTACTCTCACGTGTGCCCCGCCGGCGTGTACGAGCGCAAAGGCGACGGTCTGGTCGTGAATGCACCCAATTGCGTCGACTGCAAGGCCACCGACGTCCTCGGGCCGCGTTGGACGCCGCGGGAAGGCGGCAGCGGACCGACCTACAAGCGCATGTAGCGTTGCCGCGATCTGCGCCACTCTCCTACCTTTAACAGGTTGCTGAAACAACCCGAGTGGGTCGCGTTCATGGGTCTCGGCGAGTGGAGACCGAGAGCGAGGAGGAAGTCGATTGCCTGAGCATCTTCGGCCATGGAGCTGATCCACGAGCTCGAGCGCGCACAGGCGGAGCGTGCGTACCTGGACGAGGTGACGCTCAGAGAGCTCGCGCGCAGTCTCGGGGTCCCGCTTTACCGCCTTCAGGCCCTCGTCTCCTTCTATCCGCACTTTCGAACTGCACCCCCGCGCCGCTGGACCATCGATGTGTGTCGGGACATGAGCTGTTACCTGCATGACGCCGGGACCAGGGCAGAGGAACTGAGAGCCGCACTGGCCGACAACGCGGATGTGGAGGTTCGAGAAGCGTCCTGTCTGGGCTGCTGTGAACTCTCGCCCGCGATTCGGGTGAACGGCGCACCGCGCCGGCTGGAAGATGCCGCGAAAGTGGAGGCGCAATTGACGGCTGGCGGCACAGCGGCGCCCCGGCCCGATATCCGGTCGTGGCGATGCGATCCGTACGCGCCCGGCGATCCACGATACCAGGTGCTGCGAGCGACGATCACTTCCGCCGATTCGCACGAGACAACTGACCGGATCATCGAGGCCCTCGAGGACAGCGGCCTGCGGGGAATGGGTGGCGCCGGATTTCCGACCGGACTCAAGTGGAAGCTGGTCCGCAAAGAGCAGGCGACGCCGAAGTACGTGGTCTGCAACGCCGATGAGAGCGAGCCGGGGACGTTCAAGGACCGGGTCATCATGGAGCAGCTGCCCCATCTGATGATCGAAGGGATGGCGATCGCCGGCTTAACGGTCGGTGCGCGAGAGGGCATCATCTATCTGCGCCACGAGTACGAAGCGGCCCGTGCGGCACTCGAGTCGGAGTTGGATGCCGCTCGTGCTGCGGGCGCGCTCGGGGACGACGTGTTTGGAAGCGGCATTTCGTTTGACATCCGCATCTTCATCTCACCCGGCGGCTACATCCTCGGAGAAGAGACGGCACTTATCGAGGCGCTCGAGGACAAGCGCGGAGAGCCGCGCAACAAGCCGCCGTTTCCGGGCCAGAAGGGTCTCTGGAACCTGCCGACGTTGATGAACAACGTCGAAACGCTGGCCTACGTGCCGGGCATCCTGCTGGGCGGCGCCGACGCCTGGAAGGCGCAGGGAGCCACCGGCTTCGCGGGGCTCAAGTTCATCTCCGTCTCCGGCCACGTGGAGCGTCCGGGGGTGTACGAGATTCCGGTCGGTACGACAGTGGCCGAGCTGATCGAGCTGGCCGGAGGCGTTTCCGACGGACGTGCGCTCAAGGCTTTCGCGCCGGGGGGCGCCTCGTCCAACTTCCTGCCGGCCAGCAGTGCCGGCGCGGCGATCGACTTCGCGGCGCTCGAGGAGGCGGGCAGCATGATGGGATCGGGCGCACTTGTCGTCGTGGCGGAAGACACACCAATGCTGCCGCTCGCGGCCAACGTCGTCCGTTTCTTCCGAAACGAGTCGTGCGGCAAGTGCGTGCCGTGCCGGGACGGAACCGAGAAGGCCGTACGCATGCTGGACAGCGCGCTGGCGAATGGAACAGCCCTCGATTGGGGCACGATCAACAAGTTGAACCTGCTGCTGGCTGAGACCTCGATCTGCGGGCTGGGCTACGTGGCTCTCAATCCTCTCATTTCGGCAGCCGAGCACTGGCCTGACGAAGTACCGCAGGAGGGGAGGAGCGGCGCATGAGCGATCAGGTCGCACTGCGGATCGACGATCACGATGTGATGGTCCCGGCGGGCAGCACGATCTGGGAAGCGGCGCGCTCGGTCGGGGTCGAGATTCCGGTTCTGTGCCACGACACTCGCCTGGCCCCGATCGGTGTGTGTCGGCTGTGTCTCGTCGACGCGGGCGAGAAGAAGCTCACGGCCTCCTGTGTGCGTGAAGTGGAAGAGGGCATGCAGGTCACGACCCGGAACCCCAAGCTCGACGCGTGCCGTGCCGGCCTGCTGGAGCTGCTTCTCGCGGACTACCCGGCGGACGCCACGGACCGCCTCAAGACGGGCCGCGATGAGCTGGCGGAGCTGGCCGTGGCTTACGGCATCGAGTGGGACGGAGCGGCGGATGTGGGCGGTATTCCGGCGGGCGGCGGACGCTCGAGCGATGCGTCCTCGCCGGTAATCTACGTCAACCACCAGGCATGCATCCTGTGCGATCGCTGCATCCGGGCCTGTGACGACGTGCAGGTCAACGAAGTGATCGGGCGAACCGGCAAGGGTTACGAGACACGGATCGCGTTCGATCTCGACGACCCGATGGGCAACAGCACCTGCGTGTCCTGCGGGGAGTGCGAAAAGGTGTGCCCGACCGGCGCGCTCTCTCTCACCATTCTGATCGACGAGGCGACATGACGACTGCGACCGTCCCGCGCCTGACTCGAGTTGATTCCGTGTGCCCGTACTGCGGGGTTGGCTGCGCGATCAGCTACTTCCGGGACGACGAGCGCGGGCGGATCGTTTACGCCGATGGCCGCGACAGCCCGGTGAACATGCAGCGTCTGTGCGTGAAGGGACGCTTCGGCTTTGACTACACGATGCATCCGCAGCGGCTCACCGTTCCCCTCATTCGCCGCGACGCGTCCTACCCGAAGGGCCCGCTTTCGGCAGCGGTGCGGGGAGCGGCTGGCGGCAACGGTGGGAGCGGAGGAGGTGGCGGGAAGGGAAAGAGGAAGCGCCGCCCGGGCGGCCTGGTGGATTACGACGAGGTGATGCCGCACTTTCGCGAAGCATCGTGGGACGAAGCGCTGGATCTGGCCGCTACGCGCCTGCGCCAGATCCGCGACACGCACGGTCCGTCGGCGATGGCCGGCTTCGGGAGTGCGAAGTGCAGCAACGAAGAGGCGTACCTGTTCCAGAAGCTGATCCGAGCCGGCTTTGGGACCAACAACGTGGACCACTGTACACGGCTGTGCCACGCATCGTCGGTGGCGGCTCTGCTGGAGACGATCGGCTCGGGCGCCGTGACCAACGTGTTCGGCGACGTGAAGAACGCCGACGTCGCTCTGATCGCCGGATCCAACACCACGGCCAACCACCCGGTTGCTGCGACGTTCATGAAGCAGGCTCGCAAGTTGGGCCGCACGAAGATCATCGTAGTCGAGCCGCGCCGGATTGAAATGGCCGATCACGCCGACATCTTCCTCCAGATCAACTCGGGCACCGACGTCGCCCTCTATAACGCGTGGATGCACGTGCTGATCGAAGAGGGTCTGGTCGACGAGGAGTTCGTCAGCGAGCGGACCGAAGGATACGAGCAGTTGAAGGCGCTCGTCGCCGACTATTCGCCCGAAGTCGCGTCACGGATCTGCGGCGTGAGCGCCGACGCGATACGTAAGGCCGCACGCATGTTCGGGCATGCGGAAGCGGCGATCGTGTTCTGGGGAATGGGGATCTCGCAGCATACGCATGGTACGGACAACGCGCGTTGCCTCATTTCACTCGTCCTCATGACGGGCAACGTCGGCCGGGAAGGCACGGGCCTGCACCCGCTGCGCGGCCAGAACAATGTTCAGGGGGCGTCTGATTCGGGTCTCATACCGATGGTGTTCCCCGACTATCAGAGCGTGGAGGACCCTGAGCTACGCGCCAAGTTCGAGAAGGCATGGGGAGTGGAGCTCGATCCGACGCCCGGGCTCACCGTGGTCGAGATCATGGCCGCCGCCCTGAACGGCGACATCCGCGGCATGTACATGATGGGCGAGAACCCGTTCCTGTCGGATCCCAACACCAACAAGGTGCGGAAGGCGCTGGCCAGCCTCGAGTTTCTCGTCGTGCAGGACATCTTCCTCACGGAGACGGCCGAGTTCGCCGATGTGGTTCTTCCGGCCTCGAGCTTCTTCGAGAAGGTCGGGACGTATACGAACACGGACCGGCGAGTCCAGGTGGGGCGCCAGGTCACCGATCCGCCCGGCCAGGCGCGCCCGGACTGGCAAGTGACGTGCGATCTGGCGACACGGTTCGGGTTCCCGATGGAGTACGAGTCCCCGGAGGAGGTGTTCGCTGAGTTCACTTCGCTGGCGCCATCCTACGCAGGTCTCACGTACGACAACCTCGGACTGACGGGAAAGCTGTGGCCGTGTCCGGACCTGGACACGGACGGAGAGCAGATCCTGTTCGGTGACCGGTTCCCGACGCCCAACGGGCGCGGCAAGTTCGTGCCGGTCGAGTTCGCGCCCGCCAAGGAGCTTCCGGACGATGAGTATCCTTTCGTTCTCAATACGGGCCGCCTGCTGGAGCACTGGCACACGGGGACGATGACGCGGCGGTCGCGGGCGCTCGACGCAATTCAGCCGGAGGCCACGATCGAGGTTCACCCGGCCGATCTGTCGAACCTGGGGATCGCGGACGGCGACATGGTTCGGGTCGCATCCCGGCGCGGAGAGATCATCGTGCGCGCCAGGAGCTCGGAGCGTTCGCATCCCGGTGTCGTGTTCATCCCGTTTCACTTCCGGGAGGCGGGTGCGAACCTGCTCACCACGGATGCGCTGGACCCGTATGGAAAGATCCCCGAGTTCAAGTTCTGCGCGGTAAAGATCGAAAACGCTGGGCTCTAAGCTCGCGCAGCCCGAGTGGGGCGAAGGATGGTGAGTGCGTCTCGCACCTGCTCGTAGCCGGTCCGGAGCAGGAAGGCCGGGTTCTTCCCGTAGCTCTTGATTCCGAGAATGAAGAAGTTGGGCTCCGGATTCTGGAGTACGTCCGGTCCGAAAGCAGGGACGGACAGACAGTCCGTGGAGTCGCCCGTTGCACCGAGTAGGGCCGCGGAGAGCTTCATGGGTCCGCGAGACGCATAGCATTCGTGGACCTGGAGGTTCCGGTAGAGGCTGTTGTCGGGTTCGTATCCGATGTTGGCAACCACACGGTCAAAGCCGTGTTCCTCGATCGCGGCCGTCCCGGGGCCGGCGCCGATTCGCTCGAAGCCGATGGCCACCTCGAGAGAGCCTTCGGCGTCCGCATGGTCGGCGCCGGCAACACGAGGCAGACGTCCGATCGCCACGACCTGGGCGCAGGGCCCGATCGAGGAGGCCTCCGTGTGGGCGTCGGTGCGCGACGAGGTGGCGGC
>JBFILW010000016.1:0-25559 GCA_041612005.1 Gemmatimonadota bacterium
CGTTCGGGCTGCCGCCCGACCAGCGCGACGCGCCGCAGGCTCTCGATGGTCGTGAGTGCCGCGGCCAGCGAGAGGCCCAACCTGCCGCCGCCGACAATGATCACGGTGTCGGGAATCAAGCGGCGTCCTGTCGAACCACCTTGATGCCATCCTGCGCGCTCCACCGGCCCAGCAATGCTTCCGGAACCCGCGCCGTGAGCTCGATCGTGCCTCCGTTGTCCCTGCGCTCGAGCACTTCGCCCTCCCGATAGGCCTCGGCCAGGGTGCGCCCGTCCGATGACGAGAAGCTGACCCGCACGGTGGGACGCGTGGACTGGATGCGGCGGCGCAACTCAGTCCGCAGGTCGTCGAGACCCTCCGGTTCGTATGCCGACGAGAAAACCCGAGGACCGAGCAATTCGGTGCGCGCGCGCAGTGAAGTCTCCTCTTCGTGCGTGAGGCGATCGATCTTGTTGAACACGAGCACAATGTTCCCGCGCCGGTTCTCGAGCTGCTGCAGCACTCGGTTCACGGAGTCCACCTGCTCCTCCCAAGCTGCCGAGGCGTCGACGATGTGCAGGAGGAGGTCCGCATCCTCCACCTCCTCCAGCGTTGCGCGGAAGGACGCCACCAGGTGGTGGGGCAGCTTGCGGATGAAGCCGACCGTATCGGTGACGAGCGCACGATGGCTGGAGCCGATCTCGACGACCCGGGTCGCCGAGTCGAGGGTGGCGAAGAGCCGGTCCTCGACGAGAAGGTCGCTGCCCGACCGCGCCCGCAGCACGGACGACTTGCCGGCGTTCGTGTATCCGACCAGTGAAACGCGGAACTCGTCGCGGCGTCCCTTGCGACGTGTCTCGCGGGATCGGGCAATGTGCTTGAGCTCCTGCTCAAGCCGGCTGATGCGCCGATCGATGAGGCGGCGATCGGTTTCAATCTGCTGCTCGCCGGGCCCACGGGCTCCAATGCCGGCCTGGCGGGAAAGGTGGGTCCACATGCGCTTGAGGCGGGGGCGCATGTAACGGAGCTGGGCCAGCTCGACCTGCAGCTTGGCCTCAGCCGTGCGCGCATGGAGGGCAAAGATGTCGAGAATGAGCTCCGTCCGGTCCATCACTCGCATCTCCAACTGCCGCTCGAGCGCGGAGCCCTGCGCCGGAGTGAGATCTTCGTCGAATACGACCAGAGTCGCGCCCGCTGCACTGACCGCGTTCTTCAGCTCTTCCACTTTGCCCCGCCCGATAAACGTGGCGGCATTCGGCGCACGAAGGCGCTGGACCAGGCTACCGACCACCTCTCCGCCAGCCGTATCCGTCAGCCGCTCGAGCTCTCTGAGGTGCTCCTCGACCGCATCGGGACCCACGGCGAGCTCGGGCGCGCCGACCAGGAACACTTTCTCGACAGGTTCTCGTATCTCGATCATTCCCACGCCAATACCCTGCGCTAGGTAGCGGGTTCGCGGCCACGCGAATCCGTAATATCACGCAGACGTGCCGCGACGGCCGCCTCTTCGCCGCTGTCACCGGGTTCGTAGTACCGCTGCGCTCGGAGCGCATCCGGAAGGTAGTGTTGCGGCGCCACGCCCTCTGGATCGTCATGGTCGTATCGATACGCGCGACCATACCCGAGCTCGCGCATCAGATGTGTTGGAGCGTTTCGGAGGTGGAGAGGAACGGGCTCGGCCGGCGAATTCCGCGCCGCTTCTCGGGCCGCTCCAAAAGCGACGTAGAGGCGGTTCGACTTTGGCGCCGCCGCCAGATACACGGCTGCCTGGCCAAGAGCGAGGTCGCCCTCCGGCGAGCCGAGGAAGTGATACGCGTCGCGAGCCGCCACGCACACTGAAAGCGCGTTCGGATCGGCGAGTCCGACATCCTCGACGGCCATGCGTACGAGCCGCCGCGCAATGTAGAGGGCATCTTCGCCGCCCTCCAGCATCCGGGTCAGCCAGTACAGAGCGCCATCCGGATCCGAGCCCCTCACGGCCTTGTGCAACGCCGAGATGAGGTTGTAGTGCTGCTCGCCGCCCTTGTCGTAGTGAGCGAAGCGCCGCTGCAACGCCTCCTCGACGACCGCGAGGCCGATCACACTCCCCGGCTCGACGAGATCGGCGGCTGTCTCGAGCGCATTCAACGCGCGTCTTGCGTCACCGTCCGCCCCGGTCGTCAGCGCCTCGAGCGCTTCGTCCCCGATTTCGAGTTGATTCTGGCCGAGTCCCCGCTCGGGATCGGTGAGCGCGTGCCGACAGATCTGCGCCAGCTCTTCCGGCGTCAACGGCTCCAACACGAACACGCGGGTCCGGCTCAGCAACGGACCGACCACCTCGAAGCTCGGGTTCTCGGTCGTCGCACCGATCAGCGTTACGGTGCCCGCTTCGACGTGCGGGAGGAGCGCGTCCTGCTGCGCTTTGTTGAAGCGGTGAATCTCATCGACAAAGAGGATCGTGTGCCGATCGATACGCTTCCTCTCCTCCGCTTTCGCGATCAGCTCCCGGAGGCGGGGCACACCATGGCTGGCGGCGCTGAACGGCTCGAATGCGGCCTTTGTCTGACGCGCGACGATCAGCGCTAGCGTCGTCTTCCCGCAGCCGGGCGGGCCCCAGAAGATGAGACTCGGCACCCGGTCACCGGCGATCAGCGCCGTCAGCGCTCTCCCTTCCCCCACCAGGGCCCGCTGACCGTAGAACTCGTCGAGGGAACGCGGACGAAAGCGCGCCGCAAGCGGTGCGTTGGGCGACAGTTTGGTGGCGATCGCGCCGGAGGTCGGGTGCGAAGCCATCTTCGCCGGCTCGGGGTCGAACAGGCTCAGCGGATCATCCATCCCGGGACCCATCCGTTCCCGGCGATTTCGGCGCTTCGGGCGGCCCTTCTCCCAGATGCCCGATCTTGATCAGCTCCCGGGCCTGCTGCAGAAGCGCATCGCGCTGGTTCAGCTCCGGCTCCTCGAGCACAAGCGCATGAAGCTCGTCGAGGAGAACGCCGACGGAGGGGCCTTCGGGAACGCCGAGCTCGAGCAACTCGTCGCCGCTTACCGCAAGATCGGTCAGGAGCAGAGGCGGCGCCGCGACCAGCGTCTCGTGGACCCGTCGCCAGGCGGCGCACGCAAACCGCACCTGCTCGTCGGCTCCGCGGGCTCTGGCCGTCGCGAAGCGGAGGCGAAACAGGTCGCGTGCGTTGTTCGCGCCGACCTCGGCCAGCCAGCCCCGCATCTGCGCGTCCGAGTCGGTCGGACTGACCGGTGTCGCGAGGTGCTCGACGAGGTGGGCGACCCGCTGCGTATCCTGCTTCGAGAATCGGAGCCGCTCCAACGCCGAGATCGCGGCCTCGCGTCCATGTTCGCCTGTTCCAGCCACCGCGAGGAGCCGGGCGAGGCGAAGCAGTGGTCGCCGGGCCGGTATGGCATCGACCGCGGCCAGCTCCAGCTCGAAGCGCGGGTCGGCGGCCGCCTCCTCGAGCTCGGGATACCAGACCGGCGCGAGCCCGAAGTCCGAGTACATGCGCAGAGTGTTGGACGGGGTCTTGTCTGCCAACACCTTGTTCAGCTCCTCTCGCACCCGCTCCGCTGACAACCCGGCGGTCGCGGCAACCGACGCGCGCATGGCCGCTTCTGTGGCCGGCTCGATCGTCATTCCGAATCGTCCGGCGAAGCGCAGGCCCCGCAACACCCGGAGGTGGTCCTCCGCGAAACGCTCGGCCGGCTCCCCGACCGCGCGCAGAACGGAAGCATCCATGTCGCTCCCGCCCGCGAACGGGTCTACCAGCTCGCCGGTCGCCGGGCGCCAAGCGAGTGCATTGATCGTGAAGTCGCGCCGTCCCAGATCCTCCTCGATCCGGTCGGAGAACTCGACCACCGCGTGCCGGCCGTCCGTCTCGATGTCACGCCGGAAGGTCGTCACTTCATACATCTCGCCGTCGGACGCCAGAACTCCGACCGTACCGTGCTCGATGCCGATCGGTACCGTGCGCCGGAAGACGCGACGCACATCGTCTGGGCGGGCATCCGTCGCTATGTCCCAGTCGGCGCGGTGGTCGCCCAGCAGCTCGTCGCGCACAGCCCCTCCGACCGCCCACGCTTGGAAGCCTCGCGCCTCGAGCGTGTCGGCAATCTCCCTCATTGCCGCCGGGGGGCGAAACTCGGGAGTGCCCGGAGCGTCCTCCGCGCGCGGCGCAGCCATCAAAGCACGCTTCCCCCATTCACGTTGAGCACCGCGCCCGTCATGTGCCGGGCGAGGGAGCTGGCCAGAAAGCATACCGGTCCGGCCACATCCTCGGGATCCGCGACCCGGCGGAGAGGGATCTCCGCCAGCACCTCATCCACTCGCTCCGTTCGGAGCACCGCGGCGCTCATGTCGGTATCGACCCAGCCCGGAGCGACGCAGTTCACGCGGATGCCCTGCGGACCGAGTTCTCCGGCGAGAGACTTACAGAAGGAGATAATCGCTCCCTTGCTGGCGGCGTAGTGGCTGTGCCCCGGCTCCCCGCGTTGTCCGGCCGTGGACGAAAGAAGGATGATCCGGCCGCCGCTCGTCATGCGCGCGGCCGCTTCGCGGGTAGAGAGGTACAGCGACGTCAGGTTGTCCCCGAGCATGGCCCGCCACACCGCGAGGGGAAGCTGGTCGACCGGAATCGCCTCCTCGTTCCACACGCCCGCGTTGCCGACGAATACATCCAGTCCGCCGAACTCATCGTCGACGCGCCGGAACAGGTCGGCAACGTCCTCTTCGCTGGACAGGTCGCCGGCTTCGGCCCAGGTCGCCAACTCGCCAATATCTGTCGCCGCGCTCGCTTGAAACTGGTCGTGCAGGGTCGCGATATCTCGCATCGTCGTCTCGGCCGCCGGATGGGCGCTCCGGTAGGCGATCCCGACCGAGACGCCGCAGCGCGCCAGAAGCAGCGCTGTCGCTCGACCGATCCCGCGCGAGCCTCCCGTGACGAGGGCCCGGTCGCCGACCAGCCCGGGAAGTGCAATATGCATGCTCGACAACGCCGCCAGCGAACGCTCTTCGTCCATTCTGTTCTCCGAATTCAACAGCTCAACGCCGACCCATCATGCGTCGCAGCTTCCCCCACACGCCCGTCTCGATGGTGACCGGCTCAACCGGCAGTGTCGAAGCGCCATCGAGCATTGCTAGCGGATTATGGTGCAGGAGGGTTGACGCCGCATCTTCGTGGCCCGCCGCTGCCAACAGATCCCACACGCGCCGGACGGTCGTTGCCCGGTGTGGACGCGCGTGGTGGTCGGATGCGATGATGTCGGCGAGGCCGGCCCTCAGCATGCGACGCGAGACAGTCTGCGCCTCCACTCCGTACTCACCCCAGAGGCTGCCAGCGTTGACGCAGAGCGTGGTTCCCATCTCCCGCAGCCGATCCAGCCAGCCTGGACGCGCTCCGATGCCCTGGTAGCGCTCGGGGTGAGCAAGGATCGGCCGCCACCCTTGATCATGGACCGCGGCCAGCATGCGGCCGGGATAGGCGGGCAGCATGAGCATCGGGAACTCCACCAGTAGCGCCTTGCCTTCCCCAAAGCCAAGCCCTTCATCGCTCATGTCGATGTCCGGTTCGTCGAGGCAGATTTCATACGCGCCGGTGAGCTCCAGTTCGGGCAACTCCTCTCGCACGGCGCGAGCCAGCTCCTCGAAAGCCTCGTCGATAGCGTCACGCCGCTTGCCGCGAAGATGACGGGCCGACAGATGCGGCGTCGTCACAACACGGGTGATTCCCAGCGCGACGAACTCTCGCAGGTAGTGGAGCGCGTCCTCGAGATTCGGGGCTCCGTCGTCCACGCCGGGCACGAAGTGGTTGTGGATGTCTACGAGGCGTGGGATCACACGGCACCTGGTAATGACGACGATGTCGGGGGTACCGGCTCCGGTCCGGTTCGGACCGTCTGCAGGCGTTGTCCGATCTCGCCGTTGAGTCCCATGCGGTCCGCGAGGGCGCGCGCGTCCGTCCCCAAAACCGTCGCCGCCTCGAAGGCGTACGTGAGGATCGCGTCCGCGGCGAGCAGTCGCAGCGCCCCCTTCCGTCCCTGCGGCGTCCCGAGCACATCATCGAGCTCCCGGAGGGCAGCCTCGGCCAGGAAGTCGGGGATCTCCTCCGGCTCGACGGGGCGGCTCATATCCGCCACACATTTCCTGACGGCCGCGGCGAGCGCCGGAGGCACTTCGGCCAGCCTCGGTTCCAACCAACGCTCGACTTCGTCTGTCACGTCGCGCCGGAAGTCATGGTGCTCAGGTGGCCCGGCCCCGACCTCACGCATCCGCCATCGTTCGGGTAACCAGGTCGAGGGCGGCTTCGAGCGCCTGTGGCACGAGGTTCCGGTCACCGACGCCTCCCTGAGCGAGATGCGGTCGTCCGCCTCCGCCGGAACCGGTGGTCTTGCTGGCGATGCGAACCAGGTCACCCGCTTTCACGCCGCGTTTCACCCAGTCGTCCGATACAACGGAGAGAAACGCCTCCCTCTCGGCTCCGTTGTCCTCGGCCTCGCCGCCCACGATGACGTGCACTATGGCGGCACCGCTACCGAGCTTCTCTCTCAGGCTGTCGCCGAACGCGGTCAGGTCGGTTCCGGCAAGAAGCTCCACTTCGTCGGTGAGAACCCTCCCACCATCGACTTCGCGGGCTCGCTGGACGATCGCCTCGGCCCGCAGCGTCGCCGTCGCCTCGAGATCGGCTGCTGCACCCACCTGAAGCGCCCTGTGCTCGGCGACCAGGGCGGCCGCTCGTTCCGACAGCATCGCGGGCTGCACGCCGAGCGTGGCCGACGTCTCCCCGACCAGGTCCTCCAGCTGTTCGACTCGAGCGTAGGCCTCGGGACCGGTGACGGCTTCGATGCGCCGAATTCCGGCGGCCACGCCGGTCTCCGCCGTGATTCTGAACAGGCCGATCTCTCCCGTGCTCCGCACGTGACAACCGCCGCACAGCTCGGCGCTCAACCCGGGAAGGCGAACGACGCGCACCTCATCGTCGTACTTTTCGCCAAACAGGGCCATGGCGCCGGAGGCGAGCGCTTCCCTGTACATCTCCCGCCCGACGATGACGGGAACATTGGCCCAGATCCCTTCGTTGACCGTTCGCTCGATAGCTCTCCGGTCTTCCGCGCTCAGCGGACCACGGTGGTTGAAGTCAAAACGCAGCCGGTCCGGCGCGACCAGCGAGCCCGCCTGGTGCACGTGGTCTCCGAGTCGCTCGCGGAGCGCCGCGTGCAGGAGGTGCGTGGCAGTGTGATAGCGTTGCGTGTCACGCCGAGCCTGCTCGTCGACTACAGCGACAGCGATGTCGGGCGCCGAGTCGAGCTGTCCCTGATCGAGTGGACCCACGACGACATTGTGGCCGTGGTCGGTCTTCACGACTCGGTCGACCCGCACCCGCCAACCGTCCCCCGACACCCAACCCGTGTCGCTCACTTGACCGCCCGCCTCCGCGTAGAACGGGTTCCTGGCGAGGACGAGTGCCCGATCTCCGTCTAGCGGCGCGAAGCCGATCACCGGTGTCTCCACCTCCAGCTCGTCGTACCCGACCCACTCTTGTTCGGCGTCGTCCAGCACCTCGATCGCCTCGAGTGCTCCATCCTGATCGACGAGAACCGCGCTGAGCTTCGCTTGGACCGCGCGCGAGCGCTGCCGCTGTTCCTCCAACGCCGCCTCAAAACCCTCCACGTCGACATCGTAGCCCCGCTCGGCCGCCATCAGCTGCGTGAGGTCGAGAGGGAAACCGAAGGTGTCGTAGAGCTTGAAGGCCTCGGCTCCAGCGACCGTTCCACTCGATCCTTCCGGCGCGATATCCTCAAACCGGATCATCGCCTCGTCGATCGTGGCCAGAAAACTCTCCTCTTCGTCGCGCGTCGTCTTCAGCAGGTGCTGGCGGCGCGAGTCGAGCTCCGGATACACATCCGACATCAGGTCGGCGACGACGCCGGTGAGCTTGTCGAGCGTCGGCTCGCGCCGATCGAGCAGCCACGCGTATCGGGCCGCACGACGTAGAATCCGGCGCAGCACGTAGCCGCGTCCCTCATTGGATGGAAACACGCCGTCCGCGAGCAGAAAGGCCACGGCGCGTGCGTGGTCGGCCAACACGCGAAACGGGAGCCCCTCGTCCCAGCGGGTCTCCTCCCGAGGGTACGCGCGTCCCACAATTTCTTCGGTCGCCTCGATGATCGGCAGGAAAAGGTCGGTGTGGTAGTTGGTCCGGGTACCCTGCATGACAGCGGCGATTCGCTCCAGGCCCGCCCCCGTGTCGATCGAAGGCTTCGGAAGTGGCCGGTCTTCGCCGGCCGCGTTCCGCTCGAACTGCATGAAGACCAGGTTCCAGATCTCCATGAACTCGTCTGCTTCGCCGAGCTCCAGGAACTCTCTGGGGTCGAGGTCCTGGCGTGAGATGTCGGCGCGCTGATCGTAGTGGATCTCCGAACAGGGGCCACACGGCCCCGTGTTCCCCATCTGCCAGAAGTTCTCCTTGTCCCCAAGTCTCAGCACGCGACCGGGAGGCAGCTCGGTCTCCTCCAGCCACAGATCGTGCGCCTCGTCATCGCCGTGATGCACGGTGGCCCACAGACGCTCCGGGTCGAGACCCAGCTCAACGGTGATGAACTCCCACGCGTACCGGATAGCATCCCGCTTGAAGTACTCGCCGAACGAGAAGTTGCCCAGCATCTCGAAAAAGGTGTGATGGCGCGCCGTCACGCCGACTTCCTCGAGGTCGTTGTGCTTCCCGCTGACCCGCAGACACTTCTGTGATGTGACCGCGCGCGGGCCGGGCGGCTTCTGCTCACCTACGAACACACGCTTGAACTGCACCATGCCGGCATTCGCAAACAGAAGCGTCGGATCGTCGGCGGGCACGAGGGAGCTGCTGGGCAGATGAACGTGTCCATTGCGCACGAAGTAGTCGATGAACCGAGATCGAATCTCGTTGGATTTCATTCCCTGTCCGTCATTGTCATGAGAGGGGACATCCGCGGAATATGGAGCCGGCCTGCGGGCGGTTCAATGATCGGAGCTGTCGTCTCCGCCCGGGCACACTCCCGATCGTTCGACCAACTCGCGTACGGCTGCCGCGATCCCGTCCGCCGGGAAGCCCCGTCGGCGGAGGAAGGCCTCGAGCCTCCGGCGCGCCACGGCGGGCTCGAGAGACGCCACCTGATCCCAGCGGCGCCGCGCCACACTTATCAGCAGGTCATGCTCCGTCACTCCCTCGTTCGCCATGGCCTGGCGCACCGCGGCGGCAGCCGTGGCCGCGTCGACGCCGCGCTGCCTGATCTCCGCTTCCAGCCGCCATATGCCACGTGGTCGGAGCCGAAGCCGATCGAGGGCGAAAGCCAGCGCGTAATTGCGGTCATCGAGGTGGCCATCGGAAACGCATTGCGCCACGGTGGAGTCGACAATCGCCGCTTCGTATCCCCGTCCGCGAAGATAGCGCTCCAGCTCGAGACGACTGCGCGGTCGGAAAGAGAGAAAGCGCAGCGAAGCACGAATTGCTTCCTCGCTCCGCGCGGCATCCTGAAGCGCGGCGAATTCGGCCACCTCGAGTCGGCGGCCCGGATGGAGGTCGTGGCGAGCGACGGCGGCGGGTGAGAGGTCGAGCTCGATGTCGCCATCGACCGTGACCCGAACCCGGCCGACACGCGTGTGACGGATTCTGGTTACGACAGGCATGGTTAGCGGCGCCGCCGGCGTCAGCGGCTCGGGGGTCCAGTGAAGCAAACCCGGGGGCGGGACTCGCGCCCCCGGGCCATTCGGCTACTTGGACTCGGCGAGAGCCGGCTCCTTACTGCTTTTCTGGCGGGCCGCCTTCGGTGCTGGCTCCTCGACCGTTTCCTCGACCATTTCCTCTTCGGACTCGGGCGCCAGGATGCCGAGGTGCTCTTTGATCTTGTACTCGATCTCGTTCGCAATATCGAGATTCTCGCGCAGGAACGCCTTTGCGTTCTCCCTACCCTGGCCGAGTCGCGCATCCCCATACGAGTACCAGGCTCCGGACCGTTGAACGATCCGCGCGTCCTCCCCCATGTCGACGAGGAGGCCGGAGCGGCTGATACCCTCATTGAACATGATGTCGAACTCCGCCTGACGGAACGGTGGCGCACACTTGTTTTTCACGACCTTGACGCGGGTGCGGTTTCCAACCTGTTCGGTGCCCTCCTTGATGGAGGCGATGCGGCGAATGTCGAGGCGCACAGAGGCGTAGAATTTGAGAGCCCGGCCACCGCTGGTGGTCTCCGGGTTGCCGAACATGACTCCGATCTTCTCGCGGATCTGGTTGGTGAAGATGACCGCCGCGTTGGAGCGGGCGATCGCTCCCGTGAGCTTGCGAAGAGCCTGCGACATCAGCCGCGCCTGCAAACCGACGTGGGCGTCACCCATCTCGCCCTCTATCTCGGCCCGCGGCACCAGCGCGGCGACCGAATCGGTCACCACGACATCCAAGGCTCCCGAGCGCACCAGCACTTCGGCGATCTCGAGCGCCTGTTCGCCGGTGTCCGGCTGAGAGACGAGAAGATTCTCCACGTCAACTCCCAGGCGCTTGGCGTACTGGACGTCGAGCGCATGCTCGGCATCGATGAACGCCGCCACCCCTCCGCCCTTCTGGGCATTGGCGATCACGTGCAGAGTGAGCGTCGTCTTGCCCGAAGATTCGGGTCCGTAGATCTCGGTGACCCGGCTCCGCGGGATGCCACCGATCCCGATCGCGTAGTCCAGGTTCAAGGCTCCAGTGGAGATCGCCGGTGTGTGCACGCGGGCACCTTCGGCGCCCAGCCGCATGATCGCTCCCTTTCCATGCTGACGCTCGATCTGATTGATCGCGACTGTCAGCGCCTTCTTACGCTCCTCGCTCAACTCGGGCATCGGCGATTTCGTCCTCTCGTAGCTTGGCTCTCCTCTGACGGCGCCTCGGCTGCGCGCCGCTGTGTCTCCATTCGGACGGCCATCAGTTTCCACGCCGGCCGCGGGCGCTACGTCGAACTATAGCCGTCTTTCCGACCTTTCGCAATTTGTTCGGTTTTGGCCCGACGGGGAAGAGACGAACTCCCACGACCCGAGTGCCGATGCGAGCGGCCTGCGGGCCAGTAAAGGCTGCGGAAACGGGTCATCCCGTCGTCAACTCCGGGTCGACCCGAGCGCTTCCACGGCCCGCGCGATTGCATCGTCATCGACGTCCAGGTGCGTCACCGCGCGCAGACGCCCTGGCCCTGCCGGCAGGATCCAGACGTCGCGCTCGGCCAAGCGGCGGCTGACTTCCTCGGCCTCGAGATCGTCGCGCTCCAGATAGATCATGACGATGTTCGTATCGGGCGCGTCGGCGCGGAAGCCGTCCAACTCGTTCACACCCGCGGCGAGTGAACGGGCTCGACCGTGGTCTTCGGAGATCCGCCCCAGGTGATGGTCGAGCGCGTACAGCCCGGCGCCCGCCAGGATGCCGACCTGGCGCATCCCGCCCCCGAGCCGCTTGCGCGCGGACCAGGCCCGCTCGATCAACTCCGCATTGCCCGCGAGGACCGAGCCGATGGGACATCCGAGACCCTTCGACAGCGAGACCATGACGGTATCGGCGCAGTCCGCGTACTCCGCGAGGCCGACGTCGCTCGCCGCCGCCGCGTTCCACAAACGCGCCCCATCGAGGTGAACCGGCAACCCGTGCAGATCGGCCACGGCCCGAACCTCGCGCAACCGGGAGAGCTCCACAGCTACGCCCCCGTGCATGTTGTGCGTGTTCTCGACGCATAGGAGGCTCGTGACGGGATGGTGGCGGTCTCCGGGTCGGATGGCGGTCCTGTAGGCCTCGGCTGTGATATGGCCAGCGTCCGATGCTATGGGGTGGAGCTGTACTCCGGAGAGCATCGCGACGTCGGCCAGCTCATAGTGGAAAACGTGCGACTCGCCTTCGCAGATCGCTTCGGTCCCGGGCCGCGTATGCAGCAGTATCGCTGCCTGATTCGCTTGCGTTCCGGTTGGGAAGAAAAGAGCGGCATCCTTGCCGAGCATTTCCGCGACGCGTTGCTCCAGTCGATCGACGGTCGGGTCCTTGTCCAGCACATCGTCACCGACCTCGGCTGCCGCCATCGCGGCCCGCATGGCGGGACCGGGCCGGGTGACGGTATCGCTTCGCAGGTCGACGACGCTCACGTACCGCTTTCCTCATCGCTCGCTGGCGGAGCGGCCTTCTCGGCCCCGCACCGGGGGCAGAAGCGGCCTCGACCCTGGAACGGCTCTCCGCAAGCGTGACAGTTCGGGGCGGCGGCCTCCGACCGCCGCGCCATGGAGTCGCGGGCTCCGAGGGCGAGCGTGGCGTACTTGTTCCTCAGGGCCAGGTAGTCGTCCTCCAGCAGCTTGCCCGTCTGGTACTCGAACTCGATGTCCCTCAAGGCCTCGAGCGCCGCCTCCTGCCGCTGCTCGGGGCGCAACCCTGCCCGACCCGGGTCGGAGGGTTCCTTCTCGGCCAGCGAGCCGACGAGCACCGCGATGATCAGCATCAGCAGTATTCCGCTGAACACGTAGACGGCGATCATCGGCCCCTCCTCTCGAGCGCCAGATCGAGCGCGGCTGCGACGGCGGCGGCCGGATCAGCGATTCGCTGTAGCGGAAGCTCGGCTGGTAGCGTGTCGCGCACTCCGACGAGCGGCGTTCCCGTTTTCAGACACATCGCGGCCTCGTTGAGTGTGCCCCATGCGCCCGCGACCGCGATCACAGCATCCGCCGCCTTGACAATGAGCGTGTTGCGCGCCTCGCCGAGACCGGTCGGGAGTGGGATCGTGACTCCGGGCGAGGCGTCACGCGCGTCATCGCCGGGCAGAATTCCAATCACGGTGCCTCCTTCCTCGGAGGCGCCGCGCGCGGCTGCATCCATGACTCCACCGAGCCCGCCGCAGACGAGAACGGCGTCAGCCCTAGCCACCGCGCGTCCGACGGCACGGGCCGCATCGAGGGCCTCGTCGTCGGCGGTCGCCGATCCGATCACGCCGATTCTGAGCGCCGGTGAGACAGGTCGCTCCGCACGGTTCATTCGGGCTCCGTTAGTTCGCAGGTCGCCGAGCGACCGGCTAGAGAGGGACGAGCGACCCGAACGCGTAACGCCAGCCGTGCCGCCGGAGCAATTCGAGAAACCGCTGCACCGGCAAGCCCATCACGTTGAAATAGTCGCCTTCGATGCGCTCGACGATCGCGGCGCCGAAGCCTTGGATTCCGTACGCTCCGGCTTTGTCCAGCGGCTCGCCGGTCGCAACGTATTCCGCCCGTTCGGCCCCATCAAGCGTCCGAAACCAGACCCGAGTCCTCTCAACCGCTAGCTCCGCGCGACCGGGCGCGGCGAGGGCGAGGCCGGTATACACGTTGTGCACGCGGCCCGAGAGCCGGGCCGCCATGCGTTCGGCCTCGGCCGCGTCTGCCGGCTTGCCGAGAATCTCGTCGTCGATCACGACGAGCGTGTCGGCGGCCAGCACCAGCTCGCCGCGAGCGGCCGGGAAGCTCTTTGCCTTGGCCTCAGCGAGGCGAATAGCCGCGTCAGCCGGGTCCTCGTCCGGAGTCGTGCTCTCATCGACGGCCGGGATCCTGACCTCGAAATCGAGGCCAAGTCGGGTCAGGATCTCTCTTCGACGCAGCGACGCTGACGCGAGCACCAACCGGACCGTCAACGGTCGAGCACCAGGGTGACGGGGCCGTCGTTGACTAAATCGACTTTCATCATCGCACCGAAGCGGCCGGTGGCCACCGGAATGATCCCCTCTCGGCAGATGTCGACAAAGCGGTCGTAGAGCGCCTCCGCCTCGTCCGGCGGCGCCGCGTTCACGAAGCTCGGTCGGCGTCCTTTGCGCACGTCGCCGTACAGCGTGAACTGCGACACGATCAGCAGCTCTCCAGCGACTTCCTCCAGGGAGCGGTTCATCCGGCCTTCAGCGTCAGCGAATATGCGCATCTGCCTGATCTTGTCGGCCATCCACCGAAGCTCATCCTCACCGTCGCCGGACCTGAAGCCGATCAACACGGCCAGGCCACGGCCGATCTGCCCGCACACTTCCCCATCGATCCGGACTTCCGCCCGTTCCACCCGCTGCAGGACGGCTCTCACGATCGCAGTTCTCCACCGGCCTCTCCCCTGCCGAAACCACGGTACGGCGTCGCCGCGCTTGCACGTAATCCACACGGCGTGGAAAACTCCAGCCTTCGGCTATGCATCCCGACGTGGACCATCGCACCGCCATTTTTCAGTTTTTTCCACGATCTTTCCACACGTCGTCAACAAAGTTTTGTTAAACATTTGTTTGTGATCGAACGATCACACGACCCGCACGACGTGCCTGGATGCACTCAGCCCCCACCGACTCCGAAGAGTTGGCAGGGGCCAAGGAGGAGATATGTTTTCTGTCCCGCGCCATGTCTCGGTCGGTTGCGCTCACCTTCCAAGACCCAACGAGTCTGGTACCAAGTTTGCCCGATCAGCTGTGTGGTGTTCTAGCGAGAAACCGAAGTCCCTCCGCATCATCGAATCCCACTCGGGCGACCCGTTGTCGCGATACCGGCACAGCAGCTTCCGGAACCGCCGGTGCCTCTCCCGGGGCACGCATGGATTCTAACAAAAAATTTTTTTTGGTCAACCCCAAAAAACAGATGAAGTGGTGTTTTTTAAAATTCTGAGTTTCGCTGCTCAGTCGCCAAGGGGATTTCCGGCGCCCAAAGCGGCGGTTTTGCCGACTTCGGGAGCGGCCGGGTGGCGGTCCTCGAACAGCCAGCGGGACGCACCCACGTCGCCGGCCGCTACGACGGTGCCGGACTCGGTTATTCGGTCGAGGGCTCGATTCAGCAGGGCGGTCGGGGGTAGCGTGCGTTGAAGGCCCTGACGGCTGGCCACCACGACCAGCATGTCCCTGGCGCGCGACAGCGCCACGTTGAGGAGCCGTGGGAAGTCCTCGTTCAGCGCTTCGTTGAGAAACCAGCTGCGGGCGGGAGGCGCATCGACCGTGTCGATGATGACGACACTCTTCTCGCGACCCTGGAAGCGGTGAATGGTGCTCACCTCGATGCCTGGAGGAGCCGCCCGCCCCAGCCGCTGGCGGACCAGCTTCCGGATGCGACGCGCCTGCAGCCGGTATGGGACGACCACCGCGATCTCTCCGACGCCCTCGTCCACCGCGAGCTCCAGGAAGCGCGCGATCACCTCGGCGTGCACGGGGTTCGCCCGCGACCCCTCCTCTCGTTCGGTCGCCGGCTCGCGGGCGCTGGTATCGAGCAGGATGAGCGGTGCCCGTGGAGCGGGACGAGTCCGGACCGACTGCGCATCGGTCAGACGGCCGTCGTAAAAAAGGTCGCTGACCAAGCTCCGAATCGATGGCGCCATCCGGTACTGCTCGACCAGCATCGCGCACAACAGGTCCCCGTCAGCCGGGAGCGCAGGGCCGAGCGCCGGCGCGTCCGGCACAACGCCGGCTTCGTGAAAGATGTCGCGGCTCAGCCAACGTCCGGCGATCTCCGAATCGGAGACGACCACGGCGGGGAGCTGGCGGAAGTCTCCAACCGGGTAGACGTGGCGCGACGTCATCGAGGCGGCCATTAGCACGTAGGGCAGCGGCGCCGTGCTCGCCTCCTCGAGCACGGTGGCGTGGAAGCGGAGGGCTGCCAGGTCATCCCACAGCGCGATGCGCGCCAGCGTCGAGATCACCACATCGGCGTCTCGAAGCGCGAACACGGCCTGCCGCTGTAACTCGGCGCCGATCTGTTGGAGATCCACGAGCGCTTCTTCAGCAGCCCGTGCGCGGGCGACTGCGAGGAGGCGGGCGTGCCGGGCTCGCGTGGGCGCCGCCCGGGTGGCCGCCGTCCCGCGGCGCAGAAGCTCGCGCTCGAGCGCCGCGAGCGACTCCGAGATTCCGGCCGCGCCGGACGCGACCCGGCGCTCGACAGCGGCACCACGCGACAGCTCCGGGTTGCCGGTGACGCTGAACTCGGCTCCGACTCGAACGATGCGGTTGGAGCGAATCGCGCTGCCGCCAAGACTCTCGGCTACGCGCTCGGCGGCCTCGTCGATCGCGCCGTTGGTCATGGCGGTCACCAGCACCCGGCGGCGCTCGGACAGTTCGGCCCCCAACTCACCCAGCAGGCGGGTCTTCCCGGTGCCGGGCGGACCCCAGACAAACTGTACGTCGCTCCCGAGGAGACGGGAGAGGGCCGCACGTTGACCGGAGTTCAGCTCCAGGGACGAGCGACGCGACGGCGCCAGCTCTCCGGTCTCGGGGAACGTGCGGCCGAACAACTGCAGGGCCATGTCGCGGTGGTAGTGTTCGGGCTGCCGCTCGATCCTCTCCAGCCGCTCGACCAGCGCGGTCAGGAGCCAGGTGGGATCGAACTCGAGCTCGGCGTCGCCCGGCAACGTGCCGAGCCAGTCCTTCGCCGCCACCGCAACCCGCCGGTGCCGGCGGTCGAAACGAATCACGAAGCCGGAGCTCTCGCCCGCCTGACACCGTACCTGGACGGCATCGTCCACGCGGACGTCTGCGGAGCCGTCGGCCAAGGTCCACTCATACGCGAAGCCCGTCCCCGCCTCATCCGTGAGCCTCCCACCCACGCTATTCAGGGGTCGCGCCAGGCCCCGAGCCGCTAACGACCCGCGCACCGCTTCGATCTCGTCGGCGAGAGCCGCGAGACAGCCATCGAGAATGCGTGCGAACCGCTCCGAGTCCTGCCGTGTCGCCATCTCCATGGGCAGAGGTTATTAGATATGCGGTTCGCGTGACAGCTTCGATCCACCTCCATCCACCCGACGAGGGACCCATCGAGGACCGTAAAATGTCGGAAGTCGATGACTGTGAGCTGCGCGACATGCTCCGAACGGTCGGCGACTGGGCCGCAGATTACCGGCGCCGGATCGAAGCATATCCCGTGCTGTCACGGGTGGCGCCTGGGGAGGTCGCGGGGCGGCTAGAATCGGATCCACCGGAAGCGGGTGAGTCGCTCGACAAGATCCTCGCGGATGTCGATCAAATCATCCTCCCCGGACTCACCCACTGGAACCACCCCGGGTTCTTCGCCTACTTCTCGAGCTCGGTATCGCCGCCCGCCCTGGCGGCCGAGATCCTGATCGCGGCTCTCGGGGTCAACGCCATGTCATGGCGCACGTCTCCCGCCGCCACGGAGCTCGAGGAGCTGACCGTGGCATGGCTCGCCCGACTGGTCGGCCTGCCGGCCGAGTTTCGCGGCGTGATCCTGGACACGGCGTCGACGAGCAGCTTCACGGCATTGGTCGCGGCACGCGAAGCCCTGGGAATCGCCGTCAGGGAGAAGGGACTCGCGAACCGACAAGGGCTGTCACGCCTGTGCATGTACGTCTCCGAGCACGCGCACTTCTCGATCGGCAAGGCGGCGATTGCGGCCGGACTCGGGCTCGACAACGTGCGGCGCATCCCGGTCGACGAGCGGTATCGGATGAACGTCGACGAACTGCGGCGGCGACTCGTGCAGGACCGTTCAGACGGTGCGCTTCCCGTGCTGGTGTGCGCGACCGTTGGAACGACGTCTTCGACCAGCGTCGACCCGGTATCCGAGATCGCCGCTGTATGCGAGGCGCACGGGACATGGCTTCATGTCGACGCTGCATACGCCGGAGCGGCGGCCATGCTGCCGGAGCGTCGCGCCGAATTCGCCGGCTGGGAACGGGCGGACTCCATCGTCATCAACCCGCACAAGTGGTTGTTCACACCGCTGGACTGCAGCGTCCTGCTGTACCGCAGGCCCGAGGTCGTGCGGCGATCGCTGGAACTCAGGGCGGAATATCTGCGGGCCGACGCCGCCGTCACCAACCTGATGGACTACGGCCTGCCGCTCGGCCGCCGGTTCCGGGCCCTCAAGCTGTGGTTCGTCATCCGCTTTTACGGGGCGGAGGGCCTGCGCGCGCTGCTTCGCGACCACATCGCTTGGGCCGTGGCTTTCGCCGGGTGGATTGCCGACGATGCACGGTTCGAGCTCGCGGCGCCGGTGCCATTCAGCACCGTGTGCTTTCGGGCGCTGGCGCCGGCGGATGCCATGGTTGACGAATGGAACCAGCGACTGCTCGAGGCGGTTAACGGGCGGGGAGACATCTTTCTCTCGCACACCGAGCTGGACGGACTCTATACTTTGCGGCTCTCCGTCGGGAGCGTAAACTCCACAGCCGATCACGTGCGGTTGGCCTATGACCTGCTGTGCGCGGAGTACGACACCCTGAGAGCGAGGAAACCGGAGTGATCGAAGCCGGAGAGATGGCGCCCGATTTCACACTGGAGTCCGATCGGGGCGACACCGTGCGCCTCGAGGATCTACGGGGAAGGCGCGTGGTACTGTTCTTCTACCCGCGCGACGACACGAGCGGCTGCACCAAGGAGGCATGCGGCTTCCGTGACAGTCTCCCGGCTTACGAGGCGGGAGACACGATTGTACTCGGAATAAGCCCCGACGACGTCGACTCGCACCAGAAATTCCGGGACAAGTTCGACCTCAACTTTCCGCTCCTGGCCGATCCCAAACACCGGGTCGCCGATGAGTACGGCGTGTGGGGAGAGAAACGCATGTACGGCAGGAAATACGAGGGAATTTTTCGCACCACCTTTCTGATCGACCCCGAAGGGCGCGTGGAGAAGGTTTACAAGAACGTGAAGCCGGCCAGGCACGCGGAAGACATTCTGGCCGACATTACCGGGCTCGGAGAGTGATCCAGATGCGCTTCCCAACTGGGAGATCGTCGCGCGGCGTCCTCGTCACCGCTTCGCTGCTCAGCGCGTTGGCCGCGGCGAACCCGCAATCCGGGCTGGCGCAAGCGGCTGTCGTGCCCGACGACGCAACCGCGCTCATATCCCGGGCGGATCGCGGGCGCGTCCTCGGCTCCGACGAAGCTCCGATCCGCGTCGTGGAGATCTCGGACTTCGAGTGTCCTTTCTGTGCCCGCTTCAATCGGGAGACCTTTCACGCCCTCGACAGCCTCTACGTCAAGACAGGCAAGGTCCAGTACGTATGGATCGGGTTCCCCAACCCAAGCCATCCGCGGGCCTTCCCGGCGATCGAGGCGGCCTTCTGCGCGGGCTCGGTCGGGAAGTTCTGGCAGATGCACGACCTGCTTTTCAACAACCAGTCCGAGTGGATAGACGCCCCGAACCCGAACGAGGTGTTCGCCCGGTTCGCGAGCGGGCTCGGGATCGACGTAGCGTCATTCGCCGTTTGTATCGGGCACGATCGCATGGCACCCCTGATCGTGCGGGACTACGAGGGAGTCGTTCGGGCGGGAATCACCCAGACACCATTCTTCATTGTGGCGGACAGCGTTCCGATCGTGGGCGCGGCACCGCTGGAGCAGTTCGTCGAGGCGATCGACGATCTGCTCGAACTCAAGGGCGGCCGCTAAGTCCGAGAGCCGCAACCGGCTCTCCACAGCGCTCAGCTACTCCGGAACACCTCCCGCATCCGCTCCATCGCCTCGCCGGCGATGCGGGCACCCGTCTCGAAGATCTGAGCCAGATCGCGCTCTCCCGTGCCCACCAGCGGGATGTCGTAGGTGAAGTGGACCGATACGCCCGCCGGCCTTACTTCAGCCGGTGTGTCTCCCCAATCCGTTCCGGGGTCGAGCATGCCCTCCATGCGGACGCCGACGCTGTCCGATGTATCCCCCAGATCCTGGGCCATGCTGGCGAGCTCGATGGCCAGGCTCTCGTTGGCGCTCGGGCTGCTCTCACGCTCCTCGAGCCACAGCGACGGTGGCGCCACATCGAGATTCAGATACCCAAGCATAGCCGCCGGGTCGAGGCTGATGCCCTCCGGATCGAGCGCGGTCAGCTCTTCGCTGGTCTCGTCGGGAAGCATGGCCAGATACGTGAGCACGCCATCGGCGCCGATGTTACCGCACGCGAGCGCCATTTCATCGACCATGAGCTCGATCAGCGCAGAGGGGGCGTGGAGCGCGTCGACGGCACCGGATTCCATGATGTCGAGCTCGGATTGATCGAAGGCCAGAGCGCGGAAAAACCACGAGAGCGGCTCCTGGCGGCCCTCGAATAGATCCCTCACCCCGAGGCCTTCGCCGCGGAGTGAGCTCAGCAGAAGCGAGCCGATCTGGTGACGGGTCAATTGAGCCACAGGTGAGCGCTCGGTGTTTCTTCCGTTTACTGACTGATCATGATGTGGGCGCTGGGGCTGCCCGGCATCATGAGCCACGGTCTGCCGTCCTGAGGAGAGGTGGGAAGTCCAAGCATTTCGGCCGTCGCGAAGGACACGTAGATGACTGTTCGGGTCTGCCCGTCTTCCTCCGCGGAACTCGCCGACAGCACGTACAGGGCAGAGGGCGTGCGCGGCATCGGGAGATCGCCGGCCTCGATCTCCGCCCAGCGCGTCTGCTGTCTCTCGCGGCCGGTGACCCCCTGGGCCACGAGCTCCCGGCCACGCGCCATGAACGGCTCCAGGTCCCGGTGATAGCACGCGACCTCGAACCTTTCGTCGCCAGGAGCATCCGCAAGGCAGATGAGGCTGTTCGATCCCTTGCGGAGAACGGTGAGCTCGCCGCCCCTCGCGTAGCCGAGAACCCTGGCCCCGTCGCGCAGGGTCGCCGGCGCGGCCCGCACCGCTTCCGCGATCTGCGCGTCGGCCGGCTTCACCTGGGCTGAGGCGTCCCCGCAGCCTGCCGCGGCCAAGATGAGGACCCCGGCCGTCGAGGCCCGTATGGAGAATCGTGTCGGAGTTGGCGGCGATGTGTTGTGCATCCGAAACCGTCCGTTAACTTCATCGCGACTGCTCGAGGAGCTCGCGCGATTCTTCCCGAATCGCCGCACGCTCGATCCACCCCTGTGAGGAGGCCATCGTATGTCCGCAACCTACAAGTCGATCGAGCTGGTCGGCACGTCCGCCGAAAGCTATGCGGATGCTACACGCTCCGCTATCCGACGGGCTTCGAAAACGATGCGCAACCTCAAGTGGTTCGAGGTTCGCGAGATGCGAGGCCACATCGCGAACGACGACGTGGACCTTTTCCAAGTGAAGCTCACCGCCTGGTTTGAGCTGGAGGACTAAAATGCGGGTCGCAGTTCCGAAGGAGACCATGGGAGCCGAGACGCGCGTCGCGCTGACGCCCGCCTCAGCCAAGCGTCTGGCCGGTGAGGGGGTCCAGATCGCCATACAGGGAGGAGCCGGCCTCGCCGCCGGTTTCCCCGACGACGCGTATCGCGAGGTCGGGGTCGAGATCGTCTCCGACATCGGCGAGCTGCTCGGGTCGGCCGATCTCGTGCTGAAGGTGAACGGGCCAGGAATCGGGGACTCGGATCCAGGGGAGGTCGGCCTGATCCCGAGCGGGGCGACCGTGATCGGCCTCATGAAGCCGCATCAGAGTTCTGAAGCCCTGGCGCGCATGGCCGAACGCGGCCTCAACGGTCTCTCGATGGAGCTGATGCCGCGGATTACCCGTGCGCAGCGCATGGACGCCCTGTCCTCGATGAGCACGGTCGCCGGCTACAAGGCGGTGCTGATTGCGGCCAATTCTCTCGGCAAGTTCTTCCCGATGTTGATGACGGCGGCCGGCACGGTCTCGCCGGCCAAAGTCCTCGTGCTCGGAGCTGGGGTGGCCGGACTCCAGGCGATCGCCACCGCGAAGCGACTCGGGGCCGTGGTCGAGGCGTTCGACATTCGCGAGGCTGCCAAGGAAGAGATCAAAAGCCTCGGTGCGACGTTCGTGGAGTGGGAGGCGGGCGCCGGCGTGCAGACGGAGGGTGAGGGTGGTTATGCGGCGGAGCTGTCGCAGGACGCGCAGGCGCTTCAGCGACAGGCGCTCACGAGGCACGTCGCCGACTCGGATGCAGTCATCTCGACCGCTCTCGTACCCGGCCGCCCGGCTCCGCTGCTGGTGACCGCGGACATGGTGGGCGGAATGCAGCCAGGTTCGGTGATTGTCGACTTGGCGGCCGAGACTGGAGGAAACTGCGAGCTTACCAAAGCCGGCGAGACGATCGAGCACGGTGGCGTGATCATTCACGGCCCGCTCGATCTGGCAGCAACCGTGCCCTTCAACGCGAGCCAGATGTACGCCCGAAATGTCATCACCGTGGTGAAGCACTTGATGCCGGACGGTGAGCTGACACTCGACATGGACGACGAGATCACGGGCGCCATCTGCGTCACATACGACGGGAAAGTGAGGTTCGAAGCATGACCGGGACACTACTGGTGGGCCTGTACGTCTTCGTGCTCGCCATGTTTATAGGATTCGAAGTCATCACCAAGGTGCCGCCGACGCTGCACACGCCGTTGATGTCCGGATCGAACGCCATCTCCGGAATCTCGATCGTGGGTGCGCTGGTGATCGCGGGAGCGAGCGACTCACCGCTGATGCGGTGGATCGGACTGGCGGCCGTGATCATGGCAACGATCAACGTGATCGGCGGTTTCCTGGTCACCGACCGGATGCTGCAGATGTTCCGTAGCCGGGCCGAGGGCGAGGAGTAGACGCATGCAAAGCTCCTTGATCATTCAGCTCAGTTATCTCGTCTCGGCGGTTCTCTTCATCCTCGGCCTCAAACGGCTCAGCTCCCCCGCCACCGCGCGGGGCGGCAACACGCTGGCCGCACTCGGTATGCTGGTCGCCGTCGCGGCCACCTTGCTCGACGAGTCGATCCTCGACTTCACTTGGATCATCATTGGCATAGTGACGGGCGGTCTGATCGGCCTCATCATGGCGCGAACCGTCAAGATGACGGCGATGCCACAGATGGTGGCGGTGTTCAACGGCTTCGGCGGTGGCGCATCGGCGCTGGTCGCGGCGGCGGAGTACTTCCGGAGCACCGGCGGCATGGCGACCGACGCGGCTGTCTCGATCATGGCCGGCACGATCATCGGCACGGCAACGTTCTCGGGCAGCCTGATCGCGTTTGGCAAGCTGCAGGGCATCGTGACCGAGAAGGCCGTGAAGTACCCGCTGCAGCGTTCGACCAGCTTCCTGATTTTTCTGGGCATGCTGGCGCTGGCCGTGTACCTGGGCATGAACCTGCCGGACGGCCAGCTGTTCCTGGGGATCGTCGCCGTTGCTCTCGCGCTCGGCGTGCTGATCGTGATCCCGATCGGTGGAGCCGACATGCCCGTCGTGGTCGCGCTGCTGAACTCGTACTCGGGCCTCGCGGCATCGGCGGCCGGGTTCGTGCTCAACAACAACGCTCTCATCATTGCCGGCGCGCTGGTCGGCGCCTCCGGACTGATCCTCACCAACATCATGTGCCGTGCAATGAACCGGTCGCTCGGCAACGTGATGTTCGGCGCCTTCGGGGCCGGCGCGGCGAGCGCCGCAGCCGGTGGGCCGGGCGGCGAGCGGGTGGCCAACGAGATCGATCCCGAAGACGCGGCGATGTTGATGGGCTACGCGCAGTCCGTGCTGATCGTTCCGGGATACGGCCTCGCCGTGGCACAGGCCCAGCACAAGGCGCGCGAGCTGGGCGATCTGCTCGGCAAACGCGGCGTCAACGTGAAGTACGTGATCCACCCGGTGGCCGGCCGCATGCCGGGGCACATGAACGTGCTGCTGGCCGAGGCCAACGTCCCGTACGACCAGCTCTACGAGCCGGACGATGTGAACGGGGACATGGAGAACGCGGACGTGGCCATCATCATCGGAGCCAACGATGTGGTGAACCCGGCCGCTCGGGACGATCCGAACAGCCTCATCGCGGGGATGCCGATCATCGAGGTGGATCGCGCGAAGCGGACGATCGTGCTCAAGCGGAGCCTCAACGTGGGCTTCGCCGGCATCGACAACCCGCTCTTTTACCTGCAGAACAACTCGATGTTGTTCGGCGACGCCGCCAAGTCTCTGAGTGACTTGGTCGAAGAAGTGAAGCAGCTGTAGCGCATGGACCAAGCCGAAGCGCCCGGTACCGTCAAGAACGATCGCCGGACGATCTTCGGCTGGGCCATGTACGACTGGGCCAACTCAGCCTACATGACCACCACGGTGGGAGCCCTTCTCCCGGCCTACTTCAGCGACGTGATGATCCCGGATGGCGGCTACGAGCTGTTCGGGCGCATGTACAGTGGCCAGACGCTGTGGGGCTACTTGATCGGCGGCGTCGCGTTCGTTGTTTTCCTCATATCTCCAGCACTCGGCGCGATCGCCGACTTCTCGGCCTCGAAGAAGCGCTTTCTGCGGGCCTTTGCTTACGGCGGCTCCCTGTTCGCCACCCTGCTGGTGTTCGTCGGCACCGGCAACGTACCGCTCACGATGGGGCTGTTCTTCGTGAGCCAGGTGTGCTTCGTGAGCGCGAACGTGTTCTACGACGGCTTCCTGCCAGATATTTCGACCTCGGACACGATCGACCGGGTGTCGGCGAAAGGGTACGCGTTTGGCTACATCGGCGGCGGGCTCCAGTTCGCCCTCGCGCTCCTGTTGATCTTATTCCGCGCCAACCTTGGGCTGTCGGCGACGGCGGCGGTCCAGATATCACTGGCCATGGCCGGCGTATGGTGGTTCGCTTTCTCCACCTTTGCCTTCACGCGCCTGCGCGAGACCGGCGCGGCCCGGGATCTCCCGCCCCGCTACGCGAACGTGCCCCGCGTTCAGGCTTACCTCCATCTGGGGTATGGACGCGTGTGGCGCACGCTGAAGAAGCTTCTCGGATTTAAGCAGCTGCTCCTTTTCCTGGTCGCATTTCTGATTTACAACGACGGCGTGCAGACGATGATCGGGATGGCCTCCGCCTATTCATCCGATACGCTGCAAATCAGCACGACCGGGATCATGATCACTTTTCTGGTCGTACAGATCGTCGCTTTCGGGGGGGCGTACTTCTTCGGGTGGCTGGCGAGCCGCATCGACGCTCGCCGGGCAGTTGTGGTGGCGCTCGGCGTCTACACGCTGGTCGCGATCGCCGCCTTTCGGTTGCCGGTCGGTCAGCTGGCGCCGCTGATCGGACTCGGAGCCGTGATCGGGATCGTGCAGGGCGGCGTGCAGGCGCTGAGCCGAAGCCTGTACGGCTCGATGATTCCCGAGGAGGCCTCGGCAGAGTTTTACGGCTTCTACTCCGTGCTCTCGAAGTTCTCCGCCATCTGGGGCCCGATCATCTTCGCATTCGTCTCCGATGTCAGTGGCTCCGGACGCAACGCGATTCTCTCACTGATCGTGTTCTTCGTGGTGGGCGGGATCCTGCTGTCGCTGGTGAACATGGAGGAGGCGCGGGCCTCGCGGCTCCGCTGGAGCTTCGAGTAGCGGCCGGCCATGACGTTGCGCGGAGACGCGATCGTCCGAGAATCGGCCCGAATGCTGGTATCGCAGACATTGGATGTTTCGACTGTTCCAAGGGGGGAGTGATGAATCTTCATGCATGGATCGCAGCAGCTCTGATAGCCGTGTGGCCGGCCGGTGAGGAACCAGTGGCTTGCGAACTCGTCGATGCGGCGTCGGCCGAGACGGTCCTGGGCAGCGACGCGACCAACCTGTTTATACACTTCGATGATCGGTGGACTTCGTCCGACAAGTACATCGCCGTCAGGTGGAGAGTCATCATTTTCCTGCAGATGCACGGGCGCCTGCATCAGCCGGCGAGTCTCCAGTGCACGCTCGACGAGATCCTGAACTTGCTCAACCCCAATCGGTTTGACAACGTATTCGTATGCC
>JBFILW010000017.1:0-24353 GCA_041612005.1 Gemmatimonadota bacterium
CTCCGACTGGGGCCGGCTCCTCGCCAGCCGCGGGCAACTCCTGCCATTTTCGCGCCTTTGCGTTGCGGCTCGGGAGCCGAATCAGGTAGCTTCCAGCGGCCGCCCGCGGTCGGCCTCGGAGCCCGGGGCCGGGAAACCCCGTGAATTGGCGGCCCCAACGCCCGCACAGAGCCTGAGGCCCGCATCCATGCGCCTTTTCGTCGCCGTCAACTTCCCGATCAAGCTGCGCCGGCGCATCGCCTCCGCAACCAAGGGTCTCCGCACGCTGTCGATGCCTACCCGCTGGGTGGAGCCGGAGAAACTGCACCTGACCCTGAAATTCATCGGCGAAGTGCGCGATGAGAAAGCCGAAGAGCTGGCCGAGGCGCTCGTCGGCGCTGCCGGGACTCTCCGCCCGTTCGAGATTCGATTCAGTCAGGTCGGAGCATTCCCGTCCCTCCGGGGTCCAAGAGTCGTGTGGCTGGGTGTGGAGCTCTCAGGCGACCTCCGCTTCGTGAAGCACGATCTCGAGCATGTGTTCAGCGAGGTGGGCATCGAGAGGGAGACTCGCGCCTTTCACCCTCACGTGACACTGGGCCGCGTCGAGGGGAACTCCAGGTCGGGCGCGTTTCGCGAGCTCGAGCGCCTGGCCCGCCAGATCGACGTCGAGGATACGTATCGGGTCTCGCACATAGACCTGATGCGAAGCCGGCTTCGGCCGGGGGGACCGGAATACACGCCCTATAAGGTCGCCCCGCTCGGGCGTAAGAGGTAGGCAGAATCGAGGCAGGCAGGGAACAGTGATTCGCTCCATAGGTGGCCGTCTGCTGCTGGCGCTGCTCGCGGCAGTCGCCGTTCTGGCGTGGACGCAGCGTGATCAGCTGCCCGCGATGCGTGAATGGGCCACGAGTCTTTTCGAGCGAACCGAGCTCATCGGTCCCGCCGGGGAGCCCAGCGAAGAGATGGCGCGCCGGGTCGAGCGCAAGCTCGAGTCGCTTCTCAACGACGACGGTGGCACCACGGTTCGTTTCTCGGGTTCCGAAGTGCAAAGCTACGTCAAGTACAGATTGGCTTCCCGACTCCCCCCAGGATTCACGGACCCTGAAGTGGCCATCAACGACTCGACGCTCGCCCTTCGGGTTCTGGTGCAGTTGCAGGTGCTCCAGGAGACGATGAACGTGGATGCGCTCCGGCAGCTGCTGGGGGATTCGACCAGCCTCGAAGCGGAATTCGAGCCGGACATTGCGTCGCCGGGTGTCGCGGAAGTCGAGGTCATTTCACTCCGTGCTGGCGCGTTCCCCATCCCGCCGCTGGCTATTCCGCTTGTCCTGCGGGAGGCGGGACTGAGCACAAGAGGCGGCATGAGCCGTGCGGTGACTTTTCCGGTCGAGCCCGCGGTCACCGGGATAGCGGTGCGGGAAGGCAATCTCGAAGTGACCACCGAAGCCCGCGGGGAGTGAAACAAATGAGTGCGCCGGGTCGTTCGGTGGAGAGCATCGGCGGAGCTTGCGTACCGGGTCGTTTGAGTAGACGATGATCGTGCAACCTAACTTCGTTGTCTCGGGAAAGGCCTAATAACAGCGAGTTTTGAGTAATTGATGGCATGAGCGAAGAGCGAGCAGGGATGAGCGACACGCCGAAAAAGAAGCAGAGAGAGAAGAAGGCCAGCGAGGACAGCTCGATGGTCCGATGGATGTGGGAGTGGGCAAAGTCGATCGCGGTCGCCTTCCTCCTCTTCCTGTTCGTACGGGCTTTCGTCGTCGAGGCGTTCCAGATTCCCACTGCCTCAATGGAGAATACGCTTCTGGTCGGTGACTTCTTGCTCGTGAACAAGATGGTGTACGGAGCCGAGATCCCGGGCACGGCCGTTCGCCTTCCCGGCTTCAAGGCCCCCGGACGCTTCGACGTGGTCGTATTTGAGCCGCCCACCGAGGCCAACCAGCGTCCCAACACGAACTACGTCAAACGGATCGTGGGTCTGCCCGGCGACACGATCTCAATGCGGGACGGCGTGCTCCGGGTCAACGGAACACGACGGGACGAGCCGTGGGCCAAGCACACCCGTTCGTTCGAGGATCCGTATAGTCGCCAGTTCGAATGGCAACGGCCCTTCCTGCTGGAGAACGGCCGCAAAGCCCGAGAGTACCGACCCACGCGCGACAACTGGGGACCGATTCAGGTGCCCGTGGACAGCTACTTCGTGATGGGTGACAACCGCGACAATTCAGAGGACTCGCGCTATTGGGGCTTCGTACCGCGAGATGCCATCAAGGGTACCCCGCTCGTCATTTACTATTCGTTCGATCGAACAAAGCTGGCGCCCCTTCCGATGCTCACCGAGATTCGCTGGAAACGCTTGCTCAAGACGGTCAACTGACCGCCCCATCGCTACGGAAGGGCGCCTCGGACCGCATGAAGGCACGCACACGCATACCGGCGACCGCAACGCTTGACCGCTACCTGAGCGAGATCGGCGCCGAGCCGCTCTTGGCCCGTGAGGAAGAAGCGGAGCTCGCGAAGCTGATCCGCAAAGGAGACCGAGCGGCCCTCGATCGTCTCGTTGCCGCGAATCTGCGCTTCGTGGTCTCCATAGCCAAACGATACCGCAATCGCGGAGTGTCGCTTGCGGACCTCGTCAACGAAGGCAACTTGGGGCTGATGCGCGCCGCCGAGCGCTTTGATGAGACCAGAGGCGTTCGCTTCGTCAGCTACGCGGTGTGGTGGATCCGCCAGGCTATCCTGCAGGCGATCGCCGAGCAGTCGCACATTGTTCGAGTTCCGGCGAGCCGGAAGGCCACCAGCAACCAGGTATCCCGGAGCTCGCGTCAGCTCAGGCAAGAGTTCGGCCGGGAGCCGACGGCCGAGGAGCTGGCAGCTGAGCTGAAGTTGCCGCTCAAAGAAGTGCGGGAAGCGCTGTCGTCGCGTCAGGGGTACGTATCGCTGGACGCACCGATGCAGGGAAGTGACGACGCCAGTCTGGCGGAGTTCATTCCCGATGAGGAGAGCGCCGACCCCGACGATCGGACACAGCGTGCGGCGCTCAAGAATGCCCTCGACTCGAGCCTCACGGCACTTCCGGATCGCGAGCAACTGGTCTTGAGGCTCTACTTCGGTCTGGACGATGGCGAGCCGCGAACTCTGGAAGAAATCGGCCGCGAGCTCGGGGTCACCCGAGAGCGGGTTCGCCAACTCAAGGAGCGAGCGCTCAGCCGGCTCCGGCACGGCGCCCGAGGCCGCTACCTGGAGGGATTCGTCGAATAGCCGCGGGTGCCCGCCACGGCTCGAGTTATCTTGACACCTCCCAATGCCCTCCATAGCTTAGCAGGCTGCTGCTTCAACGTCTGACCGTCGCCTGAGCGGGACGGTCGTTTTTTCGCAGAACGTTCCCCGCACCTACCTCACAGGTTTCGGGGATCGCACCTGCGTAAGCGCGGCGACAAATCGGAATGAAGACATACAGCGTCAAGGCCGGAGAGATCGAGCGCGACTGGTACGTGGTCGATGCGCGCGACCAGGTGCTCGGCCGCCTCGCTACGCAGGTGGCCACGGTTCTTCGCGGCAAGCACAAGCCGACGTACTCGACACACATGGATGTGGGTGACTACGTCGTGGTGGTAAACGCGGAGCGGGTGAGGCTCACCGGCCGCAAGGCCGACCAGAAAGAGTATTTCCGGCACTCCGGGTTCATGGGAGGCGAGAAGCTGATCCCGTTCCGACGAATGCTGGAAAGAAGGCCCGAGTGGGTGATCGAGCGGGCGGTGAAAGGGATGCTGCCAAAGAACACGCTCGGACGGCAGATGGCGGGTAAGCTGCGGGTGTACGCAGGACCGGAACACCCGCACGCTGCCCAGGACCCGCAGCCGCTTGATTTGTGAGCCGGCATCGGAGGGCGCGCGGGACACGCGAATCGAGCACACAGCGAACAGGACACAGGTAGAACTTGGTGAACAGCGGTAGCCTTCAGGCCCAGACGGTGGGTCGGCGAAAGACGTCGGTCGCGCGGGTTCTGCTCCGGCCCGGAAAGGGCGAATGGAAGATCAACGGTCGCACGCTGGCGGAGTACTTCCCGGTGCCGCGTCATCAGGTATCGGTCGAAAAGCCACTTAAGGTGACCGAGTCGGACGGCACTTACGACGTCACATGCCGGGTGAACGGCGGGGGCATCACCGGACAGGCCGGAGCGATACAGCTCGGGTTAGCTCGCGCCCTGTTGGAGCTCGATGCAGATCGACGGCCGATACTGCGCGAGCACGGCCTGCTGACACGCGATCCACGCGTCGTCGAGCGGAAGAAGCCGGGCCGGCCAAAGGCCCGCAAGCGCTTCCAGTTCTCGAAGCGTTGATTTCCCCTCGCTCACATTCACTCGACGAGACGACTCGGATGGTGGAAGTAGGAATTAAGGATCTGCTCCAGGCTGGCGTCCACTTCGGGCACCAGACGCACCGCTGGAACCCGAAGATGCGGCGCTACATCTTCGCGGAGCGAGGCGGCATCTACCTGATCGACCTCAAGAAGACGCTCGCCGAGCTCAATCGGGCGCGCGACCTGGTGCGAAAGACCGTGCTGGCCGGTAAGGGCGTCATGTTCGTGTGCACAAAGCGGCAACTGGCCGACATCGTGCGCGCCGAGGCCGAGCGGTGTGGAGCGTTCTACGTGACGGAGCGTTGGTTGGGTGGGATGCTCACCAATTTCCAGACCATCAAAAAGAACATCCGGAGGCTGAAGGAGCTCGACCGCGGCGTGGAGGAGGGCGCGTACGAGTTCTATACGAAGAAGGAGCGGCTGCTACTGGAGAGAGAGCGGCAGAAGCTCGAGCGCTACCTGTCCGGGATCAAGGACATGACGCAGGTACCGGGGCTCGTCTTTGTAGTCGACGCCAAGAAGGAGGAGATTGCGGTCCGGGAAGCGCATCGGCTCGATATACCGGTCGTGGCGATCGCCGACACCAACGCGGATCCGGACATGCTGACCGTGCCGATCGCTGGCAACGACGACGCGATCCGCTCAGTGACTCTGATCACTGGCGCACTGGCCAGCGAAATCGAGCAGGCCCGCATGGAAGCTCCAGAGGTCAGGGCCGAGGAGGAAGAGGCGTACACCTACTCGACCGACGTCGGTGAATCCGAAGCGGCGGGCCCGAAGCGCAAGCGCCGGCGGTCACGTCCGCGCCGGCGGCCGAAGCCGGAAGTCATCGCGCGGCACCTGCAGACCGAGGAAGGCGGAGAAGTCGCCGCACCCGGGGGTGCGGAGGAAGCGACGAAGACCGCTGACGAAGTCCCGGCTGCGGCAGAGGACGCTCCGGCTGCGAGCGCCCCCCAGAGTGAAGCCGCCGTGTCCGCGGCGTCGGACGACGGGGAAGATCGAACCGAAACGGCCTGATCATCAGGGCCACTTCGGTGGCCTTTTTTTTTCGCCAGCAACGACTGACACGAACTGATGGTAGGAGTGGAGAAGGAACTAATGGCCGAGATTACTGCGTCCGCCGTGAAGTCCCTCCGAGAGCGAACGGCGGCGGGCTTGATGGACTGCAAACGCGCGCTGGCTGAGACCGGCGGCGATGAGGAAAAGGCGATCGACCTGTTGCGCCAGCGCGGGGCTGCCAAGGCGGCCAAGCGAGCGGCGCGGACAGCGAGCGAAGGGATCGTGGTTTTGTCACGGGATGCCGACTCTGATCGGGTCTCTATGGCAATGACGCTCTCGGAGACTGATTTCGTGGCTCGTAACGAAGAGTTCGTAGCCTTCGCCGACCAGGTCGTGGCCGCGGCTGGCGCCGCGGAGCTCCCGACCGGAGAGACAGTGCCGGGGAAGGTCCTTCTGGAGAGCGTCGGCGGTTTGGAGACCGCGCTCGAGGCCCTGCGCTCCAGCATGGGTGAGAATATCCAGATCGCCGGCTCGGTCACGTACGTTGCGACCCCGGATGCTCCGGTCGGCTCGTACGTCCACTTCGACAACAAGATTGGAGTGCTTGTCCAGCTCGAGGGCGCCGACGGCGTGGCCGACGCGCAGGAAGTGGCGGACGCTCTGGCGCTGCACATCGCAGCGACGGCTCCGCTCGGCATCAGCGAGGATGACATCGCTCCTGAGGTTGTCGAGCGCGAGCGCCACGTGCTCATCGAGCAGGCCAAAGAAGAGGGCAAGCCAGAGCACATTGCCGAGAAGATGGTCGAAGGCCGGATGCGGAAGTTCTTCGAACAGAGCGCGCTTGTATGGCAGTCTTTCGTGAAGGACCCGGATGTGTCGATTCGCGAGGTCCTGGAGCGGAGCGATCCCGGTCTCAAGGTTCGGCGATTCGCCCGACTGGAGGTGGGCGGCTGAGAATGGGCGACGGCGGCGGGCTCAGGTACAGCCGAGCGCTGGTCAAGCTGTCAGGTGAGTCACTGGCGGGTGATCATGCGTTCGGGATTCATCCGCCGGTAATCGAGAAGCTCACGCAAGAGATCATTCAGGTAGTGGAGGCTGGCGTCGAGCTCGGACTCGTCGTTGGAGGCGGCAACATTGTGCGGGGCGCGGTCGCCAGTCAGCAGGGGATGGACCGCGTCTCCGCCGATTACATGGGCATGCTCGCAACTGTCATCAACGCCCTGGCCATGCAGGACATGCTCGAGCGCCACGGGGTGGAGACGCGCGTGATGAGCGCGATCCGGATGGAGGAGTTGGCGGAGCCGTACATTCGCCGCCGCGCCCTGCGGCACATGGAGAAAGGCCGCGTCGTCATCTTCGCCGGCGGCACGGGCAATCCGTATTTCTCGACCGACACCGCGGCGGTGCTTCGAGCGATCGAAATGGAGGTCGACGTCATCCTGAAGGCCACCAGGGTGGACGGCGTCTTTTCGTCGGATCCGGAGCTCGACCCTGAAGCAGAGTTCATCCCTCGCATCTCGCATCTCGAGGTGGTCACCCGCGAGCTGAAGGTGATGGATGCAGCCGCCATCTCGCTGTGCAAGGACAACGACCTCCCCGTCATCGTCTTGAACATTAAACGGCCGGGGGCCATTCTTTCCGCCCTGAGAGGCGACAAAGTGGGTACGCTGGTCGCGTGAGCTCCCGATGTCGCACCGCTTCCGGGCCAGCCGGCACGAGTTAATGGAGGATCAGAGATGGCAACTGGTGATCCGCTGAAAGAAGCCTCGGCCGCAATGGACAAGACGGTCGAGGCGATGGCCCGCGAATTCAGCTCGGTGAGGACCGGCAAGGCGACCCCAGCGCTACTCGACACGGTGCGAGTCGAGGCATACGAATCGAAGATGCCGCTGAAGCAGGTGGCCAACGTATCGGTGCCCGAGCCGCAGATGCTGCTCGTTCAGCCGTATGATCCGAACCTGTCCGGCGCGATCGCAAACGCCATCCGTAGCGCCGACCTCGGGCTCAACCCCAGTGTCGACGGCACCGTCGTGCGCGTACCCATCCCCCCGCTCACCGAAGAGCGCCGCAAGGAAATGGTCAAGCTGCTGCACCGCATCGCGGAAGAAGGGCGTGTTTCAGTGCGGCATCTCCGCCACGTCGGCCGCGAAACGCTGCATACGCAGCAAAAAGACGGCGAGATCAGCGAAGATGACATGCACCGCCGGCTCGACAAGCTTCAGGACGTGACCGACGGACATATCAAGAACATCGACGAGCTCCTGGTCAAGAAAGAAGCCGAGGTGATGGAGGTCTAGCCCGACCCGCTCATGGATCTCAAGCGTGCACTGGCCGCCTACGTGTCCGGCCGCAACCGTGGCTGGGACTCCGAGTTGAAATCGCCGCCGGTCGAGTCACCGCCCGCGGTCGGTCCGGAACCGATCGCCTTCGAGCCGGTCGCCCATACAGGCGTTCCGGTGCCGCTGCGACTCGGCTTCGACCGCGGCCCCGGCACGTGGAGGAGCCGACTCAAGGATGCGTCCCGCGGTTAGCCTGCTCACCCGGCTCGAAGACCACCTGAACCAACGCTCGGATCTCCTTCCTCGAGGCAGCCGGGTGCTGGTGGCGCTCTCAGGCGGTCCAGATTCCACGGCGCTGCTTCACCTGCTGACCACGCTCAAGGATCGGCTCGGCATCGAGCTCCGAGCGGCGCACTTCGATCATGGCGTCCGGCCCGAGAGCTCGGTCGAAGCCGCAGCCGTTGCGCGCCGAGCGAGCGAGCTCGGGGTTCCGTGCAGCGTCGGCTCCGCACCGCCACCATCCGCGTCGATCGATTCAACAACGAGCCGCCTGACACAGGCCAGGCTCCGAGATCAGCGCTACGCGTTCCTGAGTGCGGAGACAGAGCGGACGTCTTCCCATCGTCTGGCCACAGCGCATCACGCGGACGATCAAGCCGAGACAGTGCTGTTCCGAATCTTGCGCGGCACGGGACTCCGGGGGCTGGCCGGAATTCCGGGACGCCGGGGTCGAATTGTCCGCCCCCTGCTGCCGTTCGGGCGCAGTGAGCTCCGCGGTTACCTCCGCGCGCGCGATATCGAATACGTGCGGGATCCCTCCAACGCGGATCTGAAGTGGGCGCGCGCCCGAGTCCGACATCGGACGCTCCCGGCGCTCGAGCTGAGCTGGCGGGGTGAAGCGGCGCCGCGTCTCCAGGCGCTGGCCCGGACGGCGTCCCGAGCCGACGCGGCCCTCGACGATGTGGCGTGGCGTGTCCTGCTCAGCGCCCGTCGGGACATCCGGCAGCCGCCGAAGACTGACGGGGCCGGTTCACCGGCAAGTTGGAGCTTCGCTGCCGAGCGCCTGGTGCGCCAGGACGAGGAGTTGCTCGCCCGCGGCCTGCGCCGGCTGGCGAGGCGCGCCGGTGTCCAGCTCCGGGCCGGCGGAACCGAAGCCGGCGTGCAGTTTATCAAGCAGGGCAGAAGTGGTGCGGAGATCGATCTGGGCGGGGGACTACAGATGTGGCGAGAATTCGCCACGATCACCGTAGGGGTTCCTTCTACGCCGCTCGAAGACCGGCTGCTTGCCGTCAACTCCCGGACGAACGGCTCGGGATCACTCAGGCTGGGCGGCCGCGGCTACAACGCCGTATGGACGCCGAACGCGACGCCCGATTTCGGCGCCCCGTCCGTGACCATCCCGGACCGGATGCTGCGATTCCCGCTCGATCTGCGGGCGCGACGACCCGGCGACCGCATTCGACTCACGACGGGCAGCCGCACGCTGAAACGTCTGTTCAACGATCTTCGCGTGCCGAGACGGGAACGAGCGCGCCTGCCGGTGCTGGCCCAGTGCGATGAGGTGCTGTGGGCGTATGGCGTGGCCGTCGCCGAGGGCCTACAGGCCGGTTTGGCTGGTGGGAGTGTCGATCCGGGACTTACGGTCCAGATCGCTCTGTCGTTGGGCGTCCCCGGCCCGCGGACCGAGATTTGCAACGACGCACGAGGCTGACGATGAAGTTGGCGGCACGCGCCTCGGGCTTGACCCGGCGCGAGTTTTCCGCCATCTGCCTATCGTGCCGAGCACGAAAACGGAGCTAGAGTGACGCAAGAACCCAACAAGCGACCGGAGGACGCCGGCGGCCCCAGCCGACTGAGTCAGCGACTGAGAACGGTTTCGTTCTGGTTGCTGATGATTCTCATCCCGCTGGCCATCCTCCAGTTCATGAGCGGCGCCCGACAGGAAGAACAGGAGCTCAGCTACACCGAGTTCGTGGCACAGCTGCGCGCCGAGAACGTCCAGGAAGTGACGATCCGCGAGGGTCTGAAGGTCGAGGGCGAGCTCAGGCGCTCCGTGCAGTCCGAGAGCGGCGCGGAGCTGACCCAATTCCGGACGCTGCTGCCCGCCGAAGCGAGTCAGGAGCTGCTCGACGAGATGGGCGCGCTCGGCGTCGAGATCACCGCCGAGGAGGCGGCGAACAACTGGGTCAACCTGCTGATCTCCGTGCTCCCCTGGGTCCTGATCATCGGGCTGTGGTTTTTCTTCTTTCGCCAGATGCAGGCGGGTGGCTCGCGCGCCTTTAGCTTCGGCAAGTCGAAAGCGCGTCTGCTGACCGGCGACACACCCCAGGTAACCTTCGCCGACGTGGCTGGCTGTGACGAGGCCAAGGACGAGCTCGAGGAGATCATCGAGTTCCTGAAGGATCCGGCCAAGTTCGGACGTTTGGGAGGCAGGCTCCCGAAGGGCGCCCTCCTCGTCGGACCTCCCGGCACGGGCAAGACTCTTCTCGCTCGTGCCGTGGCGGGCGAGGCCGCCCGCCCGTTCTTCTCGATGTCGGGTTCCGACTTCGTGGAGATGTTCGTCGGCGTGGGAGCCAGTCGAGTACGGGATCTGTTCGAGCAAGGCAAGAGCCATGCTCCCTGCATCATCTTCATCGACGAGATCGATGCAGTCGGACGGCACCGTGGGGCAGGACTCGGCGGCGGGCACGATGAGCGGGAGCAGACACTCAATCAGCTGCTTGTCGAGATGGACGGCTTCGAGTCGAACGACGGAGTCATTTTGCTCGCGGCCACCAACCGCCCGGATGTGCTGGACCCGGCGTTGCTGCGCCCCGGTCGGTTTGACCGCCAGATCGTGGTCGACAGCCCGGACGTCAACGGGCGTGAGGGCATCTTCGCCGTCCACACGCGGGACATCCCGCTCGCTCCAGACGTGAACCTCACCGTGCTCGCCAAGGGCACGCCGGGGCTCTCGGGAGCGGACCTCGAGAACATTGTCAACGAGGCCGCGCTCCTCGCCGCCCGGAAGGACAAAGACCGCGTCTACATGGAGGACTTCGAAGCCGCCAAGGACAAGGTCATGCTGGGCGCCGAGCGCAGGAGTCTGGTCATCTCGGACGAGGAACGGCGTGTCACCGCCTTTCACGAAGCCGGTCACGCGGTCATCGCGCTGCGCGTTCCGGGGCTCGACCCTCTACACAAGGTGACCATCGTGCCTCGCGGACGGGCGCTCGGCCTCACGGCTTCGCTGCCGGAGGAGGACCGTCACAACTACACCAGGGACTGGCTCGAGGGCCAGCTCGTCATGCTGTACGGCGGGCGCGTTGCCGAACAGATGGTCTTCGGCGCCGGGAAGATCACCACCGGAGCCGGCAACGACATCGAGCGCGCGACCGACATCGCGCGGCGCATGGTGACCCAGTTCGGAATGTCGGACGTGGTTGGGCCGATGGCGGTCGGCGAGGCGGAACACGAGATCTTTCTGGGGCGCGAGTTCAGCCAGCGGCGTGATGTGAGTGAGCAAACGGCCCAGCTGGTAGACGGCGAGATGAAGGCGATCCTCGAGGGGGCTTACAACTCGGCGAGGGATGTGCTGGAGGCGAACCGTCCGCTGCTCGACGCGATCGCGGAGGCCCTGCTGGAGCGCGAGACTCTCGACTCCGATGACATCCACCTGCTGGAAGAAGGCAAGCCGCTGCCAGAGATCTTATCTCCCGCCCCCCCGCAGCCCGAAAAACTGGAGCCCAGCAAGTCGCCCGCCATCGCCTCTCCGAAAGAAGACCCCATGGAAGGGGCTGGCGGCGAGCCCTCGCCGGCTCTCGCCTGAGCTTCTCCGTGCGGCCGGCTCGGACTCAGCCTCGCCCGCCGGTCGCCGCTCAACCAAGCCACTGGAGCATCCGCGGGCAACGCCTCGCTCTCGACCGTCCACTGGTCATGGGCATCCTCAACATCACCCCTGACTCCTTTTCCGACGGCGGGAGGTTCGACGAACCCACCCGGGCAGCCGAGCGTGCCTTCGCGATGGTCGCGGAAGGGGCCGACATTGTCGATATCGGAGGGGAGTCCACGCGCCCCGGCGCAGATCCCGTCAGTGCGGAAGACGAGTGGGCCCGAATCGGCCCGGTGATGGACCTCCTGGGCGAGTTGGCGATCCCGATCTCCGTCGATACGACCAAGAGCGAGGTGGCGGCGCGCGCGGTTGACCGCGGTGCGGCGATCATCAACGACGTATCGGGTCTTCGTCTCGACGCGGGCCTCGCGAACGTGGCTGCCGAACGGCAAACGGGCCTCGTTCTCATGCACATGCGGGGAGATCCGCGGACAATGCAGGACGACGTGACGTACCCTGATCTGATCGGAGCAGTGAGGGAGAGTCTGACCGCGTCGATGGCGTCCGCGGTGCAGGCGGGATGTCACCCCGGGCAGATCGTTCTCGACCCCGGTCTCGGATTCGGGAAGTCAGCGCAGGGCAGTGTCGAGCTGATCGGCCGGTTGTCGGAGCTCGGTGCGCTCGGGAGACCGATCCTGGTCGGCCCCTCCCGCAAATCATTCATCGGAGACCTTTTGAATGAAGGCCCGACTCGGCGACTCGAGGGCACGATCGCGGCCTGCCTCATGGCGCTGGAACGAGGCGCCCGCATATTTCGTGTGCACGACGTAGCCGAGGTATGGCGCGCACTGACAGTGGCGGAGGCGATCCGGCGCGCCGGTGACAACGAAGAAAGGACTGAGTGAATGCGGGCGCTCTTCGACTATCTGAGCTTCTTCCAGATGGACTTGAAGGATGTCATCCAGATACTCCTCGTCGCGTACATCATTTATCGCCTCTTGTTGCTGTGGGCGGGGACGAGAGCGTTCCAGATCCTGATCGGCCTCGTGCTGCTGTTCACGATCTACGCCGTGGCTCAGGTGCTCGATCTCAACCTCATCACGGCGATCCTCAACCAGGCGTTCACGTACGGAGCTTTCGCGCTCATCGTCGTGTTCTATCCCGAGCTCAGAAACGCTCTCGCACGGCTCGGTCGGAGCCAATTCTGGGGGGTCTTCTCGAGGCAGGAGCAGAGCGAGGTCGTCGAGGAGGTCGTCAAGGCCGCCGAACGGTTGTCGCGCGCCAAGATCGGCGCGATCATTGCGATCGAGCGCGAGGTCGGACTGGGCGACTACGCGCAGGAGGGAACCGAGCTGGACGCCGTCGTTTCCGCGGCCGTGCTTTCCACCATCTTCACTCCCTACGCACCGCTGCACGATGGCGCTGTGATCATCTCCGGCCGCCGGATCAAGGCCGCCAGCGTCGTGCTGCCTCTCACCCAGTTCCCGGTCGACAAATCGCTCGGCACCCGTCACCGGGCTGCGCTGGGTCTCTCAGAGGAGACGGATGCTTTCGTGATCGTGATATCGGAAGAGACGAGCCAGATTTCCCTGGCCGATCGCGGACGCCTCTACCGCGGGCTTTCCTCCGAGGCGCTCGGTCAGCGCCTGCTGCTGGGTCGAGCCGAGCCCACCGCACGCGGCCGCCCGATTCTGCGCCGCCGCCCGAAGGCCAGGGAAACAGTCGAGAAGGCGGCGCTTCCGTCGCGTGAGGGAGGCTGAGCCGCGCCGGATCGTTCGTTGACTGCCACCGGCGTCGCCGGTAATTTGTCAGGCCGTTCACCCACACCGCCCCAGCGGAGAGGCGTCCCTTGCAGGCAGATACCAGCTACGAACTCCTCACGCTGTTTCGTGATGGGGGGTTCATGATGTTCCCGCTCGTCCTCTGCTCACTCATCGCGCTTGGCGTGATCATCGCCAAGGGCTGGACCCTCATGGTCGCCCAGCGCGAGTCCAAGCATCTCCTCGACGAAATCGAAGAGCTGGGCCGTGACGGCCGCGTGGACACGGCAATGGCACGAGCCGCGGAGACCCCGGGGCCGGTCGCGGCCATTCTCTACGCCGGTTTGCGTCGGCTGCAGGAGGGGCAGGCCCGTGGCCGCGATCCATCCGAGGAAGACGTCGCGAAAGCGATCTCCACCGCCGGCATGATCGAGCTCGATTTTCTAGAGCGCGGCCTCACCGTCCTGGCTACGGTCGCCAACGTGGCACCTATGCTGGGGTTCCTGGGTACGGTCATCGGTATGATCTCGGCCTTCGCCGCCATCGAAGCGGCCGGGCAGGTCGAGCCTCAGTTGGTGGCGGGTGGAATCAAGGTCGCGCTGATCACGACGGCGGCCGGCCTCACGATCGCGATTCCGGTCAATGTGGCGTACAACTACTTCGTCACGCGGATCGATAAGCTGATCGCCGAGATGGAGGAGGGCGCCCAGGGCGTATTGGATCTGATCTGGCGTCTGGAGCAGGGTATCCAGAAGCGCGCCAGCTGAGCGCCGTGATGAGTTGTGGCCCGCCGGCACGCGGGCACCGAACACAAGAGGCGTAAGACATGCCGATTCTGAGCCGCAAAGAGCGCGTATCGGACGAGATCCCGACCGCATCGATGGCCGATATCGCGTTCCTGCTGCTGGTCTTCTTCCTCACCACCACGGTGTTCAACGAGGAGAAGGGCCTACCGATCGTGCTTCCGGAACAGGCGGAAGAGCAGGAGGTGTCGGCCAAGAACCTCCTTTTCCTTCTCGTTCAACCCGATGGCTCGGTGGTCGTCAAGCGCGGTGAGAGTGAACAGGAACAGGTCGTCCACCACAGACAGGTACAGGGTATTCTGCGGCAGGAAATGGCCTCAAACCCGAACCTGATCGCGGCGATCAAGACTGATCCCAACGCGTCCTACCGCCACATGATCAACGTGCTAGACGAAGTGAAACTGGCTGGCGCCGAACGAATCTCACTGCAGATGCTGGAATAGCGACACATGGCACACGCTTTCGAACGCAAATCACGTGCGAGCAGCGATATACCATCCTCATCGCTGGCAGACATCGCGTTTCTGCTGCTCATTTTCTTCATGGTGACGACTGTCTTCCGCAAGGAGAAGAAGCAGCCGATCGACTGGACGCAGGCCGAGGCGACCAAGAAGATCGACGAGAAGCGTAAGAACATCCTCCACATCTGGGTCACCGGTGATGGCACCATCTTTATCAATGACCGTAACATCCCGGAGAATGACATCTCGTCGGTGGTCCGGCCGATCTACGCCCAGAATCGGGAGCTCGTGGTAGCAATTCGAGGAGACCGTGATGTGCAGTACGCGAGAATCAACGGTATAACTGAACAGCTCCAGGCAGCGGGGGCCGTGCGCGTAACCTTCGCGACACGACTCGAGCAGCAGGTCACACGCCCCAGGAGGTAGCACGATGTCAGAGCATCTGATCGGCGCCGACACCGCAAACGATCGTTTCAAGCGATCGTACTCCAACCTGGCGTGGATGGGCATTCTGGCGGCGACCGTCGCCCATTTCTGCCTCTTCTTCTTCTTCCCCAACCTGCAGGCTGCCGACCTGTCGACGGTTGGAGAGGAGCTCGAGGCCATCGAGCTTCCGCCCGAAGTGAAGATCCCGCCACCTCCGGAGCAGATCGCACGGCCGGCGACGCCAAAGGTGGCGCTGACACAGATCGATGAGGATATCACGATCGCGCCGACCACGTTCGAGGACAATCCGATCGAGAATCTGCCGCCGCCGCCCCCGGGAGCGAACCCCTCGGACCGACCGTCCTTCATCCCGTATGACGTGAAGCCGGAGCTCAAGAACCGGCGGGACGTGGCCAGCCTCCTGGTGCGCCGGTATCCTCGTATGCTGAAGGATGCTGGAATCGGCGGCACGGTGATCCTGTGGGTTTACATCGACGAGAGCGGTGTCGTCCAGAAGAGCCAGGTGAACAAGACGAGCGGCTATCCGGCCATGGACAAGGCAGCCCAGGATGTGGCGGGTGAGATGCGCTTCAGCCCCGCCTACAACCGCGACAAGAAAACGCCCGTGTGGATCGCGATCCCGATCGAGTTCAAGCCGTCCAGCTGACCGGACCAGCGACATCGAGCGCACAGCTCGTTAGAGCCGCCCGGTCGGACCCGGGCGGCTCTTTTTTTGTGCTCGAGCCTCGAGAGATCCGCTCAATCCATCCGTAACTCGGCCCTTGGGGGTTTGCCAACGACCTGCTAAACTACCGACCCGTGGCGAACGTCGATTTCCAGCATCGGCTCTCCCGCCTGCGCGATGCGGTCGCCCGGGCGGCACGACGAGCCGGCAGGGCTCCCGACGAGATCGAGATCCTCCCGATCACGAAGGGACATCCGGCCTCCGTGATCCACATCGTGGAAGCGGCTGGGCTGCTGGCCGTCGGCGAGAATCGCGTGGCCGAAGCGGAGGAGAAGCGCGCCTTGCTCGGCCCGACCGGGCTGCGCTGGCACATGGTCGGGCACCTGCAGCGAAACAAGGCCTCGAAGGCCCTGCAGCTGTTCGACGTCATCGAGTCCGTCGATTCGACTCGGTTGGCCAGCCGGCTGCAGGCCGTTGCGCAGACCGCCGGGCTGAATGAGGTGGAAGTCCTGGCCCAGGTCAACACCTCCGGAGAGGCGGGCAAGAGCGGATTCGCCGCCGCCACGGCGCTGGACGAAATCGGCCGCATGTGTGAGATGCAGCCGTTGCGGGTGAGCGGAATCATGACGATGGCGCCGTTCACGAGCGATGAGACCATACTGCGGAGCACGTTCGCTGGCGCCCGCGAGCTCTTTGACCGTTGTCGGCAGGAGATCGACCACTTCGAAGGAACAGTATTGTCCATGGGCATGAGCAACGACTTCGAGATCGCCGTCGAGGAGGGCTCGACGCGGCTTCGGCTCGGTACCGCTTTATTTGGTGAGAGGGCGTGATGATGGAATTGACACCACTCGATGTGAGGAAGAAGAAGGACGACCTGCGCAAGACTGTCCGGGGGTACGATACCTCGCAGGTGGACGCGTTCTTGGACATCGTAGCTGACCGACTCGAGCAGGTGGTTCAGGAGAACCGAAGTCTGTTGGACCGGCTGTCCGGACTGGGCGAGCAGCTCGAGGCCTACAAGGAACGCGAGCATGCGCTCAACGAAGCGTTGCTGACCGCGCAGGAGTTGCGAGAGGAGGCCCGTTCTCAAGCCCGACGTGAGAGCGCACTCAAGCTGCAGGAAGCTGAGGTACGGGCCAAGCAGCTGGTCGAGGCTGCAGAGAGGACCGTACAGTCGTCAGCCGGGCGGATGGAAGAGCTTCGCAGCCGGCGTCGGCACTTCCTGGACTCTTTCCGGGATACCCTACAGCGTTACATGGAAGAGCTGGATATCGAGGAAAAGCGACTGAGCACGGAGCTGGCCAGCAAGAGGGCCGGCAAGGCGACTGCGCTTGGAGAAGCGGGGGAGGCGTGAGCACGCTGAGCGGGACGGAGCTGATCGAGGCGCTCGAGCGCGCCACAACCGCGATTCGAGAACGTACTGACGTCGTTCCGGACGCCGCCATCATTCTCGGGACGGGACTGAGCGGGTTGGCCGCTCACATCGAGCCGGAAGTCGCGATTCCGTACGAGGAGATTCCTTCATTCCCGATCTCGACCGTCGAGTCACACGCCGGGAGACTTCTGGTCGGCCGGTTGGAGGGGAAGCGTGTCGTGGCGATGCAGGGGCGGTTCCACCGCTACGAAGGCTACTCCCTCAAGGAAGTCACATTCCCCGTGCGGGTGCTCAAGGCACTGGGCGCCGACACGCTGATCGTCTCCAACGCCTGCGGCGGGATGAATCCGTTATGGGCGCCGGGCGACCTGATGCTGATCGCGGACCACATAGACTTCCTGGACGACAATCCGCTCGTTGGCCCGAACGTGGACGAGCTCGGTCCGCGCTTTCCCGATATGCTCAACGCGTACGATCCCGAGCTCCGGCGGGCGGCGAGAGACGAGGCGCTACGGTTGGGTATCGTGCTGCATGAAGGCGTCTATGTCGCGGTCACGGGACCGAACCTGGAGACCCCGGCAGAGTACCGGATGCTGCGCACGATGGGAGCGGACGTGGTAGGAATGTCGACCGTTCCGGAGGTGATCGTGGCACGGCACTCCGCGATGCGCGTACTGGGAATCTCCATCATCACCGACGCGTGTCTGCCCGATGCGCTGGAACCCGTGGACATCACCAGGATCATCGCCACCGCCACCGCCGCGGAGCCCCGACTCACCGAGCTCGTCCGCGCCGTCGTGGCGAACCACGTCTAACGGGTCGCTCGAGAACAGCGACCTGCGAACACACCCGCGTCCGCCACCTTGCGCGGGTGGCGTCTGAACCGGATTCCGTGATTTGATGCCCTATACACGACTGCCGAGTGGAACGACGGAGCTCGAAGAGCAGCTCCTGGAGCTGTGGAGAGCGGAGGACACGTTCGGGAAGAGCCTGCGCGGACGCGAAGGCCGGCCCGAATTCGTGTTTTACGAGGGCCCACCCACCGCCAACGGCCGCCCAGGTGTTCATCACATTATTTCGCGCACGATCAAGGACGCGGTCGCCCGCTATCGGAGCATGACCGGCAGCCATGTGACGCGAATCGCCGGCTGGGACACGCACGGCTTACCGGTCGAGATCGAGGCCGAAAAGAAGCTCGGCATCTCGGGGAAGAACGAGATCGAAGAACTGGGCATCGAGGAGTTCAATCGCGTCTGCCGCGACAGCCTCTTCACCTACAAGGCCGACTGGGAGAACCTGTCACAGCGCATCGGCTACTGGCTCGACTACGCCCATCCCTACATCACATGCTCGAGAGAGTACGTGGAATCCGTGTGGTGGGCCCTGCGCAAGATCCACGACCTGGAGCTGCTGTACAGGGGTTACAAGGTGCTTCCGTATTGCCCGCGTTGCGGCACAGGGCTGTCCAGCCACGAGGTGGCTCAGGGCTACGCGGATGTCTCCGATCCATCGGTCACGGTACTGTTTCCGGTCGCCGGCGAGCGGGGCCGATTCCTCCTCGTGTGGACCACGACGCCATGGACACTGGTTTCGAATGTCTCGGTGGCGTTCGGGCCCGAACTCGAGTACGTCGCGGTCAAGGCGGATGGCCGTGAGATCATCCTGGCGGCCGGACGTGTGGATGAGTGTTTCCCGGACGGCGCGACGAAGTCTCGAAGCGTGCCGGCCGCCGAACTGCGGAAAATCGAATACGATCGACCGCTGTCGCTCTATGCTGGCTACCCCGAAACGAAGGGGCGCCTCTATCCGGCGGAGTTCGTAAGCGACGAGGATGGCACCGGCCTCGTGCATATCGCCCCGGCTTTCGGGGCAGACGACTTCGAATTGGGGCAGGCGTTCAACCTCCCGGTCGTGCGGCCGGTCGATGACCGTGGACACTTCGAGGAAAACGTGGAGCTGGTCGGAGGTCAGTTCGTCAAAGACGCCGACCCGCACCTCATTGAGTTGCTTCGCGAGCGCGGCCTGCTGTTTCGAAAGCAGAGCGTGCGGCACAGCTATCCGCACTGCTGGAGGTGTGATAGCCCGCTGATCTACATGGCGCGCGACTCGTGGTACGTGCGTACTACGGCCGTCAAGGACCGCCTCACTGCTCTCAACGCCGCCATCGACTGGCATCCGCCAGAAATGGGCACTGGTCGGATGGGCGAGTGGCTGGCCAACAACGTCGACTGGGCGCTGTCTCGCGATCGCTATTGGGGAACCCCGATGCCGGTGTGGGTCTGCGAAGAGGACGACGAGCACTGGGACGTACTCGGATCCTATGCGGAATTGGCTGATCGCGTCGGTCCTCTGCCGCAAGACTTCGATCCTCACCGACCTGGTATCGATGAGTGGACTTGGGCATGCCGGCTACCGGACTGCACCGGGACCATGCGGCGGATCCCCCAGGTGATGGACGCCTGGTTCGACTCCGGCTCCATGCCCTACGCGCAGTGGCACTATCCGTTCGAGAATAAGGACGAGTTCGAGCTACACTTCCCGGCCGATTTCATTGCCGAGGGTATCGACCAGACCCGCGGTTGGTTTTACTCGCTCCTGGCGCTCTCCACCATCTTGTTCGACGAGTCGGCGTATCGCAGCGTGGTCGTGAACGATCTTATCCTCGATGCCGCCGGGCAGAAGATGTCGAAGTCACGCGGCAACGTTGTAGATCCCTGGACCGCGATCGGTGAGCATGGTGCCGATGCAATTCGTTTCTATCTGCTCTCCTCCAGCAACCCGTGGCTCCCGAAGCGCTGGGATCCGGAGGGCATCGAAGAGGTGCAGCGCAAGCTCTTCGACACCCTGCGCAACACCTATCACTTTTTCGCGCTGTACGCAGACGCGGAGGGTTGGAACCACGAGGATTCGGGCGCGCTGCCATGGAAAGAGCGTCCCGCGATGGATCGCTGGCTCCTGAGTCGCCTCGACTCGGTCACGAGTTCCGTGCGAGCCGGGTTCGAGAGCTATGAGCTGACCGGGGTGGCCCGCACTCTGGTTTCCTTCGTTCTCGACGATCTCTCAAACTGGTACGTTCGTCGTTCGCGAGATCGTTTTTGGGCGACGCGAGCCGATGGCGAGAAGGCCATCGGGACTTCGGAGGCGTTCGCCACCTTGCATGAAGTGCTCGAGACCGTCGCTCTCCTGCTTGCGCCGCTGGCGCCCTTCCTTTCCGACTGGCTGCACCGACAGCTGGCCGACGGCGACTCGGCTCACCTGGCGGAGTACCCGAGCGGAGCGGGCAGAGAGGATGCCGGTCTGGAGCAGGCGATGGCCGATGCACGGCAGCTGGCCGCGCTTGGCCGCGCGGCCCGAGAGGAGGCAGCGATAAAGGTCCGCCAACCGCTGCGTGCCCTGCACGCCGTAATCCCCGGAGGCCGCGAGCTGGACGTCGAGCTGGTCGACATTCTCGAAGACGAATTGAACGTCAAGAGGGTTGTGTTCCTAGCGGAGAGCAGCGATCTTATACGGCTTCGTGCGAAACCTGACTTTGGCGCCCTGGGTCCTCGATTCGGATCGAGAACGCCGCAGATCGCACGCGCGCTCGAGTCGCTGGATGTCGACGCGCTTCGAGAGTTGCGAGACGGGCGTGAGATCGAGCTCGAGATCGATGGTGAAGCTACGGTGATCCGGCCGGATGACGTCGGGATCATCGAGGAAGCGGGGGAGGGGCTGGTGGTCGGCGGTAGTCAGGGATACCTAGCCGCCCTCGACCGCGAGCTGGACGATGAGCTTCGCGGAGAAGGCATCGCTCGCGAGTTGGTGAGCCGCGTACAGCGCTTGCGACGCGACTCGGGCCTGGATGTATCGGACCGCATCGAGCTTCAAATCGAGGGAGTCGAGGAGATCGAAGCGGCGGCGGTGAGCCACAGGGAGTACATCGCCGGAGAGACGCTGGCGGTGGCGCTCGAGGTAGGCGGCCGCCCGGAGAGGCGTTTCGACGACGCGCGAGAAGTTGAGATTGAAGGCAGCCCCGTTCGCATCGGACTGTTGCGAGTTGAGAGGGGACCAACGGCTGGTTGAGCTGGAAAGCACTCGTGCTTGGTTGGTTTGGAGGTATTCGGGAGGCAGATGAAGAAGAAGGAGCAGAAGCACTTCGAGAAAAGACTGCTGAAGGAGCGCGAGCGCGTGCTCAAGCAGCTGGGCCACTACGACGAGTCGTTCGCGGACACACCGCAAGCGTCAGACGGTGACCTGTCGGCGTATAGCTTCCACATGGCCGATCAGGGGACCGACGCTATGGAGCGGGAGAAGGCGTTCCTGTTCGCCAGCAAGGAAGGTCGTCTCTTGTACCATATTGATGAGGCACTCCGCCGTCTCTACAAGACTCCAAAGCGGTTTGGCGTATGCGAGGAATGTGACGACGAGATCGGCTTCGACCGGTTGGACGCACTGCCCCACGCTCGTCTCTGCATCAAGTGCAAGGAAAAAGAAGAGACGGGTGTCTCCCGGTAATACCGAGACAACGATGGACATGGCGCCGCCGCGCGCTGGGCTCGGAAAGGTCGGGCTCTTGGTCGTAGTGGTCGCCATTGTCGTGACGCTGGACATGGTGACAAAGGCCTGGATCACGCAGAACATTGCGTTATACAGGCCGGTCCCGGTCATCGGCGAATTCTTCCGCATCACGTACACTCACAATCCGGGCGCGGCCTTTGGTATCAACATTGGCCAGCACTCCCGCATTTTTTTCCTCGTTCTGTCGCTCGCGGCGCTGGTCGTGTTGGGACTCATCTACCGTTCGACGCCGATCGGGGATCGAGTGCGCTTGCTGGCCGTTGCGCTGGTCAGCGGCGGCGCGATCGGGAACATCATCGATCGGATACGTTACGAGCAGGGCGTGGTCGATTTTCTCGATGTCGGGATAGGCTCGACTCGGTGGCCGGTCTTCAATGTGGCCGACATGGCGGTCAGCACGGGAGCCGTCCTCCTCCTGTTTTCCTTCTACCTCGAAGGACGGCGCGAGCAGAGTGCCGAAAACACCGGCTGACGAAGCCCGAGAACCTCAGCGCATCGAAGTCACCCGGGACGCGAACGATCGGCTGGATCGGTTCCTGGCCGATCGCCTGAACTTGAGCCGCACCCGAGTCGCTGACCTCATCGAGCGCGGACTCGTCGAAGTAGGCGGCAAACGCGCCGGCAAGAGCTACCGACCTCAGGCTGGTGACACAGTCCTCGTCTCCGTACCCGCCGCCGTCCCACACAATCTGAAGCCCGAGAATATCCCGCTCAGCATTACCTACGAGGACGAGCACATGCTCGTCGTCGACAAGCCGGCCGGCCTCGTCGTCCACCCGGCGCCCGGTCACCGGACGGGCACTCTCGTCAACGCGCTGCTTTACCATGTGGGAGAGCTCTCGACGGCGAGCGGAGCGGATCGACCGGGGATCGTGCACCGGCTCGACAAGGACACAAGCGGCCTGCTCCTGGTCGCCAAGAGCGACGCGGCCCACAGGCGGCTGTCCGAGGACATGGCTGACCGGCTCGTGCAGCGTGGCTATTTGGCAGCGGTCTGGGGGCATCTCCCGGGTGAGGAGAGGACTGTGGAAGGGCCGATCGGCCGCGATCCGGCAGATCGCAAGCGAATGGCCGTGGTGGCGGGCGGCAAGCCAGCCACTACGCACGTGCGCGTGCTCGAGCGGTGGCCGGCCGCGGAGCTCCTGGCAGTGCGGCCGCACACGGGTCGTACGCATCAGATCCGCGTGCACCTGCGATCGTGCGGCCACCCGGTGGTCTGCGACCCGATCTACGCTTCGGGCTGGGAAGACGGTTTCGGAGGCGCTGGAGGTCGGTGGGCCGGTGAGTTCGCGCGGCGATGCTGCCGCCTTTTCTTGCATGCCGCGCACCTCGTGCTCCGTCATCCGATCAGCCGAGAGAGGCTCGCGTTCCGGGCTCCGTTACCGGACCCGCTCGCATCGGCCCTCGCGTGGGCGCGCTCTTGGAGCTGAGGCTGTGTCTCGCGTGGCGGGCAGGAGTGTTGTCATCCGCGTCGACAAGGCTCATTGCGGCAGCGTCGCTCCTGGCCTCGTCGCTTCTGCTCCTCATGCCCGCCGCCCTTGCCGGGCAGGAGCTGACCGTTCGCTGGCTGAGCGATCCGGGGCTGGAGCGAGTTGCCGCGACCTTGGCCGAAGACGAGTGGATCTTCAGTGCTCTCCCAGGAATCGGCGAACTCGGGGCCGTTCTCTCGGACACCGTTACGATCCGGCTCGTCACGGAGTTCAGGCCGCGCGATGACGAGACGGTTGCGGAGCCGGAGCCATGGGTGGCGGGGACCGCGATACCGGAATTGAACCTGATCAGCCTGCGCGGTTCCACCGGCCAGGGAGGGCTGACGGCACTCCGGCAGGTGCTGCGGCATGAACTTGCCCATCTGGCTCTTTGGGCGGCGACCCGAGGGAACACCCCGCGCTGGCTTCAGGAAGGCTACGCGCAGCTCGCCGCGGGTGCGTGGGGCGCGGGCGAGGCGTGGCGTTTGCAGGTCGCCTTCATGCACGGGGATGCGTCCCTACATGCTCTCGCCCTGCGTTTTCCGCGCCAACAGCAATCGGCGGCGCTGGCCTATCTGCTTTCCTACACGGCGGTCGTGGAGCTCCAGGGTCTATCGGGAGACACGGGCCTCCGCGGGACCTTCGAACGTCTCGCGGCCGGTGACGACTTCGACGCCGCGTTACGCAGCGTGTACGGGCTTACCGAGACACAGTTCGAGGAGCAGTGGCGCCGAGAGGTCGCCGGGCGGTATGGCTGGCTGTATGTCCTTTCGCGCGCCTCCCTGTTCTGGGTGGCGCTGACCCTGGCGATGCTGGTCTTCGGGTGGCGACGGCGCCGCTACAATCGCATGCGATGGGACGCTCTGCGGCGCGCGGAAGCGGCCGAGACTGACGCAGCGGCCACGGCGATCGAAATGATCGAACATCCATGACCAATCGGTGTAGCGAAGGCCGTGCATCCGCGCAAGCAGCGTCGCCCAAACAGTCAGGCGACGGCGTCCGCCGCGCATGAGCGCCCCCGGCCCACGTATACGAGCTGGTTCGGCTTTCTATGGGCAGTCGGTCGACCGGTCTCACGCGTGCGTGTCGGGGGTCGCCACCCGGGCTTCCCAGCCCCGGTTGACTGGCGCAGGACCCAGATTTATGCTAGGCCGGCTTATGGCAAGACGTGTATCTACGCGGAACGATGCGAAGCGGTCGGCGGGGGCGGAGGCACACCCCGCATTTGGCATCCGCAACATCGTCGCACTCGTCGGAGCGGGCGTGGCAATCGTGCTGGGCTACCTGTTGCTCGACCGCGGATCGATCACAGCAGCTCCGCTGCTGCTGGTGCTCGGCTACGCAGTCCTGATCCCCGCGGGGCTTCTCATGGGCTTACGCTCGC
>JBFILW010000018.1:0-24161 GCA_041612005.1 Gemmatimonadota bacterium
GAGGCGCAGAGCTGAGGCTTCGGCAGGAGTGGATTCTCGGCGTGGGCGGAGTCCGCGTCCTTCGGGCGCTGGACATCCATCCATCCGTATGGCATGCCAACGAGGGGCACGCGGCGTTCATGATGGTGGAGCGGGTACGGGAGATGACCTCGAATGGTATTCCGTTCGATGAAGCCGTTTCGGCGGTGCGGGCGACCAGCGTCTTCACAACTCACACGCCGGTGCCTGCGGGGCACGACAGCTTCACGCAGGAACAAATGGACAAGTGCACCGGGACACAGTGGAAAGCGATGCACGAATCACGCGAGCGCGTCCTCGGCCTCGGTCACCATCCGGTTCACGATCATGGCGTTTTTCACATGACGGCGGCGGCCATCCGCCTCTCGCGCCGGGTCAACGGCGTGTCGGAGCTGCACGGGAGCGTGGCCCGCGACATCTGGAAGGACCTGTGGCCGGAGCGGCTCGCCGCGGACGTGCCGATCAGCCATGTCACCAACGGGGTGCACCTGGCGACATGGATGGCGCCGATGATCATGCGGCTGCTCGACGAGCACTTCGGGCCGGGCTGGGGTGCCCGCCGCGACGACCCCGGACTCTGGGACGGCGTCCTGTCTCTGGACGATGCGGCACTGTGGGGGGTGCACGAGTCGTTGCAGCGCAACCTATTCAACTTCATGCGGGGGGAAGCGCGTCGGAAGTGGCGGGATGAATGGACCGACGCCGCGCACCTGGTGGGCGCCGGCACCCTACAGAACGCCGGGACTCTCACCCTCGGTTTCGCCCGCCGTTTCGCGACTTACAAGCGGGCCGACCTCATCTTTCGCGACGAGGATCGGCTGTGCCGAATCGTCACTGACGCGCGGCGGCCAGTTCAGATCATCTTCGCCGGCAAGGCGCACCCCGCCGACGAGGATGGCAAGCGGATGCTGCAGCGGATCTACAGCTACGCGGGCGATGCTCGGTTCGCTGGCCGCATCGCGTTTCTGGAGGACTACCAGCTGCGCTCGGCTCACTACCTCGTTCAGGGTGTGGATCTGTGGCTCAATCTGCCGCGCGTTCCGATGGAAGCGTCGGGCACGAGCGGAATGAAGGCGGCGCTAAACGGGATCCCGCAGCTCGGCACGACGGATGGCTGGTGGGCCGAGGGATTCACGGGTGAGAACGGATGGTCGATCCCCGTCGCCCCGGATGGGTCCGACGCCGACACGCTGGATGTCGAGCACGTGTACGACATGCTCGAGAACGAGGTGGTCCCGCTCTTCTACGAGCGCGACGAACGCGGCGTTCCCTGTGGATGGCTCCGGATGATGAAAGAGGCGATGCGAATCGCGGGTCGCGACTTTACGGCGCGGCGTATGATGGAAGACTACGCGCGCCGGTTCTACGTCCCCTCCATGCTCTCCGACGAAGAAGGGGACGACCCCCCGACTGCTTGAGTCATTGCATCAAGGTACTTAACCAGCATGTTTCGCCACGTGGGCCAATCGTGGTGCCACTCTTCACCCCACGAATCCACCCGGTTGGGGACTCCTTTGTCACCCAGCACACGAGCCACGCGCCACGATTCCCCGATGTCCTCCGCCCTGCCCTCTCCCGAAGCGAGCAGAACGAAACGCTTCCTCAGCCTCTCCAGCGTCTCGCCCTTCATTCCCGGCAGGTAGTGCACGGGTGATGCATTGAAGAAGTCCTCCGTTATGCGCGCCTTGAGAAAGCGTTCGAGATCGTACGTGCCGCTCATGCAGAGGGCGCTGCTGAAGGCATCGGGATAGCGGCAGATCATGGCGAGTGCATTGAAGGCTCCGATCGACGAGCCTGCTACAATGACCTCGATGTCTCTCGAGTCGCAGTCCGCTCGGATGGCCGGCACCACCTCGTGGTACACGAAGCTTTGGAAGCGATTCAGCATCGCCATCCGGTGCTGCGGCGTGCCCTCCTGGGCAAGCATCGCGCGCCCGGCGACGCTGTCGCACGAGTAGACCTTGATCCGACCCGCCGCCAGCAGCGACTCCAACACGTGAATCACCTGGAACCGCTCGATCTCCTCTGCGTCGCCACCCGCGGTCGGGAACAGCAACACGGGGACGCCGAACGTGCCCCAGCGAACAACCGTCACCTCGGTGTCGACACGGCTCGAGTGCCACTTCTCGGTGTGCTTCATCCTTCGCTCCCCACCCGCTCCGGCACCCGCTGGTCCTCCCGCCAGCGTTGGATTCGCTCCCAGAACAGGTCAGTGAACTCATCCACTTCGTGCGCGGGGAACAGAACCGTGACCTTCTGATGGATCGCATCACGCGCGACGTCGGTGGCGAAGAACTCCCACGCCACCTCATCCAGGTGACTCAGGTGAGTCGCGCAGAACTCGGAGAAGCGCTCCGTCTCCAGACGCTCGTTGGCGATAGCAGCGAACAGGCCGAGGCGCTCGCGGAGATCGAGTCCTTCCCGATCCGCCGTCTCGGCGACGTCGAAGAACGGCTGCCACTCCAGGTTCTTCCGCATCCGTCGCCCGGTCGCCGCCACGAAGATCGACCAGCGGATGTTGGCCTTGATCATCCACGGGAAGTGGTAGTGGAGCGATGTGACCTGTGAGTCGGGGCACGGGTTCGCGAAGTCGATCGGGTGCCACGAATTGCCGCTGCGCAACGACTCGCAGGAGTTGAAGTCCCATCCGAAGAAGGCGTTGATCGTGAGCGTCATGTCGCGCAGCATGACCGCCTCGTCCGTCGAGATGCCGCCGTAGCGGGTCGTGTAGCGATCGTGAAGAGGCGCGCCGGGGTCGTACTGAATGATGCGGACTTGTGGTCCGAGTCCGACGCAGCGCACGAACATGTCGTGCGGATCCACCGCCTTCTGCAGGTGCATCACCAGCTTGCCGCTTTGCTCGTACGCCGCACGCAACGCGTCTTCGTTGTCGATCCGCGAGACACCCCGCCAGCCGCCGCCGTCGTACGGCTTCATGTACATGGGGTAGCCGAGGTCACGTCCGATCTTGCCGAGGTCGAAGTGGCGCGCGTACCGCTCCAGCGTCACCTGCAGGTCTTCGTTCGGGTCATACTCCTTGGGCGGCACCAGCCATGTGTCCGGAATCGGCAAGCCGAGCTTCATCATGGCGCAGTAGCTGGTCAGCTTCTCCATCGACTGCACGCTCCACGGATTGTTGAAGACGTAGAGGTCGTCGAGGATGACCGCCTTCTTGATCCACTCGCGGGTCGTGTGGTACCAGTGCGTGAGCCGGTCGATGACGAGATCGAACCGGCACGGCTGGCGAAGGTCGAAGGGTTCGATCGTAAGCCGCTCCACGTTGAAATCGACCATCGCGCCATCGACCGGGATAGAAAGATCGAGACGATTCAGAATTTCCGTGAAGGCGATCGGCCAGCAGACGTCGGCTCCGAGCGAGAGGCCGATACGGCGCGTGACTCTCTCCATCATTCATACACCATCCAGAGTGGGCCGGGGAACAACCACGACAGCCCCTCCCTGAGGCGGTCGCGCCAGTTCTCCCAGTTGTGGCCATCGCGTGACTCCACGTATCGCACGTCCATGCCGGTCGAGCTCAGCACAGGCACGAGCGAGCGATTCTCGTAGATCAGCGACTCGTACATTCCGCAGCTCATGAACAGTTTGCGGGTGACCGAGATTGGATCCTCGCGGTATCGGTTCATGAACTCGACGACGGGATCGAACAGTGGCCCGCGCTCATGATCTCCAATGTCCGAGAAGGCGAAGGAGCCGGACTGCAGCAGCAGTCGGCTGTAGAAGCCCGGGTTGCGCACGGCGTTCGAGAACGCGGCCACGGCGCCGAAGCTCGCGCCCATGAGCCCGCGCCCCTCCGGCGTCCCCTGAAGCGGCAGCTCGGATTCGAGGTGCGGAACCAGCTCGCCGGTGATGTAATCGGCATGGGCCTCGTAGCTGGCATACTCGCGCAGGCGCTCATGAGGATGCGTGAGCGCGACGACGATGCTGGGGATCTCCAGCCGGTGGATCAGATTGTCCAGCACGATCTTCACGCCCGCGAACTGCAGGTAGTCCGGTCCATCGTGGACCACGAGAAGGGGGTAGCGGCGGCTGCTCCGGTAACGGGCGGGCAAGTAGATCGTGGTCCTGCGCTCTTCGCCCAGCGCCTCGCTCCACAGGGTCCGGTCCTCGAGCGTGCCCTCTCTCGCTTCGGGATCGTGGTGGATCCAGTCAGGGATCTCGTAACCTGCCGCGTGGCACACCGAGTTGGCTCCAAACGGGTCGCGGGCCAGCTGCGGGTTGAGCGGATCCTGGATCCAGCGCGTGTCGCCGTGGTGCGTGACTTCGAGCTTGTACTCGACACGTGAGCCCTCCGGAAACTCCACCGTCAGGTACCAGAGGTCGGTTCCGCTAAGCCACTGAAACGGCTGCGACGACGGGAGCCCGAATATCCAGTGCCGGAGTCGCACCTGGTCCGCATCGCCGCGGAACACGAACGTGCACGAGCGCCCGTCGACGATCGGAAACTCGTGCTCCTCGATGAAGGCGTCGACCCCGGCCGGCCCCAGACCGTGGGCCCGGATCAGCTCCTCGATGATCGCGGGCGGCGCGTGATCGTGGACATGGACCAACTGCCTCACGCAGCGACCTCCACGGCGGTCCCTTCGGGCGTGATCCGCCGCGTGGTCTCCCCCGCCCTCCACTTGCCTCTCGTGCGCTCCAGCAGACTGCCGTCATCGAGCAGCACGCAGCGGGCGGGCGCGAAGCGCCGGGCCAATCGGCCCGTTCGTGCGGCGTCGTCGAGCGCCAGGCGGCGGGAGCCGTCCGGAAGCGGGATCAGGTCGCTGAACAAGCCGAGACCCCGGTCGAACGCCTCGGCGTGCCCTGGCCCCTGGGGCGGGTGGTCGTGGAACAGGACCACCGTGCCGGCGAGCGCCATTGCCCCGGCCGACCAGGCGATCACGGGCATGTTCGCCAGCAAGCGGTCGAGTCCGAAGATGCGGAGCCGGTTGAGAAGCACGGCGATGTGCCCGCCGGCGATCGCTACTGCCGAAGCATCGGCCAACTGTTCTTCGATCTCGGCGCACTGCTCCGCGATCGCGTCGCGTCCGCCGGGCTGCCAGCGCTCGAAGAACTCGGCCCGCAGGTCCGTGATTCGGTCGATATGGCTGGCGTCGAGCTGCCGCACGGTCTCGAGCGCGGCGGCGCGCTCCGGATCGAGGAGTGCCGGGTCGCCACGCATGACCTGAAGCGCGGCCCACGTGTCCATCAGCTTCGAGAGGCGGAGGTTGTAGGCTCTGCGGAGAAGCTTCAGGGATGTCTGCAGCGACCGGTGAGCCTGGCCCAGCTCGGGGTCCGCGGCCGCCGCCGCCTCCGCCCGACCGTAAAGCCGGAGATTGTCCGTCCTGCCACCCAGCACGGCGTTCAGCTCCTCGTCCTCTGGCTCGCGCTCTTGCCAGCCTGCCGTGATGGTCGCGATGCGGCCCTTGGGCCATAGGTCGGCCACCACCTCTCCGGCCGTGACGACCCGCGACTGCGGCCCGAGCAGGACGATTCGGCTCTTTCCGCGACCTCGCTTTGCGGGGACACGCTTGTTCTTCGCAGAGCTCGACTTCTTCGCCGATCTCGACTTCTTGACCGAACCAGCTTTCTTCACCGGGCTCACTGGGCTCGCACCTGGACGGTCTCGCCGACGCGGTCCAGCATCGCGCGGAGCTCGTCATAATCGGGATGGCGCAATCTCATCCAGGCGTTAGCCATGTATCCGGCCTCGACCGGCTGCGTTGGAGTGCCGGGAGGCGGCAAGTGCGTGTCGATGATCCATTCTCCGAACTCGCGCTGAACCTGATCCAGTCCTTCGTATCCGGCGATGCGGCCGTCACGGTCGGGACGGAGCGTGATGAGACCGGCCGAGTAGCGCCGGGATGCGGTCTGACTTGGCCGGCCCTGCACGATGGCCATGCCCCACTCCCGGTAGACGTCCATCTCGTTGCCAGCGCAGTAGAGATCCCAGGCCCGCACGCCCGGAGGCCGGCAGCCGATCTCCGAGAATTTGAGACCCTTGGGACCGTAGAACCACTCCATGTGAGTCGCGGACGTCTCGATCCCCAGCAGCTCATTGACGCGGCGGCCCAGCTCGCGAACCTCACCGTACTCCGGAGCGGTATCGAGGCGGTTGGTGGCGATGAACTGTGGCGAGATCCAACGCGTCCGCATCGCCTCGAGCACCCCCGGGTAGTAGTGGGTGACGAAGTCGTGGACCACCGTGCCGCCGATGCTGAGCGTGTCGTAGAACGCTTCGTGTCCTTCGATGAACTCCTCGACGGCCACCTGGCCGCCTCTGCCGACGCCGGTCTCCCGCAACACTGCCTCCAGCACCTCGTCGGAGTCGGCGCGATAGGTCCCGGACGCCCCCGCCGCAGCGCGCGGCTTCACGATCAGTGGGTAGCCGACCTGGCGCGCAAACGCCCATATCTCGTCGGGTTCGTTGCTGCCGATCGATTGCGCGCAGGACACGCCGCCCTCGCGTAGCACCTCCTTCATGGCCGGCTTGTCCCGGCACAGAAATGCCGTCCGGACCGACGTGCCTTCGATCCCGCACGCCTCCCGGACCCGCGCCGCCGGCATGATGTGCGCCTCGACCGTCGCTTCGAGCCGATCCACGCGCGAGTGCGACTGGACCCAGCGTACGACGCGGGTCATCTCCTCTTCGTCGCACACCGAGCCCACCTGTTCGTAGTGCAGCAGGCTACCAGCGAGCTCCTCGCCCAGCGCCTCGACGGGAGCTTCGCCAATCGCGGTCACACCTGCTCCCGCTTGCTGGAGTCCTCGCACCAGGTCGCGCTGATTGGCCGGAAAGGCCGGCTCTACGAAGATCACGTGCATGAGATTCGGGTCTCCTTGGATCACCCTTCATTTAGCGAGCCTTTTATACTAGCATTGGCTGCCACGTCCGGCAGCAGGTCTCACTTTGATCGGATTTCACCGGCATGCGCAGCATCGTCTTCGTCGCACCCTTCTTTCTGACCACGACCTTACGTTTCGTTAAGGCCGCGGCTGTGCTACCCGGCGTGCGCATGGGTCTGATCAGCCAGGACCCTCTGGACCGGCTTCCCGCTGACATCCGATCGCTCCTGGCCGCGCATGTACGGGTCGAGGACGCTCTCGACCCCGCGTCCATCCTCACGGGCATGGAGGCGCTAGAGACGACGATCGGACCCGCCGAGCGGCTGCTCGGCACCCTGGAGGAGCTGCAGGTCCCGCTCGGAGAGGTACGCGACCGGCTCGGAATTCCGGGCATGGGGGCCGAAGCTGGCCGGAACTTCAGGGACAAAGCGCGCATGAAGAGCGTCCTGCGCGCGGCGGGACTGCCGACCGCGCGCCATCAGCTGGCCGGTTCGGCCGAGGAGGCGCTGGCCTTCGCGCGCTCATCAGGGTTTCCGCTCGTCGTGAAGCCGCCGGCGGGCAGCGGCGCCCGAAGCACGTTTCGGATCGAGAACGAGCAGGATCTGCGCGCGAGCCTGCGGGCCCTGCCGCCGACACCGAAGCGGCCGACGCTGCTCGAAGAGTTCGTGGTGGGCGACGAGTACTCGTTCGACAGCATCGTACTCGATGGGAGGCTGGCCTGGTATTCGATCAACCACTACTACCCGACGCCGCTCGAGGTCCTGCGCCAACCGTGGATCCAGTGGTGCGTGATGCTGCCCCGCGAAGTCGACGACCCACGCTACGAACCGATCCGGAACGTGGCGGCGCGCGCCCTTCCGGCACTCGGACTCGAGACCGGACTCAGCCACATGGAGTGGTTTCAGCGTGCGGATGGCAGCGTCGCCGTCTCCGAGGTGGGTGCCCGCCCGCCGGGGGCCCAGTTCACGACCCTGATCTCGTACGCTCACGACTTCGACCTCTACGTTGCGTGGGCCCGGCTGATGGTGTTCGACGAGTTCCGGGCCCGACCGCGACCGTACGCGGCGGGCGCGGCGTATCTCCGCGGTCAGGGCAAGGGAACGGTCCAGGAGGTGCGCGGCCTGGGCGAAATCGCTAGGGATCTCGGCGATCTGGTCGTAGAATCGCGGCTGCCGCAAGTCGGCCAGCCTCAGTCGGGTTCGTACGAGGGTGAGGGGTATATCATCGTGCGCCACCCCGATACATCCGTGGTCGAAGCGGCGCTGCAGCGTATCGTGGCGACCGTCCGTGTCGGGCTCGGCTAACGTTCGTCGTCAACTGGAGTCACCATGAATGTCCTGATGATATCGCCGGGCTTCCCCGCAGAAATGCCACACTTTACGCGCGGGCTGGCGGAGGTCGGCGCCAACGTCATCGGGCTGGGAGACCAGCCGCAATCCGCGCTGCCCGAGGAGGCCGCGAGGAGCCTCGCGGCGTACGTACAGGTTCGCTCGTTCGCCGACGAGCCGGCTGTGCTGGAACAGGTACGGGAGCTGGCTGGAAAAACGAGGATCGATCTGGTCGAGTGCCTGTGGGAGCCCTTCATGATCATGGCCGCCCGCATTCGCGAGCTGTTGGGACTGGCCGGGATGACAGTCGAAGAGACGATCCCTTTCCGCGACAAAGAGGTCATGAAGCAGGTCCTCGATCGGGCCGGCATTCGGACTCCGCGCCACGCGAGCGCAACGAGTGAGGCCGGCGTTCGGGAGGCGGCCGAGGCGATCGGGTACCCGTTGATCGTGAAGCCGATCGCCGGCGCCGGTTCGTCCGACACCTACCGGATCGACAACGACGCCGAGCTCGAGAAGTCGCTGCCTCTACTTCGTCACGTGCCGGAAGTGAGCGTGGAGGAATTCGTCGAGGGCGAGGATTTCACGTTCGACAGCATCTGCGTCGACGGCCGGATCGCGCACTACAACATCTCGTTCTACCGGCCGCGGGCGCTGATCGCGAAGGAAAACGAGTGGATCAGCCCGCAGACGGTGGCGGTTCGCGACGTCGATTCGCCGGAGCTCGAGCCGGGTCGACGCATGGGGGTGGAGGTGCTGAAGGCCTTGGGGTTCCGCAGCGGATATACACACATGGAGTGGTACCGAAAAGCGGACGGCGAGGCGGTGTTCGGCGAGATTGCGGCCCGGCCGCCCGGCGCACGCCTGGTCGACCTCATCAACTTCGCCTCAGACGTCGACACCTACACCGGGTGGGCGGAAGCGGTCACCCTGGGACGGTTCACGCAATCGGTGGATCGAAAATACAACTCGGCTTTCATCATCAAGCGCGCGCAGGGCAAGGGCATCGTGCGGCGTATCGAGGGGCTGTCGGGCCTGATGGCAGAGTACGGGCCCCACGTGTGCGCGGTCGATCTCGTCCCCGTGGGCGCTCCGCGCCGTAACTGGCAGGCAACGCTGGTGGCGGACGGCGTCGTCATGGTGCGGCACCCGGACCTACAGCGAACAATGGAGATCGCCGACGCCTTCGGCACGCGCCTGCAGCTCTACGCGTCGTAAGCCTCCCCGCGCAGCGCCCGTTCGTCGCGGGGGGCATCGAGCGCCACATGCTCCGGCTCTTCGGCGTCGCCGCTGGGCGGCTCCGTTCGCTTCAGGTACAGCACCGAGAGCGGCGGCAGCCGTAGCCCAATGGAGTACGGCCGTCCTACGTGCGCCGCATCCTCGGCGGCCATGCGCCATACTTCGTCCTGAGCCTTTCCGCCGAACTTCACTGCATCGCTGTTGAGGATCACCTCATACTCCCCGTCGTACGGCAGGCCGAGCCGGTAGTCTTCCCATTCGACCGGAGTAAAGTTGGCGACGACGATCACGAAGTCGCGCCATGCGGTAGCCCAACGTATGAAGGCGAGTGTGGTGCGCCTGGCGTCGTGGCAGTCGATCCACTCGAAGCCCGCCGGATCGAAGTCGGTCTCGTGGAGGGCCGGGTCGGCAGCGTATAGACGGTTCAGCTCCCTGACCATGTCTTGAAGCCCGACGTGGCCCGGCTCATCGAGCAGCGGCCACTCGAGCTCCGACTCGAAGTCCCATTCCGATTCCTGCCCGAACTCCGCGCCCATAAAGAGCAGCTTCTTGCCCGGGTGGGCCCACATGTACGCGAGAAGCAACCGCATGTTGGCCAGCTTCTGCTCCGCGCTGCCCGGCATCTTGAGGAGTAGAGATTGCTTGAGGTGAACAACCTCATCGTGCGACAGAGGAAGCAGAAAACGCTCGCTGAACGCGTACTGAATCGAAAAGGTGAGCAAGTTGTAGACACCCTTTCGAAATAACGGATCGCTCTCGAGCACGCGCAGCGTATCGTGCATCCAGCCCATGTTCCACTTGATGTCGAACCCGAGCCCGCCCTCGTCGCCCGGGCTCGTGACTCCGGGCCACGCAGTCGATTCTTCGGCGATCACGAGCACGCCGGGATGGGTCTTGTGGATCGCGTCGTTCAGGTCGCGAATGAACTCTTCCGCCTCGAGGTTCTCGCGCCCTCCGTACACATTGGGGAGCCATTCGCCAGGTCCGCGCGAGTAGTCCAGGTAGAGCATCGAGGCGACCGCATCGATGCGGAGACCATCGATGTGGTACTCCTCGATCCAGAACAGGGCGCTCGAGATCAGGAAGCTCCGGACTTCGGGACGCGCGTAGTCGTAGATCGACGTACCCCAATCGGGGTGGGCACCTTTTCGAGGATCGGGGTGCTCGTACAAGTGGCTGCCATCGAAGACTGCGAGACCGTGGGCGTCGCGTGGAAAGTGCGCCGGCACCCAGTCCAGGATGACACCGATCTCCAGCTCGTGCGCCCGCTCGACAAAGTGCCTGAAGTCGTCCGGCGGTCCGAAGCGGGACGTGGGAGCGAAATAGCCGACTGTCTGGTACCCCCAGCTCTTGTCGAGCGGATGCTCGGTGATCGGCAACAACTCGATGTGCGTGAACCCGAGCTCCTTCACGTAGGGCAACAGCTCGTCGGCTAGCGCCCGGTAGCCGAGCCATGCGTTCGGCTCGTCCGAGTCGGGCCCGTGCCGCCGCCACGACCCGAGGTGGACCTCGTAGACCGAGAGGGGCGCGCTCGCCGCGTGCCGATCGCCCCGGCCGCCTAACCAGCTTCCGTCGCGCCACACGTATCGAGACACATCCCAGACGACGGATGCAGTGTCCGGGCGCACCTGCATCCTGAATCCGTACGGATCGGCCTTGTCGAGAACGACTCCGGACCGCGTGCGCACGGCGAACTTGTAGAGTTCGCCAACCTCCATGCCGGGCACGAACAACTCCCACACGCCGGTCTCCCCGCGCGGTCTCATCGGATGGGCGCAGTCATTCCATCGGTTGAAGTCGCCGATCAGGCTCACGTTGCCGGCGTGCGGGGCCCAAACAGCGAACCGCACCCCGTCGACGCCGTCGAGCCGAACCGGCCGGGCACCGAAGATCTCGTGGGCGCGGGTTTCCTCGCCGGACAGGAAGCGGCCGATCCTCGACTCGTCGAGTACGGGGGGGAAGCGGTACGGGTCGTCGAAAGTGCGGTGGAGTCCGGCGGTCGTGGCCTGCAGACGATAGGCGAAGGTGTCGGAGGCTTCCGGAAACTCCGCCTCGAAGATGCCTTCGGGATGAATGCGCCGCATGGCTATAGACTCGCCATCGCGCAGCACCAACACCTCATCCGCCCCGGGGATGAGCGCCCGAATGACACGCCCGGGTGACTCCGGGGACGTCAGCGGGTGGATCCCGAGCGTGTCGAACGGGGTCGGATGGCGGCCGGCGGCGAGCGCCGCGAGTGTGTCGGGTTGGGCTGTGGCCAAGCGACCTCCGGTCGGGGGATTGGACTCCGGCAGCATGATACTCTGAGACTGCGCCACCGGTAAGGCCGCGAACGGGTCTCGAGTGTGACGGTTGCTGTCCAGAGGCGGTCAATCTGAGGGAGATGCAGGCCGGTCGCCGATGCGCTAGCTTTCGATGTTCGCCGGCGCAATCAGGCGTTGGCGGTGCCAAGCGGCCTCCGAAAATGAACCCAAACGTCATGCCCGTGTCGAGCGTCCGCGCAAAACCTCTGAAGACAGTACGCGTTCCGACTGCCTCCGCCGAGGGTCAGGGAGTCGGCGTCGTTCACCTGGTGGCCGAGTTCTGGCCCTACGCCCGTACCGGCGGCCTCGCCGAGGCCGTGCGTGGCATCGCCGGTTATCAGGCAGCCTCCAACGTCCCGACAGCCGTGTTCATGCCGCTGTATCGGGTCGTCCGAGAGTCTTTTCCGGACATCACGCCGCTGACCGACAGCTTCAGTGTGCGGATCGGCGACCGGGAAGAAACGACGCGGCTGTTTCAGGCGCCGGGACGTCGTGGCGAGCCACGAGTGTTGTTTATCGACCACCCGGGCTACTTCGACCGCGACGGGATTTATGGGGCGGGCGGAGCCGACTACCCGGACAACGCGCAGCGCTTCTCGTTCTTCGCGATGGCGGTACTCCGCGTGCTGCCCCAGCTGGCAATGCCGCCGGCCGTTCTTCATGCTCACGACTGGCACACGGCTCTGGCGCCGGTCTACCTGAGGACCGTGTTCGCGAACCAACCCTACTACGATCAGCTGGCGACGGTTCTCTCGGTGCACAACGCCGGCTTCCAAGGACACTTCCAGCCAGAGAGTCTGACCGAGATCGGGCTGCCCGAAGAGCTCTTCCACTGGAGATTCCTGGAGTGGTACGGGAGGGTGAACTGGCTCAAGGGCGGCCTCGTGTTCAGTGAATCCGCCACCACCGTGAGCCCCACGCATGCGCACGAGCTCCGCACACCTGCCGGCGGCTTCGGCCTCCATCAAACCTTCATTTCGCTGGGCGACCGGTTCTCAGGAATCCTGAACGGAATCGACCTCTCGATCTGGGACCCGGAGACCGACCGCAATATCGTCGCGCGCTACTCGGCTGACGACCTGTCCGGTAAAGAGCGTTGCAAGGTGGCGGTCCAGCAGGCGTACGGGCTGGCCCAGAGTCCGCGGACGCCGCTGTTCGGGATGACAGCGCGCATGGTGGCGCAGAAGGGTATCGACCTGTTGCTCGAGGACGACTTCCTGCTGCGGAACGATGCCCAGTTCGTGTTTCTAGGCGCCGGCGAGGAGCGCTACGAGCGCGCCCTGTCCGAGGTCGCCGCGCGAGCCCCGGAGCAGATCGCGGTAGACAACGCATTCACCGAACACAAGGAGCACGTGCTTCTGGCCGGCGCCGACATGCTGATGATGCCGTCGCTGTACGAACCGTGCGGCCTCACGCAGATGCGGGCGCAGCGTTACGGCGCTCTGCCCGTCGCCAGACGGGTCGGAGGACTCGCCGACACGATCGACGACCAGCTGACGGGATTTCTGTTTGACGAATACTCGACCGCGGAGCTGGATCTCGCCATGCAGCGCGCGCTGCTCGTCTACGAGGACGAGGAGGCGTGGCAGAGACACCAGCGCGAGGCGATGGGCCGCGATTTCGGATGGGAACGTTCGGCAGAACAATACCTGAAACTATACCGGCGCATCCTGGCGTCTCGGGCTTCAACCGTCTGAGGCGGCACGGCGCCGAGAGGCGCTTCAGCCAGGCCGCGAGTAAGCGGCCGCGTCCCCGCGATCCGTCACCATGAGCCGCTTCCCCCGCTCGGTGGTCATTCATGGCCACTTCTACCAGCCGCCGCGTGAAGACCCGTGGCTCGACGAAGTCGAGGCGCAGCCGTCGGCGGCTCCCGATCACGATTGGAACGCGCGCATCGAGCGCGAGTGTTATCGGCCCGTTGTGGCCGCGCGGGTACAGGACTCTGACGGTCGCATCCTCCGGATCACCAATACGCTCTCGCGGATCAGCTACAACTTCGGACCGACACTTCTGGATTGGATGGAGCGGGCCGCGCCGGACACGTATGCTGCGGTCATCGATGCCGACCGCCTCAGCCGGGAGCGAAACGGCGGACACGGCAACGCGATGGCGATGCCATACCACCACCCGATCCTGCCCCTGTCGTCGTACCGGGACAAGCTCACGGAAGTCCGCTGGGGTATCGCCGATTTTCGTCGCCGTTTCGGACGTGACCCGGTCGGCATGTGGCTTCCCGAGACGGCCGTGGACGGCGAGACGCTGGACGTTCTGGCGGGCGAGGGTATCCGGTTCACCATCCTCGCTCCCGGGCAGGTGCGCGAGGTGCCGGCGGAGGGTCTCCCGGGTCGCTACGTCACCAGCAGCGGTGACGAGGTGGCCATCTTTGTCTACGACGGATCGCTGTCACACGACATCGCGTTCGGGCCGCTGACGGGTGACGCGGACCTGTGGGCAGAACGGATGGCGGCACGCGAAGCGCCCGGCGGCGATGAGATCCGACTGCTGGCGCTGGCCACCGACGGCGAGACGTTTGGTCACCACCATTCGTACGGCGAGATGGCGCTGGCGGCGACGCTGGTAAAGCTGGACGCGCGGGAGGACGTGATCGTCGAGAGCTTCGAATCGTTTCTCGACCGTCATCCTCCCCGCGAAGAGGTGGAAATCGTCGCTCCGAGCGCCTGGAGCTGTGCCCACGGCGTCGACCGCTGGCAGGATGACTGTGGCTGCAAGGGCGCGCCGGACCGAGACACGAGCCAGGCATGGCGGCGGCATCTGCGTGACGGAGTGACTGAGATGGCGGAGCGGCTCCACCGCGTGTTCGAAGCCGAAGGAGCCGAGCTGTTCCACGATGCGTGGGTGGCACGCGACGCTTATGGCACAGTTCGGTCGGCGAACGCGGCCAGCGTCTCCGGGTTTCTCGCGGCCCACCTGCGGGAAGAGCCGACTCCCGAACGAAGCCGTCGCGCCCTTGAGCTGCTCGAGATGGAGCGCAACATCCTGCGGAGCTTCACCTCCTGCGGGTGGTTCTTCGACGATATCGGCGGCCTGGAGGCCGTGCAGGTTCTGCGCTATGCGACGCGTGCGATCGAGCTGGCCAGCGAGGAAGGTCTGGAAGCCGAAGAGGCGTTGCTGCGCCACCTGGGGGAAGCGGAGAGCAATGATCCGCACGCGGGGAGCGGACGCGACATCTATTGCAACTGGGCGCGCCCCCTCGTCCCGCCGTTCATGCGAGCGGCGGCCGGAGCGGCAGCCGTTGCACGCACGTCGCCCGGCGCGGATATCATCCTTCAGGGGTGTGAGACGAGCGTCACGGACGACCGCGTCGAGCTCACCGTGACCCGCACTGGCCGAGTCCTGGAATACGAGACGACGATCGACCGACCATCGCCGGCCAAGCTCGGGGTCACCGTGCTGGCGTCGGATGGGGTGAGCGTCCACCTCGAATACTGGGCTTTCCCGGAGCCTCACGCGATGACGGTACGGGACGCCCTCATCGCGGAGAGCGCCCGGAGGCTATTCGGCGGAGGGGAAGCGCGCGACGGCGGAGATCGCCGCACGGCAGTGGTCGAAGCCGCGGAGCGTGCTCTGGTCGGAGGAGTCGAGCGTCTGGCGGTGGACACGTCCGAGGAGGCTCGTGGCCGCATCGGGGCGATCCTGGACCTCCAGGATCTTCTGGGGGTCCCGGTCTCGTTCGATGCGCAGACGGCGTTCTATCACTCGTGGACCGCTACGGGACGGAGCGAGGATCTGGCCGAGCTGGCTGGACGGCTTGGCTTTGCGACCACACCTGGAGCCGGCTGATGCGAAAACCATCCGAAGCGCCGCTCCGGTTCGCGTTCGGCATTCATCTGCACCAGCCGGTCGGGAACTTCGACTTCGTGTTCGAGGAACACGTACGCGATGTTTATCGACCGCTCCTCACCGCACTCGCGGAGCGAGACTTCCTTCCGATCACCGTGCACATTTCGGGTCCACTGCTCGAGTGGCTGGTGGATCACGACGCCCCGCTGGTGGATCTGATCGGCTCGCTGGCCGCGGCGGATCGCATTGAGCTGTTGGCTTCGGGCTTGTACGAGCCGGTCCTGGTCGCCCTGCCCCGGGCCGATCGAATCGAGCAAGTCGAATGGATGCGTGAGCGGTTGCGGAGCCTGTTCGGCGTCGAGGCGCGAGGCGCGTGGCTCACCGAGCGGGTGTGGGAGCAGGAGCTGGCCGAGGACCTGTCGCAGGCCGGGATCGAATACACGCTCCTGGACGATCGGCATTTCCTGGTGTGTGGCCTCCGGCGCGGGCAGATGCACCGACCACTGCTGACCGAGAGCGACGGTCGCCGTCTGACGCTGTTCTCGATCGATGAGAAACTGCGCTACCTGATTCCGTTTCGGGCCCCGCAGGAGACGGTCCGGTACCTGAGGGAGCTTCGCGCGGCGGGGCAGCCCCTGGCCGTCCTGATGGACGACGGAGAGAAATTCGGAGGCTGGCCGGGCACCCGGCAGTGGGTTTACGAGGACGGGTGGCTGGAACGTTTCTTCGACGCGATGGAGCTCCTGATTCGGGGAGACGAGCTGCGGCTGGTGACGTTCTCTACCGCCATGCAGGAGGTGCAGTGTGGCGGCCTCGCGTACCCGCCCAGCGCTTCGTACCGGGAGATGGAGGAGTGGTCTCTGCCGACTGCGGCCTCGACGCGCCTCACGCGGCTCCGAGAGGAGCTCGGAAAGGAGCGGGTGGAAGGAGCCGACGGTGCCCTGGTCCGCGGCGCCCACTGGCGCAACTTCTTCGTGCGCTATCCCGAGGCCAACCGGATGCACAAGAAGATGGTCGCGCTCTCGAGACTGTGCCGGCGGCGCGGCGACCCGAAGGAAGCCCGCCATGCGATCGGGCGCGCCCAGTGCAACGACGCCTACTGGCACGGAGTGTTCGGCGGCCTCTACCTCCCCCACCTGAGGCAGGGTGTGTGGCGCAACCTGGCGGACGCCGAGCGCGCTCTGCGCGCCGGCGAGGGCGTGGCAACCGAGTGGCTGGACCTGGATGCTGACGGGGTCGACGAGTTGTGGGTGCACGGAGAGCACTTTTCCGCCATCATCGCGCCACACCGGGGCGGAGTGGTCGAGGAATACACCGTGTTCGCCACGGGCTTCAACTTCGCGGACGTCCTCTCCCGACGATTGGAGGGATACCACCTGGAGGCGCTGGCCGGGCACAGGGGCGACGGGTACGCCTCACTGGATGCGCGAGACGACGATTCGATCGCCAGCATTCACCACCATCAAGAAGCGATCGTGCTGCGGGAACCGCCTCCCGTGGATGTGGAAGGTCGGGCGCTGTTCGTAGACCGGTTCCTGCCGGCCGACCTCGATCAGGAGACGTACGAGCGGGCCGAGTACGTGTCGCTTCTTTCGCTGGCCGGCGTGCCCTGTCGCTGCGAGGTCGCGGCGGACGGACAGCGCGTCGACGTGACGTGCACATTCGGATCCTCGGCTGATGAGCGCGCCGGACGCCGCGTGGTCGACTCGCGGCTTCAGAAGCGATACGGCTTCGACGCTTCGGGACGCTTGACGGTAGACTACCGCTGGCACGCGGAGGCGTTGCCGGCCGATGCGGTGTTCGCGCCCGAGCTCTCGCTGGCTCACCCAGCCGATGTGCGCACCTCACCCGACACCGATGAATGGCGCTGGCCGATACGCACGCTCACCCAGTCCGAGCGCGGGCTGGAGTGGACGCGGCAAGGCGAGTCGGTGACACCGCGGTGGCCGGCCGTGCTGGGCGCCGCCATGATCGAGCTGGTGCCCGGGACGGGCGACCCGGAGTGAGCGTCCGGTTCGACCCTCTCATCTGCCGGGCGCTGGCCGCGGAGCTCAGCACTCATTTCGGGCGGCAACCGCTCGGCCGCCTCTACCTGGACCGCGAACAGCGGGCGGCGATTCTGGCGCCGCGCAGGGGCCAGGCCCTCGTGATGCTTCTCCACCCGGGAGTCGGCTACCTGCTGCGCCGAGATGAGTGGGGACCGCTTCCCACCACGATCAACCTCAAGGGACTGGTGATCGGCGGCTGTGAAGCCCCGCCTGACGAGCGCTGGATCTCGATCCGGCTCAGAAGCGGCGCGGTCAGCAAGCGTCTCGTTCTCGAGCTGCAAACGAACCAGTGGAATCTGATCCTCGTCGATGACACGTCCGACCTGATCGAGGCCGTGTTGTGGACGCGCCGGAGCGGGCAGCGCTTGTTGCGGCAGGGGGTCGCGTACGTGGCGCCACGGAGCGGGCGCCGTTTCGCTTCTAGCGCGCCGACAGCGGTCGAATGGACCGAGGCGGTCGGCGGACTGGAGCCGGCGGAGAGGCGCAGTTTTCTTCTGCGCGAGATCGCTTACACGAGCGCGATCAACGTCGACCATATCGTTGGCCCCGGCGAAGCTGAGCAGTTCGCCAACGAAGACGGCGAGTGGGCGGAGCAGGCATACGCGCGCTATATGGCCCTCCGAGATCGAGCCTCGGGCCGCGCCGACCACCTGCTGGACCGGAGCTGGGGCCCGCAGCCGTACGTTTCCGGCCTCGGGGAATCGGACGCAACGCCGGTTGGCTCGATCATGGACGGGTTCGAGACCGCCTTCGATCACTGGCGCCACGCGGCGGCTGGCGCGGGCGACCACGCACCGATCGCCCGGGCCGCCACCGCAGCGGAGCCGGAGCTGGGCGCACTGCTCGCTGCCCTCGAGGCGCGACTCGCAAAGTCCGAGCGACGTCTCGGCTCGCTCCGCCGCGAGCTCGAAAAGGGACCGCATCCGGAAGCGCTCCGCGCGATCGGTAACCTACTGTTGGCCCGGATCTCGGACGTCCCGCGCGGGGCACGCTCGGTGACGCTTACCGACTTCGACGGAAGTGAGCGAGAGATTGAGCTCGACCCGCAGCGAGAGCCGGCCGAAAACGCATCCGGTTACTACGAACGGGCGGCCCGCCGGGAGCGAGCGGAGCAGGCGTTGCCTTCGCGGTTGTCAGAACTTGAGGCCAAAATCGAAAGGCTCGGTGAGGCCATCGAAGCGCTCCCCGAGCGTGGCCCGAGCGAGGAGGCGTGGGCGCTGGCGGGAGGCCGTCCGGAAGACCCGACTGCGACGCCGGAAGGAGCGGAGCCGCCGCGACTCCCATACCGGCGGCTGGTGACGAGCGGGGGCCTCGAGCTCCGGATTGGACGGGGCTCGCGGGACAACGACGAGCTCACCTTCCGTCATTCCGCGCCCGACGACGTGTGGCTGCACGCGCGCCAGTCGCCGGGAGCTCACGTTATCCTCCGCTGGGGCCGGCGGGATGAGAATCCGCCGCAGCGTGACCTGATCGAGGCCGCGATTGCGGCGGCGGTGAATAGCGAGGCGCGTCACAGCAGGACGGTCGCGGTCGACTGGACGCGCCGGAAGCACGTGCGCAAGCCGCGCAAGGCGCCGCCAGGCACTGTTGTCCCGGATCGGGTAAAGACGTTGTTTGTGGAGCCGGACGAGTCGCTGCTGCGCCGCCTCAGCGGAGGATCATGATGCGGCCCGATCGATTCTCACCGTCCAGACGCATCACGTACAGGTAGACGCCCGCTGCCGCCGGCCGCGAGCCGGACAGCCGGCCGTCCCAGGTCGGCACCGGAAGCGGGGCCGAGCCGCTGACCGAGAAACGCTCTTCCACCAGGCGGCGGCCGGCCACGTCGTAAATCTCGAACGTCATCCGGGCGCCCGCGGCGCGAGCCTCCTGCGGGATGGAAAACGGGAACCGCATCACGCCCTCCCCCACCGTGAGCGGGTTGGGGAACGGCGGGAGAAGCACAAAGCCCTCACCCGGCGCGGGTGTTGGAGGCGGAACGGGAGAGGTTGCGCGGAGCTCCGTCAGACGCTGAAACGCATCGTTCTGGTCGGGTGCGACGAGAAGCCAGAATCGCACGAGCTCGGTGGCGCCGGCGGCGACGCTGAGCGGCCCGACACTGAGCAGCTGTCCCTGGTCGGTCGCGGTGCCCGCTCCCGGCAGGTTGTCCGCCGGCCTACCCTCCGCCAGAGCAGCCTTGATCGAATCGGGGAACGTGCCATCGGCGAGCACACCGCTGCCGCTCACGTAGACACCGAAGCCGTCCGGCGTCCCGAGCGGAACCGCCACGTTGCCACGCGCCAGCTGCTCCCCACCCAGCACGGCGACCGGGCCGCTCCCGGAGCGGGAGATCGCCACCAGCGCTTCGTTCTGGGCGTCCCACGTGACGTCCTCGCCACCCTGCAGGTCCCAGTCGGCGAACACGCCCGGCGTCAGGTCGTTTGCGGTGCCGGTGCCGTCGTTGCGAATCACCGCGACGATCTCGAGCGCGGCCACGCCGCCGACGTCCGTTACCTCCATGCGTGTATCGACACTCACGCCGACCGGCAGAAGCGCCTCGCGGTCGTCGAACCGGAACGTCGCCTCGGTACCCTGAACGTCGGTCGCGGCGCGATCCGGTCCCCAATCGGTCGAGGCAGCCGGTGGCTCGGTCTTCAGACCCGGCAGCCCCTCGACCGTCTCGTAGATGCCGTCCGAAATGCGACCGCCGCTGGCCACGAAGAAGGCGCCGGCGGGAAGCAAGTCCTGGCCCTGCACGACAAACCCCCTGGTCGCCGCGATTTGACCGAGGCGTCCAAAATCATTGGCGCCCGCCTCGAGCCCGCCGGCCTGGAGCACAAAGCCGCCTTCGAGATTGGGCGGGTCGACCAGCAGCGAACGCGCAAGCAGGATGGCTCCGCTCCCATCACGGGCGATGATGCGAAGCGCGCCGTTGCCGGAGACGGCCGCGCCCGACTCGAGCTCCATCCGCAGGCTGCGCGTCTCGCCGGCATCGACTCGGCCGAGCCGGCCATCGGCCACCGAACGGCCCGCGCGCTCCATCACCAGTCGCACCCCCCGCAGTGTCCGGTTTCCGCGGTTGGAGACCCACACACGAACCGCATCGGATTCACGGGTCACAGACTCGAGCTGGAGTAGCGGGCCGACGAAGCTCGGGTTGGCCGCCTGCACCGCGGCCGGAACATCGAGCAGGCCGGTGCCGGAGTTGTTGTTCGGTTGCGGCGGATCGACCAGTGCGGCGGTGTTGGTGAGGAACTCCTTCGCCTGCCTCGGAGTCGCACTCGGGTTGACCTGGCGCACGAGTGCGAGGGCTCCGGAAACGATGCCGGTGGAGAATGACGTCCCGCTCGCCGTGAACCCGCTGACCTGTGCCTTGTTCACGTTCACGGTGCGGATCTGCGGGACGCGGCCCGGCGCGACGATGTCGGGCTTGATGCCTCCGTTGCACGGCGACGGCCCCCGGCCGCTGAAATCCGCGACCATGAGGCTGTTGCCCTGCCCTTCCGTTGCACCGACGGCGAACGAGGCGAGCTGCGGGTCGTCACGCGCGGCCGGCGGGATCACGGAGCCGGCGGTGGGACCGAAGTTGCCGGCTGCGAACACGACCGCGATGCCGGCCGCCTCGGCCGCATCGATGGCCGCGTAGATCACATCGTTGCAGACGTTGAAGTTCTGCGCGTCGATCGCGCCCCAGCTGTTGTTGATTACGTCGGGCGCGTCGTCTGTACCCGGGTTGCCATCGGGATCGAGCGCCCACTGGAACGCCTGCAGGATGACCGATCGCCGCGTGTAGGGGACGCCGCCGAAGAAATCGAAGATCCGGGCGGCGATCCATTCAGCGCGCGGCGCCGTGCCGGAAACCACGTCGATGTCCGACGCGGCAACCACTGATGAGCCATCGGGCATGAGGAGCGTGTCGCCGGCAGCCAGCGCGCCAACGGCGGTGAGCGCGACCTGCGTACCGTGGCCGATGCGGTCGCCCGGGCGGGAGGCGCGGAAGAATGGGTCGAACCAGGAGGCGCGGATCGGCGTCCTGAGCCCGCGCCACCGGGATCCGACCATCGCGTTATCGACATCGACTCCGGAATCGAAGAAGGCGACGGTGAGGCCTTCCCCCGTCACTCCGGCCGGCCATACCGCGTCGGCGCCTACGATCTGCATGGCGGGAGATGTGAAGGCGGCGAGGGCGGAGATCGAGAGCGCCGGCTCGAGACGCACCGGGATTCGATCGTCCAGGTACAGGCGCCGGACACCCGGTTGGGTTGCCAGCCCAGCGAGCGCCGCCGAGTCCGCTTCGATCACGGCCGCGGGAACGATCCAAAGACGTTCAACGAGCTCGAACTCGCCGCGTCGCGCCCCGTCTTCGATTGGGGCGAGGCGCGTCGTCGCTTCCGCGCGCAGCGCTACGAGGTCACCGCCAGCCAGCGGCGCCACGGGTCGATCGAGCTCGACGACTACCGTGAGGAGCTCGTCCGCCGGGCGGGTGGCAAGAGCGGAGCGCAGGGACGCATCCATCCGGGCGGCAACCGGATCTTGGGCCCTGAGCTGCGTTGGCAGGCATACGAGGGCGGCCGCCAGCACGCCGGCCATTGCAACCGCATCGCGTCGCTGCAGTGTGCGCAACGTCCTCATCGCGCCGTCAATTCGCCGTACTTCGTTTCGAGCACCTCATCCGAGTCCGAACATACGGCGCCTCCCGGCCCGAAACCACGCCTGCAGGCGCTGATACGCCGCGTCCGGTATGGCCTCTTGCACTTCGGCTCCTGTTCGGGTAATATGCTTTCGGTTTCCGTTCGGGCTCGTCGCCGATCGCCGTTGTCTGCTACCCCGCAGCCACGGCTGCGACAGCCCGACGGAAGCCTCCCCACAAACCGCAAGGAACCGTGGGAACTGAACCAGGGAGAGTTGAGAAATGGCGCTGACAAAGCGGCAAAGGGAGATCCTGGATTACGTCGAGAGTTTCCTCGAGGCCAAGGGCTACTCGCCAAGCTTCGAGGAGATCGCGGAGTACTTCGGCTACCGCTCCCTGGCCACCGTCCACGAGCATCTCTCAAACCTCGAGTCGAAGGGATACATCCGGAAGAACTATAACGAGAGCCGCTCGATCGAGCTGGTGCGGGCCGACATGCGGCTCGCGGCCGTAGAGTTATCGCTGCTCGGGACAGTCGCGGCGGGCGAGCCGATCGAAGCGATCGAGGAGCAGGAGCACATTTCGGTTCCCGAGGATCTGGTCGCCGGCTCACCAGGCGCGCACTACGTGCTGCGCGTGCGTGGTGACTCGATGATTGACGAGCAGATCCGCGACGGCGACTACGTGATCGTCCAGTCGCGCGAGGTGGCGCACAACGGCGAGATGGTGATCGCCCTTACCGACGATGAGAACGCCACCATGAAGAAGTACTACCGCGAAGCGAACGGGATGGTGCGACTGCAGCCCGCGAATCCGGAGCTGTCTCCGATGATCTATCCGGAATCGCGCGTGCGTGTGCGCGGCATCGTCGTCGGCGTGATTCGTCGCTACTAGGCTCCCAGGGGATGGATAAGGTAAGACACATGACAACCGTTCACAGCGAAGAGGATCAGCGGCCGCGCCGGAGGAGCCGTCCGATTGCGCCCAGAGAAAGTACGTCGCCCCGCAGGAGCCGAAGGCGTCCGTTCATGTTCGGTCATCTGTCCCGTGATGCGTCGCAGATCTATTTCGCTTCCCCCGTCCGGGCCCCCCTCGCGGGCCCCTGGTCCCTCACCTCCCTTTTCCTCGGTGGTTTGCCCGCTGCGCCTGGCGCCGTAGACTAGCTGGCTCGCTAGACTGCCGCTGCGGGGCAACCCGGAGAGAAGCGAGTGCGCCGTTGGCTGTAGCGGCCTAGCTTGCCGGCGTGAGCAATCAACCGACCTCTCGTTTCCGCGCGACGGTTCACTACGACGGCTCCGGCTTTCGCGGCTGGCAGGTCCAGCCCAGCGAGAGGACGGTTCAGGGCGACATCGAATCCTGTCTCGAGCGACTCCTCGGCGAGCCGACCCGAATCGACGCCGCCGGGCGAACCGATACGGGGGTCCACGCCGTGGCGCAGGAGATAGGCTTCAACGCACCCAAGCGCTGGACCGCGGCGGATCTGGGCCGAGCTCTCAACGCGCTTCTGCCGAAAGACATCTGGATCGAGGCCGCCAGGGATGCCGAGCCCGTCTTCCACCCCCGCTTCCAGGCGACGGGACGCCGCTACGAGTATCTGGTTGGCACGAGCCCGGACGCCGTCTCGCCTCTGTGGGCCCAGCGTTTGTGGGCCGTATGTCAGCCCCTCGACCTCGACGCGTTGACAGATGACTCGCGACATCTCGTTGGACAACAAGACTTTACTGGTCTGTCGAAGTCCGGACAGCCAGAGCGCGGAACCGAGTGCTGCGTGGAGCGCGCGGACTGGAGCGGCGGCGGAAACGGACGCCTGTGCTTCACGATTATCGCGGACCGATTCCTTCACCACATGGTACGCTATATTGTCGGAACTCTGGTCGAGACCGCGCTCGGGCGTCGCCCGCGCGGCGAGCTGGAGAGTCTGTTGAAGGGCGGGGGTGATGTGCGGCCGCCGATCCCCGCGCCACCGTACGGA
>JBFILW010000019.1:0-23061 GCA_041612005.1 Gemmatimonadota bacterium
GCCACACCGGCGACCCTGGCCGGATAGGTCGGCATGGCGACCCGAAGGTACTTTTTCTCCGGTCCGGTCCCCGCGACCGATCGCGAGCCTGTTGCACGGTCGCGTTGCTTGTCGAGACCGAGGGCTGGATCGGCATCCGGGTCGGCGCCGGGATCGGCAGGTCCGCGCACGGCCGCCGTGTTCTTTGGCGCCGGCGGCTCCAGGACTCCTTTGACCACCGCGGCCGGGGGGCGGTTCATGTCTGGCGCGGGCACCGGACGACCGTCGTGCTCATAGCTGTCGGACTCACCTGTGTCCTCGTCATCCTCGTCGCCACGCTTTCGTTCATCCCAATCGTCCGGAACTGGCACGCAGCGCTCTATCTCATCATCGTCGGCCTCGATTCGGCCGCTGAGCGCCAGCGGGTCAGTGTTGCGCATGACGTAATCGGCGAGGCAGGTGGCGGCCCCCACCCGGCTGACGGCCCCCGCGAACCCGACCGCCTCGAGCTCGTGCTCCCAGACGGCCACGTCGACGCTCTCCTCGACCCGGGGAGCGATAAAGCCTCGCTCGATGAGCACGATCACATCTCCCATCGAGTCCGGCGGCATCCCATCGCTCCCCCCAGGCACCCGGGCGGGGAGCAGAGCGTCCAGAGCGACCCGCGCCGGGACGTCGGTGGCGCTCGGGTTCGCAGCCGCCACGATCGGGGTGAGGATGCGGTTGCCTTCCTTCTCTGCCGCCGCCTTGGCGATGCGAAACGCAACCGCGGCGTCGTTCAACTCCCCGGCGAACTGGAAGATCAGTCCAGCCACGAGGCGCATGTGGACGACGAGATCCACATGGTCGCGCAGTGGCGGCTCGTCTGCATAACGCTCCAGCATGAAGCTGAGACGTCGGGCCTCCACCGCCGCTTCGAGCGGCTGGTCCAGCATCAGATAGTCGAGGGCGGCGTAGTAGTGGATGAGCAATCGCTCGGTGAGATCCGGGACGTACGGCAGGACTCGGTCGTTCGTGATGAGCGAGAACAGCCCGGTTCCGACGCGCCGTGTATAGCGGGCCTCGGAAACGTAATGGGCCAGGTCCAGCGCCTCCGCGCTCTCGGCGTAGCGGCCGGCGTGGTGGGCTACGGTGCCCTGGTAGAGCAGCCACAGGGCTACGTCCGTCGGCGCGGCGTCACCATCGGGTCCGATGCGCTCGAGGGCGGCCTCGTACTGAGCGGTGGCCAGCAGGGTGCGGACTTCCTCGTGGCTCTTTGGGTTCGCCCCGCTGTCGAGGCCTGCCGAACGCATGAAACTCTGACATCCGGCCGTGAGCAGAAGGCTTCCGACCGCGACCGGTGTCAGAGCGAGGCGAACCGACGAGCGCAGGTCCATGAGCGTCTCGAACCGGCTATCCGCCCTGTTCGTCCTGTTGGACTTGCTGGACCTGACCTCCGCGTTCGATGAAAATGATCCTGGCTCGGGCCTGCGCGATTGCCTCGGCCAGCTTGGCGTCCGCGTCTCCCTTCGCTTCGATTCGCTCCAGCTCCAGCTGGTGCAGGAAGAGCTGGTACTGGATCAGCGCCTGGATCGGGCGCAGCTGCTTGTCGAGCACCGAAGCGATCCTGTAGGTGGTCATCGGATCGCCCGGCCGAAGGATGTCGGCACGATCGTACCGGTTGAGCGCCGCGTCGAACGCGCCGCGCGCAGCCAGCTCGTCGCCCTCGCGAATCATGGACTCGGCCAGCGCGTCGGCCCTGCCCTCGGTGGTGGCGTCGGCCGGCATGCTGACGACGCGAATTCCCTGCGACTCACGATACCCGTAGCTACTCACGCGACCAGCGCGGATCTGGACCATGGCCACAGGTCCGACCATGTCCTCGGGCAGCGCCGTGAGCGAAGCGGGCACCATGACGGTGGTGCCGCCCGCGTCGGCCACGCTCCAGGCGGAGTGCGTCGTGCGGGTCGCAGCCAGCACCTGCGTCTCGGTCATGTCCAGCGCGACTTCGCCCCGCAGAACGGCGTCGCAGATGTCCGGCGCGCAGGTGGCGAGCGCCGCAAGAGTGATCGAGTCACGGCGACCGGCCATCGCTTCCCGCTCCCGAGCGTTTTCCGATGCCGACGCCGTGCCCTCGATCGTCCCGACCCTACCCCCCTGGTAGATGATCGGCTCTTCGTGTATCTGGGCGGGGGTGCAGGCCGCGAACAGCACCGCCGCGAGCACGGCCGCCAATGAACCGTATGCCTTCAATCCGAATCCGTCACGCATGGTGACCTCCCCGCTTACAGAATCCACGGATCACGCTCGATGTATTTCTTGATCTCGTACTGGCCGACCCACGTCTTTTCGTTGGTCTCGAGGTCGATGAGTGTGGCGTTCACCTGGTAGTAGATGACCCGCTCGCGCGCTTCCTCGTCCTCGATCGCCGCGATTTCGCCTTGTAGGATGTAGTTGGCCCCCAATTCCTGTCCGAGTGCGGCCCGCGTACCGGCTCTCGCGAACTGCTGCTGGTCCTCCCGTTCGCCGCGGATCTCCTCGCGCTCAGAAGCGCTGGCTACGACCCGAACGGCTCCCGAGTTCACGTATGCGTTCTCCAGGTCGATCAGGAACGTGCTGACCGGAATGTGCTCCATGGTCTTGTTGCGGAACTCACCCACGATCACCGTGGGAGCCTCGCCCCCGTGTACTTCGGAGTAGCGAATGGCCCAGGGACTCTCGAGGCTCTGGTAGATCAGGGCGTTGGCCACGAGACGTGAGTCCGTGTCGTTCCAGCGGCCTGAAAGGTCGGTTACCGCGTTGGGATCGATGCGGGTGACCTTCTGTTGGATGCAGCCGCTCGAACCGATCGCGATGACCCCTAGCAGACCGAACGCAACGAGTCGAGCAGGCCGACGCGAATACCTCGACATATGGGCCTCCCTGTCGGAGATTGTGCCTGGTTCCTGTGTCGCCTCTTTTAGATGAGACGGGTGCTCCTTTTGTTTAAAGCCCCCAGATGAGACTCTCCAGGCGCATTCAGCGCCACATCGCCGCCCCGATCAGCAAGCGACAGTATGTTCGGGGTCTTTTCGGTCGCATCGCCGGACGCTATGACCTCACCAACGATGTGATGTCGCTGGGGCTGCACCGGCGCTGGAAGAACCGGGCGATCGAGCTGGCGGCGATCGAGCCGGGCCACGTGGTGCTGGATCTGGCCGCCGGGACCGGGGATCTGGCTCTGGGCGCGATGGCGCCCGCGGGACGGGACGGAGCGGTGGTCGCGGGCGACCTCACCCGGCCGATGATGGCGGTCGGGCGCCAGCGACGCGGAGGAGAAGCGGTCCGTTGGGTGGAGTGCGATGCCACGGCGCTGCCGTTCGCGAGCGCTAGCCTGGATCGTGTCTTGATCGGCTACGGGCTGCGCAATTTCCCATCTTTGGAAGTATGCCTGGCGGAGATCTACCGCTGCCTCAGGCCGGGCGGCAGACTGGTGGCGCTCGATTTCGGCAAGCCGGGCAGTAAATCGATCAAGTCGCTGTATTTGCGCTACTTGGATCTATCGACGCGTCTGGTCGGCTGGACCTTGCACGGCGATGCTGAAGCGTACGCCTACATTCCCGAATCTCTGCGTGCGTATCCGGCGCAGGCGGGCGTGGCGGACTTGATGCGAAGGGAGGGGTTCGCGTGGGCGGGTTACGCCGACATCATGCTGGGTACGATGGCCCTGAATTTCGGCGAGAGGCCGGCGGATCCGTGGTCTACTCCGGCTCCGCTTTCCAGATAGTCATCTGACGCTCACCCATTTGGCTCTCCTCGAGCCGGACAGTCAGGGTGTCGCCGTCTTCCATGTTCATTTCCTCCCGCATATCCTGCGGTATCGTGATTCTGCCACCGCTTCCGACGCTGATGGTGGCAAAGGACTTCACACGGTAGATCCCCATAGATCCTCTCAGTCGCTGTCGGCGGTGAAGCTGGGGGGAAATGCACCTGTGGCACGTATATTCTATCGCCGCCGCAAGGCACCAGACAAGCTTGCGGCCGACTTCCGCTTCGTTGATCATGCACACCCGCTCGCGCCGGAGCCGTCTGGGGCCCGGTCGCGGCTTCATGATCTCAGCAACCGGAGCAGTTATTGGAGTCAGCCGCAGTACGCCTCGTAGGAGTCAGCAAGACGTTCGGTGCCGTTTCGGCAGTGCAGGACCTGGATCTTGTCGTTCCCCGGGGCACGATCTACGGCCTGCTCGGGCCGAACGGAGCCGGCAAGACGACGACCCTCCGCATCATTCTGGACATCCTGGGCGCAGATGCCGGAACGGTCGAGGTCCTGGGCCGTCACGTGGACGATGTCGTGCGTGGCCGGGTCGGCTATCTGCCGGAGGAGCGGGGTCTCTACCAGAAGATGAAGGTGCTGGAGCAACTCACGTTCTTCGGCGTTCTCAAGGGGATGGCGCGCGCGGACGCGAGGCGCGAGGCCCTGCGCTGGCTCGAACGGCTGGAGCTGGCCGATCGGGCAAATGAGACAGTCGAGAACTTTTCCAAAGGGATGCAGCAGAAGGTCCAGTTCATCTCGACCGTGGTCCATCGGCCGGAGTTGCTGATCCTGGACGAGCCGTTCAGCGGCCTCGATCCGATCAACGTGGATACCCTGAAGGAGATCGTGCTCGAGCGGCAGCGCGATGGCGCGACAGTGATATTCTCGACCCACATGATCGAAGACGCTGAGCGTTTGTGTGAGCGGGTCTGCATGATCGCCGGGGCGAGAAAGGTATTGGACGGCCGGGTGGCCGAGGTAAAGGCGGCGGCGGGGAGGCTGGACCTGGCCATCCGGTTCGACGGGGATTCCGGCTTCCTGGACGCGCCGGAGCTGGTACGGAGCGTGAGCGATCACGGACGCTACGTGGAAGTACGCCTGGTCGAGGGAGCTGACCCGCAGGCCCTCCTGCAGCGAGCGGTCGAATCGGGGGTGCGTATCTACCGCTTCGAGCTCATCGAGCCCTCACTGCGTGAGATATTTCTCGACAAAGCCGGCCACCGGACCTCGTCTGGCCAGGCGGCGGCCACGAACGGGGCGTGATGTTCGGGAGCTCGAAGATGTGGGCGATCGTGCAGCGCGAGTACTTGCAGCGCGTCCGGAGCCGCTGGTTCATCATCGGGACGCTGATCGTGCCCGCGCTCATGATCGCCATCGTGCTGGTGCCGATCGTCTTCCCGATCGAGAACGCGGAGGATCGGGTCGACCTCCGGATCGGGCTGCTCGACGAGACCGGCGAGGTGGCGCCGGGCCTGGCCGAGGAACTTGTCGGAGAGGGTATCAGCGCCCGGATGATCCCTTCGCTGCCGAAAGTCCCCGCGGAGTCGCTCGGCGCAGCCCTTCTCGACACGAATCTGGATGCGGTGCTGGAGCTACCTCGAGGCGCTCTGGACTCGTCAACCGTGGTCCTCCTCTCGACGCGTCGTCTGAGCCGCAACGAGCGCGCCGTGTTGCGGGACGCGATCGGCAGGGACGTCGTGCGCACTCGCCTGCGCGAGGTGGGTATCGAAAGCGTGTCGCCGGAGGAGCTGTTTCGCAGTCCGGGAGTGAACGTCGTAGAGCTAAGCGGCGACGCGCGAGGCGCCGACGACGCGGCACAGGCGGTCGGTATCATCTTCGCCATGCTCCTCTACACGCTGCTCATCATCTACGGCCAGATGGTGACCCGCAGCGTACTGGAGGAGAAGACCTCGGATATCGTCGAGATCATGGCCTCATCGGTGCGGCCGTGGGAGTTGATGGCCGGAAAGATCGTCGGGGTCGGCGCGGTCGGGCTGACACAGTTCTCGATCTGGGCGGCGATGGGCGCCCTGATCACGGCCTACGGGATTGCCGCGGCCGCACCAATGTTGGCTCAGTCGGGCATCGACTTGACCGGCTTCACGATCCCGCCCGGTCTGCTTCTCATGGCGCTCGTCTTCTTCGTCTTCGGGTATCTGCTGTACGCGGGGCTGTTTGCCGCCGGCGGGGCCATGCTGAGCAACGAGCAGGACGTGCAACAGGTCATGATGCCAATCGTGATCCTCATCATCATCCCCGTGATCCTGCTCACGCCGACAATCGAAACACCGAACGAAGCCTGGGCGGTGGCAATGTCGATGGTGCCGTTTTTCAGTCCGGTGTTGATGCTGGCGCGCGTGTCGGTCACGCAAGTCCCACCGTGGCAACTGGCGCTGACCCTTCTTCTGCTGGTGGCGGCGATCATGGCGATCACGTGGGCAGCGGGCCGCATTTATCGGGTCGGGATTCTGATGAAGGGCAAGCGCCCGAACGTGCCCGAGCTCTGGCGCTGGGTCCGGCATGGCTGATCGGCGGTCGATCGGGCTGGCCGCTCTTTGTCTGACGGTTCTTGTGTCGTGCGGTCCGTCGACCGACGCACTTCACCTCGGCTCCACGACATCCACGTATGACTCCGGGCTCATCGATGCCCTGATGCCCGCTTTCACCGAGGCGTATCCTCAGTACTCGGTCAAGGTGATCGCGGTGGGCTCGGGAGAGGCCCTGGAATTGGGACGCCGCAAGGACGTGGACGTGCTGCTCGTGCACGCTCCGGCGGCCGAGCTCGAGTTCATGCGTGGTGGTCATGGGCTCGGCCGGCGGCGCGTCATGTACAATGATTTCGTGATCGTAGGACCCCCGGACGATCCGGCAGGGCTGCGTGAGGTGGCTGGCGTGCATGATGCACTGCGGCTCATTGCCACCGCCGAGGCTGATTTTCTCTCCCGAGGAGATGACTCTGGCACGCATAAGCGGGAGAGCTTTCTTTGGTCCGGAGCGGAAATCGTGCCCGCTGGCGATTGGTACAGGGAAGCCGGCGAAGGGATGGCGGCGGCTCTGTTGGTCGCAGACGCGACGGGTGCGTACACACTCACGGACCGGGCAACGTACCATAGCCTCCGCGACCGGCTGCGACTCATTCCACTCTCGGAAGGCGACCCGTTGCTGCTCAACGTCTATTCCGTGATTCCGGTGAGCGGTGCCCGTCACCAGAAAGCCGCCCGGGACTTCGCCGATTGGCTCGGCTCGGCCAGCGGCCGGGAGCTCATTGCGGCGTTCGGGCCGCAGGACCAGGAGCGACCTTTGTTTCGGCCCGTTACGGAATTCGATCCGCTGATCCGGACGATCGACGAGCTCGAGCAAGCGCTCAGCAGACAGCCTACCGGCCAATGACCGACATCATCCTTCGCTCGCTCTACGTCTCCGGGTCGGCGCTGCTGGTCGCCTCCGTGGTCGGCTTGCCGCTTGGCACCGTGCTGGCGCTCGGCCGGTTCCCGTTCCGGCGCACGGCGGCGACGATGGTGTATGCGGGCCTCGCCCTCCCTCCGGTCGTCGTTGGACTCGCGGTCTATCTTCTGTTGTCCCGCTCCGGGCCGCTCGGTGCTCTCGAGCTGATCTACTCGCCGCCCGCCATGGTCCTCGCCCAGGCGCTGATCGCCACGCCCTACGTGGCGGCGATCACGATGGCGGCGGTCGAGAGCGTCGGACCCGACGTTCGGCTCCAAGCCCGGGCGCTCGGGGCTACACCGTTGCAGGCGCTGCTGCTTCACCTGCGGGAGGTGCGAGGCTCGCTGATCGCTGCGCTCGCGGCGGGATTCGGCGCCGTCATCAGCGAGGTGGGGGCGGTGATGATGGTGGGCGGTAACGTGCTCGGCGAGACACGCGTGATGACTACCGCGATCGTTCTCGAGACGCGGCGAGGCAACTTCGGCCTCGCGATCGCGCTGGGCGGCGTCTTGCTCGCGATCGCTTTCGCCGTGAACGCCGTCCTTCTGGCGCTCAGCCGCCAGGGCGAGCGGCGGCTCTTCCCATCGTGATCCGCCCATGATGCCTTCGACCGCGTCCGCTCCCCCGGGACGGTCCCCGACCCGGATGGCGGGCCAGAGACCGACCACAGCCCCAGAACCGCGCGAGCTGCTGTCTGCGGGGGAGCTGGACGTCCGCTATCAGGGCCGGCAGATCCTCGACGTTCCGCTCTTGACGTTGCACGAGGGCGAGCTGTTGGCCGTGCTGGGGCCGAACGGGGCCGGCAAGTCGACCCTGATGAGAGTGATGGCGCTGCTCGAGAAGCCCGCGGCCGGGTGGGTTCGGTTTCGTGATTGCACGGGGGTAGCGGCTGAGCGGGAATTGCGGCGGAGCGCGGCGGTCGTCTTCCAGCGCTCGCACCTGTGGGCCGCGTCGGTGGAGTACAACGTCGCCGTCGGGCTTCGGCTTCGGCGGACCGATCGAAACGAGACCGCGAGCCGCGTGCGCCGCGCATGCTCGGCTCTCGGAATCGAGAGCCTTCTCGAACGCGACGTGGGCGACCTGAGCGGCGGCGAGGCGCAACGCGTCGCTCTGGCGCGCGCCCTGGTCCTGGAGCCGGAAGTCCTGTTCCTCGACGAACCGACCGCCAATCTGGACGCGGAGGTGCGCGCCTCGCTCCGCGAGGACCTGGCCCGGCTCGCCCGCTCGACGACGCGTGGGACGTTACTCATCACACACGACCGTGCCGAGGCCTTCTATCTGGCGGACAGGGTCGCCGTCTTGAAGAACGGCCGCATGATCCAGGTCGGGACGCCATCCGACCTGTACGAGAATCCGACCGACTCCTACATCGCCGAGATCACGGGCGCTGAGCTCACTCTCAGCGGCCGCGTGGTGGGTCGCGAGGAAAATCTCCTCGTCGTGGAGAGCGGTGGGGTTCGGCTGCTGACGCTCGGAACTGCACCGAACGGCGCGAATGTGCGGCTCGCCTATCGGCCGGAGGATCTGATCCTGGCGGACGCGCCGAGGGAGAGCAGTGCCCGCAACCGGTTCGAGGCGACGGTCACGGAGGTTCGTCCGGTGGGCGGTTTATTCCGCGTCCGGCTGGACGGCCCGCCCGAAGTACTGGCGGTGATCACGCGCTCATCTGCGGAAGGGCTGGGTGTTCGGCCCGGCGCGCGATTCACGGTGCACGTGAAGGCAACGGCTCTGCACGCATTCCCGAGCTAGGTTTCAGAAGGATGCTCGAGCGCGTGGCTGACCACTCGCGCTCCGTCGGTGGCCTTCACTAGCTTATGGCGCATGGCCTCAGAGACCCATTACCCCCGCGCGCTCCGCTTTCTGATCGGGGCGGCTGCGTTCGTCATCTTCGTTGCGGGGATGAGAGCGGCTGAGGCGATTCTCGTTCCGTTTCTTCTCGCCGTGTTCCTGTCTGTTGTCTGCTCGGCACCACTGCGCTGGCTGGAGCAACACAGGGTCCCGACCGCCCTCTCGGTAGTGCTGATCATGTTGATGTTGCTTGGTATCGGTGGCGTGATCGGGACTTTGGTCGGAACGTCGGTCGTGAACTTCACCAACGCGCTGCCCGAGTATCAGGTGCGGTTGGAGACTCAGGTGGCGAGCGTATTCGCGTCTCTGCAGGGAACGACCCTGTTCACATGGCTCCAGGAGCGAGGTGTCGACGTCTCGGAGGACGTGCTGCTGCGCCAGCTGGACGTCGCCAACGTGCTGCCGGTCGTGGCCCGGCTTCTCTCGGGTCTGACGAACGTGTTGGCCAACACGGCGCTCATTCTGGTCACCATGATCTTCATCCTGCTCGAGATGTCGAGCTTTCCGGAAAAGGCCGCGGCAGCTTTCGGAAGCGAGACGTCAGTGGGGGGATTCCGGCAATTCACCGAGAGCGTCCGCCACTACCTGGCGCTCAAGACATTGATCAGCCTCGCAACCGGCGTCGGCGTCGCGGTGTGGCTCACGATCCTGGGCGTCGACTACCCGCTGTTGTGGGGACTCCTGGCCTTTCTGCTGAATTATATACCCAACATCGGGTCATTGATCGCTGCCTTGCCGGCGGTGTTGTTCTCCTTCATTCAGCAGGGGACCGGCACCATGATCCTGACCGCAATCGGCTATCTGGTGGTCAACACCGTGATCGCGAATTTCATCGAGCCGCGGGTGATGGGACGCGGGGTCGGCCTGTCCACGCTGGTCGTATTTCTCTCGCTGGTATTCTGGGGCTGGGTGCTCGGGCCGGTCGGGATGTTGCTCTCGGTCCCGCTGACGATGGTGGTCAAGATCGCGCTCGAGAGCAGTGAGGATACGCGGCATATCGCGATTCTGCTCGGCTCGCGCGCCTCGGCCAAAGAGGCCGTGGAGCCGGCACCTGAATCGGTCTGGTGAGGTTATAGACTATGGGCTGTTTACTGTCGGCAATTGCCGGGCTGGGGTCGCGCGCCGCAATCGCGTATCTCTACCTGGAGACGGACTACCTAACCCGAGCGTTCGACTCCCAACTGTGGCCGCTGATCGGCTTCATCTTCATGCCGCTCACGACGCTCGCCTACACCTGGTCGGTGCTCGAGGGAAGGAGCCTCGAGGGGCCGTGGGCGATCGTTGTCGGCGTCGCGGTTCTGATGGACATCGGGGTCATCGGCTTCGGGACCCGGCGGCGGAAGAGGTAGTACTTGCGGCTTCAGCGACCTGCTTCAACGACCTGCTTCAGGCGCTCAGCTCCAGCGGGATCGACTCCTCCAGCAAACCCACCAGCTCCGTGTCGGCGTATTCGAGCAGGGCTGCCTGGGCCTCCGCCGCGTTGCCGCCAGCGTAGGGCACGTAGCGGGGGGTAGCGTCCGGGTCTTGCGGGCAGATGAAGAAGATCCTCGCCGCATGCACCGATCCTGGCTGGCCGCCGCTCACGTACGCCTCCCACTGTCGCAGGTTTGAGTCGTAGAAGCTGCGTGTCATCGCGTCAAACGGAGTTCAGATGGAGACCGAACGCGCGAGAAGATCGCGCAGGTCGTCCTCGGACAACTGTTCGGCCGCTTCCTTCGGGATCTTGGAGACACCTGGGGGCACCAGGGTGTACCGCTGCGGCTCGTCGGGTCTGGAGCGGCATCGAAACATCGCCATCAGGCGGGGCGCTTGCGGTCCCGTGCCGGAGTGAAGGCACAGCTCCACCTGCCACTCGGCGCCCGATTCGCTGGTCAGCTTCACGGTCTTGCTGTCGGCCGCTCCATCGTAGCGGAGCAGCAGCTTCTTCAAGAGAGCGGAGTCGCCCATACGTCCCCTGTTGCCGTGTCGAGTTTTCGGGCCGGTGGTGGACGAACAAGCTAGGGAAGCGGCCATGACGTTGACAACCGGGCTGGCACATTTCGGACCCCGAGGTTTACTTAGAGCGCTCCCGAGCTCCAAACCGCAGCGGAAGTGTGCGGCCGATGGTGCAAACGTGTATCCGAGACTGAAACCGCTCCGCCGGGCCATGGCCCTGGCGCTGCTCTGCCTTACGGGCGGCCTCTTCGTCGGCGTGCCCCAGCTCGATGCCCTGGAGATTGTCGAGGAGCCGGGGATCGAGCAGCAACACGACGCTTCCCGCTGCGGCTACCGGCACGACCACAACCTGTGCGTCATCTTTCAACAGACGCCGGCCCAGGCAACGCTGGCGTCACCGCTCAGGCCGCTTACCGCTCCAGAGCTCCGAGGCCCGATATCACGGGTGGGCTTCATCTCGATGGCAGAGCGGTTCCCCACTCAAGCCGCCCGCGCTCCACCGGTCCTCCTCTGATCAAACACTCGACCGCGCTCGGCCATCGCGTCGGCGCGATCAGCCGCTTCGGTTTTCACAACGACCAGAGCGGACCTCGCTCTGCGTGGAGGCAGGCAGGGCGTCACACAGGGGAGAAGACGATGAGTCGGACAGCCATAGGGATGGTGGTGGCCTTCGTTGCCCTCTTCACCTTCGCGGGGCCGGAGGGGGCATGGGCTCAAGAAGCGGCCACCGACAGCCTCAGGACTCAGATCGAGGCGCTCGAGGCACGGATCGACAGCCTTGTAGCGGAGCTCAGCCGGCAGGCTGAAAGGACCGATTCGACCGAAGTCGCCGCTGCCGAGGATGAGCTGGCCGCTCTCCGCCGGGCGGCTCGCAGGGCCGCGGGGACCGACAGCGCGGCGGTCCAGGCCGACAGTGCGGTCAGTCAGGATAGCCGAAGCGGGGACCTGAGCGCGCTCAATCCGGAGATTAGCGTTACCGGAGACCTCGTCGCTGGCGTAGCGGCACCGTCCGGCGGTGTCACCGAGTACCAGGCGGTTCCTCGCGAATTCGAATTCTCATTTCAGGCCGCACTCGATCCATACGCGCGAGCGAGGGTCTACGTGTCGTATGAGCAGGAGATCGCGATCGCCGGGCTCGAGGAGCCGACTCCGATCGGTGATGTCGAGGATCCGCCGGGCGAGGTGCAGGAAGACAGCGGGTCCCCGTTCGATCTCGAGGAAGGCTATGCGTATTGGGTCGGGCTGCCGGGTGGCTTTGGTCTCAAGGCCGGGAAGTTCCGCCAGCAGATCGGGCTCTTCAACCGCTGGCACAACCACGCGCTGCCGCAGATCGACCGCTCGCTGCCGGCCGTCGCCTTTTTCGGGGATGATGGATTGATTCAGACGGGCGCCTCGGTCCTCTTCCCGACCTTCGCGATCGGCCGCGCTTATCAGACAATCTGGTTCGAGCTCACGGCAGCCAGCAACGACATCCTGTTCGGCGCCAACACGGACGCGAGTTTTTTGGGGCGCTTCCAGAGCTTTGTCGACATCAGCCCCAGCACCTATCTGCAGGTCGGCGTCGCCGGAGTGATCGGCGGGAACGAGTTCGACCGGCAGTCGAGTGCGATCGAGACGGATCTGGCTTTCCGTTGGGCGCCGCCCGCGCGCCAGCTCTACCAGGAGCTGCTGATCAAAGCTGAGTGGTACTGGGCGAGGCGGGAGCTGAGCTTGGCGGAGCAGCGCGGGAACGGCGGGTCCGCCCAGGCTACATACAGGCTCAGCCGGCGGTGGGTGGTGGGCGCGCGGGTCGACTACCTCGACAACTTCGGCTCGGACCCGAGTATCGTGATGCTCGTCCCGACCATCGACTGGTGGCAGAGTGAATGGGTCCGGGTCAGACTCCAGTACAACTACGTGAAGCCGGACGGGGGCGGCGGAAACCACACGTTTCTGCTCCAGACCGTGTTTGCTTTCGGCCCCCATCGACATGAGACGTATTGAGGCAGATATGAACGATCGACGAGACCGCTACCGGCCAGCGAGCGTGGGAACACGCGTGGGTTGGCTGACGGCTGGCGGAGCGCTGTGCCTTATGCTGGCAGCCGGAGCACGCGAGCTCCCGGCCCAGGAAAAGCTCCGAATCGTGGCGACTCTGCCCGTGTACGGCTCGATCGCCTCGGAGATCGCTGGTGATCGGGCGGAGGTGACCTCGATATCGCGCGGCGATGAGGACGCGCACTTCGTGAATCCGAGGCCCAGCTTCGCCGCGGCTCTCGCGCGGGCAGACCTGTTCATTTCGACCGGGTTGGACCTGGAGCTGTGGGTGCCCGCCCTGCTCGACCGCGCCAACAACGGCAAAGTGGTGTCGGGCGCGCCGGGTAGCGTGGCGGCCTATTCGGGGGTCACGTTGCGCCAGGTTCCGAGCAGCGTGTCTCGCAGTGAGGGAGATGTTCACGTCTTCGGCAACCCTCACATTTACACGGATCCGCTCAATGCGATTCAAATCGCGCGCAACATTTTGGCGGGTTTGCGGCGGGTCGACTCCGCGAACGGGGAACTCTACGCGGAGAACACGAGACGCTTCGAGGAGCGAATCATTCGCTCGCTGTTCGGCGATCCGCTGGCGGACATGCTCGGCGCCGAGGTGCTATTCGAGCTGGCCCGGAAGGACGAGTTTTGGGAGTTCGCCGCCGGACAGACCTTTCAGGACAAGCCGCTCACGGACTACCTGGGAGGGTGGATGGCCGCGGCGAGACCCTTCCGTGGCAAGAGAATGGCCTGCTACCACAAGAACTGGGCGTACTTCACGCACCGCTTCGAAGTCGAGTGCGCCGCCTACATCGAGCCGAAGGTGGGCATTCCTCCCTCGCCGGGGCACGTGAACGACGTGATCGAGCTGATGCGGCGCGAGCAGATTCCCGCCCTGCTGGCGGCCAACTACTTCAGCCGGTCACAGGTGGAGCGGGTCGCGGGCCGGACCGGTGCGACGGCGGTGGTGGTGCCGTTCAACGTTGGCGGCGCCGAGGGCGTGAACGACTACTTCGATCTGATCGATTACTGGGTGCGCCATCTCGCGGCCGCGTTCGAGGGCGCGCCCGATGACCGCTCGCATCCGTGAAATGGTAAGGCGAGGACAATGAAGAGGCGCGAGCAATGATCGATCTGATGCTGCCGGCTCTGGTTGCGGCCCTGATCCTGGTCGGGCTGCACGCCTATCTGGGAATCCACATCATCGCGCGCGGCGTGATCTTCGTGGACCTGGCCCTGGCGCAGCTCGCAGCAGCCGGCGCCACCGTGGCCGTCTTCTTCGGGCTGCACGCCGACTCTCTCGGCGGCTACATGTTCGCGCTCGCCGCGACGATCCTGGGCGCTGCAGTGTTCAGCGTCAGCCGGATCAAGAACCGGTACATCACGCAGGAGGCGATCATCGGCATTGTGTTCGTCGTCGCATCCGCGCTCACTATCCTTTTGACCGCGCAGGCGCCCCGCGGCGCCGAGCACGTCCAGGAACTATTGACCGGCACGCTGCTCTGGGTAACGTGGCCGCAGATCTGGCGGGCCGCAGGCATCTATGCGGTCATTGCGCTGATCCACTGGTTCCTGAGAAGGCGATTTCTCACCATATCGCTCGACCCGGAGGCCGCGAAGAAACTGGGCTGGAAGATTCGGTGGTGGGACTTTCTGTTCTACGTCCTGTTCGGAGTGGTGGTTACGGTGTCGGTCTCGATCGTCGGGGTGCTGCTGGTGTTTTCCTTTCTCGTCATTCCCGCCGTGATCGCGTTTCTGTTCACATCCCGTCCGGCAGCGTTGCTCGCGATCGCCTGGACGGTGGGTTCGGCCTCGGTTTTGTTGGGACTTGTCGCTTCGTTTCAGACGGACCTGCCCACCGGACCGATGGTGGTGTGCGCGTTCGCGTTCGCGCTCATCGTCGCTCTCATCGGTTGGCGCCTGAGCGGGGGTCGCGACTCGAACATGGCCGAATCAGCGTAAGGGGCTTCGACGGAGTAACTTTGGATACTCCGACAGGATTCAGAGCTGATCGAGGTCTTGCCATGCGACTTATTACAGCGGTCTCCGTTCTCCCGCTCTTCGGCATCCTGATGCCGACCGACACGCACGCTCAGCAGGTGCCGCCCGAGATCATCGATGAGCGGTCCGGTCACGTGGAGGTCACGGCCTCCGCCTCGGTCGAGTACGAGCCCGATCGCGCCTACATCGCGTTCGCCGTCACCAGTTTCGCGAAGACCGCCGCCGAGGCGACCGATGCGAGCGCGGTCAAGATGACCAACATTCAGAAGGCGTTGAAGGACGCGGACATCCAGGACCGCGGCATACAAACCACATCGTTTCGTCTCGACCCGCACTATCCGTCTGATCCCGAGACGCGGCAACGGGATCCGCAACCGGATGGATACACCGCGTTCAATATGGTCGATGTCACGGTCGAGGATGTGAAGAAGGTGGGTCAGATCATCGACACGGCGATCGACGCGGGGGCGGACAACGTGAGCAGCCTGCGCTTCGGCCGCGAGGACCTGACGTCGATCCACCGTGAGGCGCTGAAGAAGGCGTACGAGAACGCCGAGGATCAGGCGGAGACATTGGCGTCGGCCGCCGGCAAGTCGCTCGGCACGCTCATCTCGGTGCGGACGCCGCCTGCCAGCCCCGTCGGACCGACGACCCAGCTTGACATGGTCATGATGCGCGGGGCCCCGACACCGATCGAGACCGGAACCCTGAGCTATTCAGTATCGGTGCAGGTGGTGTTCGAGCTCCGCTGACGGCCCGCTTGTGGCCCACGATGTGCGGCGGACGCGAGCGGACACGGTGCCTTGACCGGCCCGAGTTGTGGGTAGTATCTTGTTGAGACTGATTCTCAACTTCGCCAATCACTGATTGTCTTGCAGGCATAACAGCCCTGACCATGGAAGACCCGCGTTCCCAAACGCTGCTTAACGAGCTGCCCGAACCGGCGCCCACGACGGAACTCCGCCTGACCGAGGTGCCGTTGCGGGAGGTGGTGGAGCTCGTCCGCATCGACCTGCCATCCGACGAGCTCGAACCCCTGCTCGAGCGTGGCGTACTTCCGGGGTGTCTGTTGTGTCCGTTGCTCTACTCCCCCGCCGGCGACCCGATCGTACGCGTGGACGGGTCTCTACTCGCGCTTCGTCGTGAGCTGGCCGGCTGCCTCTGCGTGAGACGGGGCGTCCTGCCGGTCCACTAAACCGGCGAGGCTGACAGCATGTCGACCACTGCGCCGGCCGGCATCGAACCGGCGGCCAGCCGCGTCTCGGGCAACAGCTTCAAGCCGGAAGATCCAGCCAACCAGCTCCTCGTCGCGCTGATCGGCCCACCGAATTCCGGCAAGACCACCCTCTTCAACAAGCTCACCGGACTTCGCCAGAAGGTCGCCAACTATCCGGGCGTGACGGTCGAGAAGCACATCGGCACCGTCCGCCTCACCGATAGGCGCGATGCCCGGCTCATCGACCTGCCTGGTGTCAGCGGGTTCTCCGCCCGATCCGCCGACGAGCGCATCACGCGTGACGTTCTTGAGGGCCGCACCGAGGGACTGGGGGTACCTGACGCGGTGGTACTGGTGGTAGACGCGACGCGGCTCGAGACGCAGCTCCTGCTTGTCGAGCCGATCATGGAGCTCGGACTCCCGACGCTCCTGGTCCTCAACGTGGCCGATGAGCTGGAAGCCAGGAACGGACGGCTCGACGACGAGGTCCTGGGACAGCAGTTCGGGGTGCAGACCACCCGTACCAACGCGCGCAGCGGCCGGGGCGTCGATGCGGTGCGCGACTTCATCGCTTCGGTCGGAGATTCGGGATCTCCGGATCGGCTCGTGCCGCGGTCGCTCGAGCTGCGCAACGTTACGCGGCGCTCGTCGCTTCCGCTCATCGACGTCTTCGCTGCAAGGCGTCGGATCGTGCAGAAGGCAGTCGCCGCGGCCCGGTACTCCGCAGCCGGGCCGTCTCACCTCACGGAGCGCCTCGACTCGATCTTTCTGCATCGTGTGTTGGGCCCGCTGTGCTTCATCGTCCTCGCCGTGCTCGTGTTTCAGGCGATCTTCACCCTGGCGGTCCCGCTGATGGACGGCATCGAGCTCGTGATCGCCGGCTCCGGAGAGTGGCTGGCGGCCCGGCTGCCCGCGTCCTGGTTCCGCGACCTCCTGATCGACGGCGTGTGGGCTGGCGTCGGCTCGGTGCTGGTCTTTCTGCCCCAGATCCTGATCCTGTTCCTGTTTCTCGGGATTCTCGAGGACTCGGGCTACATGGCTCGGGCCGCCGTCATCGCGGATCGGATGATGTACCGCGTCGGGCTGCAGGGACGGGCTTTTCTGCCTCTGCTCTCGGCATACGCGTGCGCGGTGCCGGCCATCCTCTCGGCACGCACCGTGGCGGACGAGCGCGACCGATTCGCCACAATGTTCGTGGCCCCGTTCATGACGTGCTCGGCCCGGCTGCCGGTGTACGCGCTTCTGATCGCGGCCTTCATCCCGGAGAAGCAGATTCTCGGTCCGGTCCTCGGCACGCGGGCCGCGACGCTGTTGGGGCTGTACCTGTTGGGGGCGGTCGCGGCCGTATCGACGGCCTTTCTTCTCAAGCGGACGCTGCTGCGTGGCAAGCGCTCCGGGTTCGTGATGGAGCTTCCACCCTACCGCATCCCGTCGCTTCGCACCCTGGGCCTCCGGCTCGTCGACCGGAGTCGGATCTTTCTGCGGCGAGCGGGGCGCATCATCCTGACAGTGGCGATCGTGCTCTGGGTCCTGATGCAGTTCCCGAGGGTCGGCGGAGAGCCGCCGCCGATCGACGACAGCGCGCTGGGGAGAACGGGACAGCTGATCGAGCCCGCAATCGCGCCATTGGGCTTCAACTGGAAGATCGGCGTCGGACTCGTGTCCTCACTGGCGGCCCGCGAGGTGATCGTGGGTACGCTTGGGACCATCTACGGGGTCGAAGACACGGATGAGACGTCGATCCAGCTGCAGGCGGCGCTCAAGAGAGACCTTGATCTGGGCGGGGCCGTCGCGTTGCTCGTGTTCTTTGTCTTCGCGCTTCAGTGCATGTCCACCGTGGCCGTCATGCGAAGAGAGACAGCCGGCTGGAAGTGGCCCGCGCTTCAGTTCAGCTACATGCTGGCGCTGGCGTATGTCGGCGCGTTTATCGCAAACCGGCTGATCTGAGCGCCCCCGGCGCTCGTGTGTCTCATTGCCGGGCAGTTGCGAAAGGCACGAGATCCGTAGCGGTGAATCCCTGCTCCTCGTCGGCGATCATCTCGCTGATGTCGATGTACCCGTCCGTCGGGTAGTGGAGATCTGGATCGTAGCTGACGTCCAGGGTCACAGCGCCGCGCTCGATCGCGTCGGCGATCATCTCGAACAACTCGTCGATCGTCTGGTAAGACGGGAAAATCCCTGGATCGACCGGTTGTCCGTCGTCGACGTAGGTCACGGACTCGATGACGTCGTCCCGTACGACGACCTCGGCCGGCCGGAACAACTCGATCGGGCAGAAGCAGGTGCGGGTGAACGTGAACGTGTAGTCCGAGATCCCGAGCGCCTCCCAGTTGTCCTGATTCTCGGTCAGGTCGCGCTGAACTTCCGGCTGGTCGTCCGGACCCTGGCCGTTCGAGTCGGAACAGGCCACCAGCGCGAGCGCACAGGCCATAGTTATGAGAGCACGTCGTTTCATGGGGACCTCACACGGGGTGATCCGGCGAAAATTCACCGGGCGCTGCTTTCACGTTTGCTGGCGACCCACTCCTCGACGTCCCGAATCAGCGCGAGTATCTCCGCCGGCAGCAGCTCACTGCTGCCCATGACGGTTCGACTCTCCTCGCTGCGGGAGAAGCTGAGCTCGTAGTGGAACTGGTCGCAGCACTGCACGCCGAAGTCCTGGTCATCACCGGCCAGGAAATCGATTGCATCAAAACTGCTTTCGAGATCCGCGACTTCAGCGGAGGACACTGTCGCCAGGACATCACCATCCTCCCAATCACAGAAACTCACGCAGCGGACGCCACGAATTACGCCCGCCGGCCCATCGACGGCGAACGCGAAGTGCACGCCCGCAAACCCGCCGCTGGTGGCCAGGCCGATCACGGTTTCCGAGGGCTGCGGCTCGATTGTGGACGCTCCGCAGGCGACCGAGAGGGCGAGCGCTGCGAAGAGAACCGATCGGGGGGCCAACGGTGCTACGGACTTCCATACGGCGGACTTCGGTGAGGCAGACACGGCGTACCTTTTACTGGCTCTTTCGAATCTTAAAAGGCAAAGTCGAATCCGATGACCGGCATCGCGGGCACGGTGCCGACGGCGCGAAGTTGGCCGTTGAGCAGAGGATCGAAGTGGTAGAACAGACCGTCGCGGCGATCGAGCGCGTTCACGATCCTCACGTAGGGCCGGAAGTTCACGGGCCGACCGGATACCCGGAAGCCCCACATCGCGCCGACTTTCAGGTTGAGCCGCAAGTACGAGCCCTGCGGCCGTTCTGCCTCGATCGGGGCCTGAACGAAACTCTGTCCGATCGGCGAGGCGGGAGTGCTCGGCGTCCCCGTACCGGCCGCGCCTTCCGAACCGAAGCCATCCGTGCCCAGCGGGGTTCGCGGGATGGCACCGTACGAGAGGCCCGACCCGAACGCGATGTCGGCATCGAACGTGAAGCGACGGGCGAACGCAGTCGTGACCCCGCCCCGGACCAGGTGACGGCCGGCGAAGAAGTTCTCGTTCAGGCTCCGTGCGGCCGACCAGTCCCAACCCATCTCGTAGCTCCCCCACATGCCGAACCCGCGGGCGCTTCGCATCAGCATGAACTGGAGGCCCGCGCTCTCCACCGACTCGGTCGCTCCAGGGATCCCGGTGAGCCGCTTCCAGTTGCCCTCCAGCTGGTAGGCGAACTCCGGTCCCACGGAATGGGCCAGCCCGACCAGTACGTGGGTGGAGCTGGCCACTGAGAGGCGCGTGAACGAGCTGGCCAGGGCGCTGCCGTCGCTCCCGGTCAGCACGGCGCCGGTGACCACCGACTGCGAGTCGGGCACCGTGACGTACTGGCTGTAGCGGCCGAAGGAGAGGGTGATCCCGACTTCATCGGTGGCGCGCCAACCGAGTGCGGCCCGGGGCGACAGATGCGTCGTGTTCCCGTTGGTGAAGTGGTTGACCCGCATGCCGGTCAGCAGGCTAACGCTCGAGCTCACTCGCCAGTCGCTCTCCACGTAGGCGGCCGCCGTTCTGCCAGTGGCGCGGCGCATGGTCGGAACGCGAACTCCGTCTACCTGGACGATCCCGTCCGTGACCGCGTCGCGCGCCTCCGGCGCGGCGCTGAACGTGTAGTCGTCGAAGCGCGTCTGGTAGCGGATCTGCTCGCCGGCCAGACCATAGTTGAGCCTCATGCTGCCGGTCACCGTCGTCAGATCTGCGGTCAGTCGGGCGCGCTGGATGCTTCCGGTGGCCAGGATGGCCGGGCTGCCGCCGATCGGGAGGCGGGAGCTGAATTCCCCGAACGCCACGACCACGAGGGCATCGCCGAGTGGCGTGCCGGTGGTGTAGCGCAGCGAGCCGGCGGAGTTGCCCCACGACGCCTCGTCGCGGCGAGTGCCGGCCAACCCGAGGTCGAGCCGCTCCCGGTTGTAGAAGCCGGTGGCGCTCAGGTCGCTCGCCTCGCCCAGCGGCACGTCCACGCGGGCCAGGGCATCGGCGTAGTCCTGCGGAAAGGCGTCGACGAACGCATTCGTCCAGGCCCCGTGAATCGTGCGGCCCGCGACCATGATGCCAAGGCCACGTTCCGTGCCCGCCTCCACCAGGCCGCCGGTCGACATCATGTCCAGGTGTCCGGCTGCTCCGATTCTCCCCGAAACGGCCGGCCGCGTGTCGATGGCGGTCAGCCCGGAGATTCCGCCGTCGTAACGGGCCGGCGCACCGCCACGGAACTGCTGGACCTGAGCGACGGCGCCCGGGATCAACGGCTCGACCAAACCACCCAGGTGGTAGGGCACCTGAACGGGGGCCCCATCCAGCAGCGCGTAGTCCAGGTAGGCCGTGCCGCCGCGCACATAGAGGATGTCTCCAGATCCGGGCGCGTCGGGGTCGGGCGCGGCCTGCGCGGACATCAAGCCCAGCTCCGATACGCCAGGCGTCGCGTCCAGCACGCGAACCGCGGCCGAGACGTCGGATCCGAGGGTGGTCGAGTCACCGGGCGACGCAGTGACGCTCGCCCAGGCGTCCGTCTCCGATTCGGCCGTCACCGCGGCGACTTCCACCGGCCGCACGGTGAGGCTGAAGTCAACGATCATGCGCCCGTTCTGGGGCACCGCGATCACCACTTCGAGCGGGGCATGGCCCAGATGAGAAGCGCGCACGCGGTGCGGGCCGGACGGCACGTCGGACAGGAGATAGCGACCGAGCGGATCGGTCATCGCCTCGATGGGGGGACCTCCGTTTTGGAGACTGACGACCGCGTGAGCGAGAGGCTCGCCCGTCTCGGCGCTCAACACCTGCCCGCGGACAGTGGCGGCGCGTGTCGTATCGACGTAGGTGCGCGCGGACGGGATGTTGCGAGTCGACACCTGGAGCTCGGTGCCCTGGATTTCAGCCTGGTGGAGGACCGGGAAGGACGCTCCCGATGAGACGCTCTGCGCCGCTGCGAAAGCGACAGTGGCGAGAAGAGCGAGGGCGCTCATGCAGATCCGCGCCCCCGCCGCCGTCGATCGATGCCCTCAGGGCCGGGCTCTACGAGCCAACCCGGAAGAGGATGTCGCCGAAGAGGGAGTCGGTCGCCGGCTGCAGCATTCGCAGCTGGTCGCCCTCCTTGAGGATGATGGACTGGCCGTCCACCTCCACGCTCGCCTCGACGGCGGATTTCGGGAGATCTATCCATATTTCCCCGTCACCCTGTCCGGTGACCTCGATACGGCCCGGTGCGGTAACGAATCGCGGATCCACCGCGGTTTCGCGAACTCTGACGTACCCCTGAGTTCCGTCAACGATTCGCACCCGAACCGTGGATTCTGGAGAGAATCCGGTGATCACCACCTGTAGGGCACCGTCGCTCGGGAGCAGCGAAATCGCCGCCGCATCTCTCATATCTACATCGACAGGCGGCCCGGGTGGAAGTGTTGCGGGTCCGCCGACGAGCTGCCGCCCCACCTCTCTCACCCAACTTCCCAACGGGGAACCTGGGACCACGGCGGCAGCCACGCCAGCGAATCCGATGATCAGAATCGCGGCGCGCAGGATGGCCGCTCTTGACCAGCGAGACACGCGCCCGGCGCCGGTGGCTATCCGATCGACGCTCCTCAAAGGCGGCTTGTCGACCAGCGCGATGGCGCTCGAAAAGAGCGCGGAGTCTCGTTCGAGCGAGGCGCGGATGGCCCGACATCGATCGCAGGCGGAGAGATGTCCGACCGCGGCCGTGCGTTGGTCGTCGCGCAGCTCGCCGTCCAGCAGCGCCTGCAGTGTACCTCGAGTCAGATGTTCCTTCATGTCAGTGTTCGCTCTCACCGGATTGGGGTCGCGAGTTCCCTCCTTCGCATGTCAGGTCTTGTCTTCGTCGGTATCCGCGCCGGCGCTGTAAGCCGCGGCGAACCGCCGCAGCGCACGCGCCACCAGGGTGCCGACCGATCCGGGCACCACGCCGATCAATTTGGCGATCTCGGCGTACTTGAAGCCTTCCTCGCGGAGCAGAAGCAGCTTTCGGTCCCGCTCCGACAACTTGTCCAGCACCGCCCTCACCGACGCGATCCGCTCCGCCCGTTCCACCCACGCGTCGGCGGGCGGTGCGTGAATCCCACGCTCGCCCCGTGCCTGGAGCAACCTCCGACGTCGCTCGCGCGTTCGGGCCGAGTCGCGCACCAGGTTGGTGGCGACGGCGAAGATCCACGGTCGGATCTCGGCCTCTGGAAGGTCCTGGTCTAGGAGTCGAACGAAGGACTCCTGGGCCAGATCTTCCGCCAGATCGGGGTCGCCCGTGAGCCTCAGCAGGTAACGATAGAGCGAGGGCTGCAGGCGTTTGTACGCCGCCTCGTACTCCGCGTCGCCTCGTCCGCCCATCCCCGATCTCACCTCCTTCAACGTATGAACCCCCGTGGATGTGACAGCC